>NZ_JAVDVA010000048.1:0-31970 GCF_031456635.1 Streptomyces sp. 3330
GCGCTACGACAAACGGGCCTACACCTACCTCGGCACAGTCACCCTCGCAGCACTCATCATCTGGCTCCGCACATGATCCGAGAAACAGCGCCTAGTACGGCGCTGGTCGCCGACCTTCGGCCGCTTGGCCGGCCCCGAATGGCGCAGGGCTTGTCTTCCTCCCTCGCGCCATGACCGGCGCCACCGTCCCACCGACCGGAGGCTGACTCGCAGTTCCTTCGCGATCACTGTGTTCCTCTCACCCTGCGCAAAGCCACCGATGACCAGCATGCGCACCCACTCCCGCGCAGCTGACCCTGCGGGGTGAGACCGCCGCCCTGTCCGTATCTCACTGCGTGCCGCCACCATGCGGCGGCAGCACGAAGACCGCTTCCTCGAGGACCCGCGGCCGCCACCAGGCAGGCCTGGATCACATCGTCCGCGTGCACCAGCCCGCCACCGCCCTCCCGCCACCCCCCGGACCTCACCCCACCCACACGGCAGCCAGCCGAACCGTCAGAGGACCTGCCCCGCCTGTCACTAGCCTGATTGCCGACCTGCGGCGAGTCCCCCACCCCTCCGGCTCCCACTTCCCTGACCTGCGTGAATGCCCGTTTTCAGGCAATCGATACGCCTGTCCGGGCGAGACTTGTGCCGATCCGTCATGTTGCGGAGGTGACACAGCGTCGGTTGCCTCAGCAGTGATGCACAATCCAGACTTGACGGAACAGAACGAACAATTCTCCGCTGGAGGGGTTCTTGTGGGCAGTACACGTGCTGGCTTCAGCATCGGCCTGGTGGCCGGTTTCCTGGCTCTTCAGATTCCGGTCGCCGCGGCCGCCGGTGACTCAAGTCTCGACATTCGCCCGCAGCAGACCTCCCACGGCTCCACGGTCACCGTCAGCACCACCGCATGCGGTGCGGACGTGACCTACGGCAAGGGCGAGTCCGAGGTGGCAGGGGCGTTCCACCTGTTCGAAGGCGAGAGCAAGGGCGTGCTCACCGGCGAGTTCACCGTGCCGGAAGGATCTTCGGCCGGTACCGACACCGTAACCGTCAAATGCCCGCCGCGGACCAGGATCACGGACTCGTACCAGCTCCCGACCCGCCGGCCTGACGGTGCCGTCGAGGCCGGTTTCGGAGACACAGGAAGGGAAGTCCCGCAGCTCGCCCTGGGCGCGGCGCTGGTCACCGCAGCCGCTGCAGGGGGTCTGGTGAGGATGCGCCGCCGCTCGAACCGAATCTGACTGCCTCTGCCCCACCGGCTCCCCCGGCTGGCTCCACCCGGCCGGCTCCCGAGACCTCCCGGGTCCCGGAAGCCGGCGGGAACCGATCGCCTCCCCTCTCCCCCGCTGCAGGCAAAGAACCCACCGCGATGGCCTCCAGACGTACCACCGACTCTTCCTCATCCCCGTTCATCCCTTCGGCCAGGTCTTTGGCCTGGACGCTCGTGGCGGGGACCGTACTGTTGGCCGGCGCGGTACACGACGAGCAGCCACCACAGCCTTCCGCCCGCCAGGCACTCTCGCCGCTGCCAGGTGCCTCGGTCCACCGCACCGCCGCCCCGGCCGGCCCCGCCGTGTCGCCACTCCCGCCCGCGGAACCCCTCTGGCTCCGGATCCCCGCCATCCACGTGAACGCCCCCGTCACCAAGCTTCACCTCGACTCATCGGGGGCGCTCGAACCCCCGCCCGCCGACGACCCCAACCGCGCCGGCTGGTACAGCGAGGGCACGGCACCAGGATCTGCCGGGACAGCCGTCACCGCGGGCCACGTGGACCTGCCCACCGGCAGCCCGGGCGTCTTCTACGAGCTCGGCGCCCTGACCAAGGGCAACACCATCGAGATCGACCGGGCGGACCGGCGCACAGCCGTATTCACCATCGACGCCCTCGAGGTCTACGACAAGCAACGCTTCCCGAGCGAGAAGGTGTACGGCATCTCCGAGCGCGCCGAACTGCGGGTGATCACCTGCGGCGGGGGCTACGCCAAGCACACCGGATACCAGGGCAACCTCGTGGTCTACGCGACACTCACCGCGGTCAGATGAGGCATCGCTCGGCGCCAGTCCGGCAACAGCCGCTGCCTACGGCGGACGGTGCCGTCCTGGTGGACACGGACGCTGCCCGGGCGAACGCGACCCCAGAGCTGCGGGAGCGGCCATCGGGGCGCGCCCCTGCGCCAGATGCCCGCGACAGGGCCTGTCCGCACCGCCATGCCGGTGCCCTGCCGAAAGCGCAGCAGCAGCCGGCCGTCTGTGCGGCGTCGAACCCCTCCGGAGCGTGCCCCCAGCCCTCCCGGTCGCGGGCCGCCCGCCATGAGCCGCGTGCCCCGGCCTGAATCACCGGCCGACAGCCGGCCCCCGCAGCGCACGCCGGGCTCCCGGGCAGCCGCTGACCTGCGGCTCCACGAGGTGTCAGCTCGGATGCGTAACGTCAACCCGTCCGGGCTGCTCAGACGCTCCTACGGCGCGACTGCCGCATCTGGCTGACTCCCATGAGGAGGAGACCGGAGAACATGAGGGCGTTCGTGCCGAAGAAGCGGAACTCCCAGGACGGGCTGGGCACGACGTGGAAGTAGAACAACCCCTGGATCACGCAGGGCGCGCCCACCAGCAGAGCTCCGAGCCCGTAGACGCGAGGGCGGGTGACACGACGGCGCACCCAGGGCAGTGTCCAGCCGGTGCGCATCGACGCCATGCCCAGGGTGACCGCCAGCAGGCCCAGAACCATGCCACTTCCAACGACCCATTCCATGGGCCCCTCCCCATCGCCTGAGCTCGCCCGCACCTCGCGAACTCGCCCGCTGATCATCCACGCTGATCAAGATCAGCGCCAGGCCGCACACCAAGTGGTGTCCGGAGCCTGTCCGGGCAACGACGCAGATGCACCGGCCGTCCGTCCTTCTACAGCTTCGGTCCAGCTGTGCGGTCGGCGATCCTTCCCCCCCCCCGGCTTGACGAGCCGGTCCTTCCGGGCGCGGCCACTTGGCACGGTGCGTTCGGAAGGTGTGGTGTCAGAGGTCCTTGCGGTGATCCGCGCGACAGGAAAGCTGAAGTCCTTCAGGACGGCGACGTCGGTGGCGGTCAGCCGGACGCCGGGAGTGTCGGGGAAGCCGAGGAGGTCGAGAGCGACCTTCAAGGCCTCGCTGGCCAACTGTCCCGAGCCGGACGTCCTTGCCAAGCACGTGCGGACCTTCACTCACATGGTCACCGACCTGCAAGGCGACCAACTGCCAGAGAGGATCGAATCAGCCAGCGCAGCTACCGGCCTGCCCAGTCTCAGCCGGCTCGCCCAGCAGCTCGAACGCCACCTTGACGCCGTCGTCGCCGACTCTCCCAGTCCGTGGAACTCCGGTGTCACCGAGGGCCACAGCAACCAGATCAAGATGCTCAAGCGCCATCTGTTCGTCCGCGCAGGATTCAAGCTCCTGCGCAAGCGCGTCCTGCTCGCCAAATGACCATGTCAGCAGCCCTGATCCGACTGATCGTGATCAATCCTGCGGGGCATCACGCCGAGGATCAGCTTTTCGAGGGCGTGCGGCATTGGCCCCAAGTTGGCGACCCAGGTCTCGACAAGGTAGATCTCACTGTCGTCATCGATACCGAGAAAGAATCGGCCGTGATCGAACTCGCCGAGGGGGAAGAGTCGTATCCCCAACGAGTCGCTCCACTCGGAGAAACGGTCATCCTCTCCCCACGCCAGCTCCGGGTCCAGCTCGAATGGTTCCCGGGCGCGGTTGATTCCAGGGCCGTCGACGCTCACGATCAGCCCTCCGAACTCCTGGAGAAACTGCTCGGCGGCGTCATGCATGACGATCCCGACCGCTTCGAACCGGGATCGCCAGCCGGTCGTGTCGACCCGCCTGCCCGCCATCCATCCAGAAGCCTCCAGGACCTCCAGCACCTCCGGAGACCACTTACGCATGACAGGCCCAGCCCCCCAGCTCGAAGCATGAGGCGATCATCCCAGCGGACGGCCCGAGAGCGAGCAGCGTGTGACCGCACCACGAGAAGTGGACCAGAGCCCGAAAACGGGAGTCGCTCAGCGACGGCTTCTGAAGTCACCGCGTCACCCGTCGCTTGATCAATGTCGATGAGTTCGGAAGTCATCAGGTGCCTGCGTCTGAGTCAGCAGGGCCGTTGTCACAGGCAGCGGCTACCTTGCAGCTCAGCACAGAACCAATGCAGGTTGCAGGAAGAGGAGCGGCAATGGTCGTCGAGGTGGGGTACGCGCAGGCGTGGGACCTGCAGGCTTGTGCGCCATGGCGGCCGATGTCCGCCGAGGAGGCCCGGCAGCGGGATGCCGCCGGGCTTCCGTACGTGGTGGTGTACCGGGAGCCGGGCCGGAAGGCCCCGCTGGAAGTCCGCCTGGTGTCCTGGCGGGACCACTACGTCGGGCTGTGGGTCTACGACGCCCAAGGTCGCCGCACCTACGATCTGGACCTGCGGCTGCTGGACGACCCGTCGCGGCTGCTGCGCCGATACTCCGTCGGCTGGTACTACACAGACCCTGAGATGGCGGAGTTCGACGAGGCGTGCCCGCGCATCACCGTGGACCTCTTCCCTGACGGAGGAGGTCGACGGACGGAGGAGCGGCGGGGGCAGGGCGGGGGCTCCTACGTCACCTTGCCCGGACTCCGGGACGACGAGCGCTGGCTGGATCGCCCCGCCTTCGGGGAGTGGCCGCTGCTCTCGGCCCAGGTGCACGGGCTCGTTGAGCTGCCGGCCTTCAAGGTGGCCGAGGTGGCCGAGTCGGGTGACGGACGCGCCCCCGCTACGTGCTGGCGTCCGCCGCGTCCCGCGCAACCCGGGCCGATCAGCGAGTTGTTCCGGCCCGGAGTGCGCGTGACCGACGGCTACCATCCCGAGATGACCGTCGTGGAGCCGCGCCGGGTCGGCACACTGCGCATACCCAGCGGGCTGCTGGCCGTCTCCGGCCCGGACATCGATCACGGTGACGGGCCGCGCATTACGGTCCCTGTCCCGCCCGGGGAGTACGTACTCGACGAGGCGCGGGTCCGCTTCAGCTACCAGTGCGAGTGGCGGGACGCCGAGGTCACGACCACGGAAACCACGGCCGTGCGCCTGCTCGTCAGCGAGACCCCCGCAGTGGCCTGGGAGATGGCCCTCGGTCCGGACGACGATCCCCGGCTGTTCATCGAGCAGCAGATAGCCGGCTTCGACACCGACGGTGCCACCGGCTGCTTCGCCGACGCCGGGTCCTGGGATCCGCTTCTCGCGCTCTTCGAGCGGGGGCTGATCCGGGGGGAGCCGGACCTGGACGGGTACGAGGACGTCGACGACGGTTCCATGTTCATGCAGCGCACCTGGGACGAGGCTTCCGGCGGCGAGCTCATGTCCTTCGCGACGACCGGAGACGGTACCTACCCGGTGTGGGTCGGCCGTTCCGGGGCCGGTGAGGTCGTCGGCGTCGTGGTGCTGGTGGAGGGGATGCCTGAGCTGCTCCCAGAGCTGGGCGGAGCTCCCACCGATGCGGCTGCGTAGGCAGGGACCTGCCTGTGGGTGCAGTCACCAGCCTGATTGCAGGTGGTGACGACCTCAGCAGCACCGTTCACCGCGCTCAGCGCTTGGAGTCCGGGGTACATATACCCATCAGGTCCGGGTGGCCCGTGGCGGCAGCGGTTCCAAGACGCGCCCCGCATGAACGACGATGACGGCATCTTCACCTACCCGGGCGGCATCCGCTTCGCCTGCGCCGTCATCGACGAATGCGCCGACGCCTGACCCCCATTGGCCTTGTTCGCGTCGCAGACTCTGGCTCGTCGTCCCTGAGCGGCGGCCCTCCGTCATGCCAGCAGGACGCGCTTGCGCAGAAGTTGGAAGCCTACCCGCCCGTGGTCTGGGGTTGGTGCTCAGAAGCCGTCGCCCCATCCGAAGGTGACGTTGTAAGCACGCTGGAGTGCGTGCCTGCCACGGTCGCCGTCGGTGTATGCCCATAGGAGAGCTGCGGCGAACCAGAGCAGGAAGACTCCGCTGATGACGCCCAGAGCGACCAGCATGCCGTACCAGCCGAGGAGGGCCAGGGCGATGGTCGCAATGGCCGCACCGATGTGGGCTCCCCGCGAATCGAGCAACGCAGCCTTGCGTACGGCTCTGCTTTCAGCTCGTTCTGCAGCGAAGCGTTCCTCTCGAACAGACAGCGGTTCATTCTCGTCGAAGTGCATCTCACCCCTCTGGCGCTGACGCTACATGGGCCGGACGGCGTCGGCAGAAGAGCGCCACAGGGGATAGGGGACAGGCACGCAGAAGTTGTTGATCAATTAACCATCCGCTTGTCTGCTCGTTGGTCGGGGTGTGGGGAAGCGTCAGTCGCGGCCGTGGATCGTGTCGGACGAACTGTGGTCGCTCATCGAGCCGTTGCTGCCGGAGCCGGGGCCGAAGCAGGTCGAGGGCCGGCCACGGGTGCCGGACCGGCATCCAGTGGGAGTACCTGCCTCAGGAGCTGGGCTTCGGCTCCGGCATGACCTGCTGGCGGCGCCTCGCGGTCTGGAACGACGCCGGCGTATGGGACCAGCTGCACGTGCCGCTGTTGGAGAGGCCGCGGTCGAGAAACGGCTCGACTGGTCGAGGGCGGTGATCGACTCGTCGCACGCCGGGGCCCAAAAGGGGACCCAGCCCGGTCGACCGCGCACGGCCGGGCAGCAAGCACCACGTCATCACCGACGGCCAGAACATCCCGCTCACGGGGTCCCTGACCGGCGGAAACCGCAACAACGTCACCCACAGCTCCTGCCACCGCTCGACAAGATCCCAACCGTGACCGGCACCGTCGGAGGACCCCGCCGACGGCCCCAGCTGGTGTTCGTATCCCTTGGTCGGCGAGCATCGACAGGTCGAGGTTCGGCTTGCCTACGCTGCACGGCGACGAGCTCATGATGGCCGTCAAGGGAACTCTGACGCCCGCCGAAAACACATACCTACTCGCCGATTTCACCGGGCCCGAGAGCTGGAGCCCAGCGGCCGCGAAAGACGCTCAAGCAAACCTCACGGCGGATACGGCGGCCGGATGAGATCCGAGCAGTGCGACGATCTCTCTCGCCTGCCACGGACCGATCGATCCCGAGAACGTCGGACCGAGCTGGCTGTTGTGACGACGAAGAACCCAAGGAACTGATCATGGCAACTACTTGCAGTCAGCAGCACCGGACGCCGCAGGAACTGGTCACAGAGCTGCACGGGCTGAGGGACGTGGACTGGCCGACCGTCTGGTCCGGGCCACCCCACCCGGGCCAGGGGCTGGACATGTGGTCCGCCCAGTTCGACTGGGTGCCGACAAGTTTCGAACGCGTACTCCAAGTGCGCACGGACACCGGCGCCACGCTCACCCTCAACAACGTGGGCGGCAGCTGGGCCCCGGTGACCGATGTGAGCCATTGGCTCTGGGGAGCGGGGGCAGAAACTGTCGAGGACAACCCGTCGCTGCTCGCGGAGGCCGCGCACGTCTGGCCCCTGTACGTCACAGCCGCCTCCGCCGTCCTCGGGGAGCCGACCTGGGAGGGCGCCTGGGACGCCGAGGACTTCCCGGAGAATCTCGGCAACCACGACGTCGGCTCGCGCAGCTACCGGCTCGCGCAGCAGAACCCTCATCGGCTGGCGTACTGGATGCCGACCGATGCGAGCGCCCCGCTGGTGATCCTGGAGATCCTCCTCCGGGCGAACACGGCCGCCCGGTCACCCCGTCCCGGTGCCGCCAACCTGTCCGTGCGCTTCCACCCCCGCCCGGTCGAGAACAGAGGACTGTGAGCCCGCAGCCGATACCCAAGTACATCGAACGGCCAGGCCGCTTCCTTCATATGATCTGATCGTTGGTTGATGTGTGTCGTCGGACCGCACTCCGAAGCGGGGTGAGCGGTGGCGTGATCACCGGCAGGTGATCGACGCGATCCCTCAAGTACCGCACCGGGACGCCGTGGATGGACCTGCGGCTCGACACACCATCCGGATGGCAGGGAACCAGTTGGCAGTCCGGCTCAACCCACAGCCCTCGTACAGCTGAGCGAGCAGTTGCTGTTGTTCTTCGGCCAGTGAGAGCAGTCGGCGATCTGACGGTCGCAGCCACCCTTCAAGCCAGCGCGGCACGTTGCGGCGCCAGCTGATCGGCCCGAGCTGATTCCACCTACCTGTCCAGTTGTGCCGGTACCCGGATGCCCTCCCCCGGGACGCAGTTCTGACGTCTCGCCGGAGCGCCGCCTGCCACCACACCTGGCGCAACTGCCTCCACGACCAGTCGACGTAGGCGGCCTCGTGGCCCTCCAGTACGGTCTGGGCGAGGCCGGGTGCGGCGGAGTGGAAGCCGAACCGCCACGGCGGCCCGTCGGTGAGGAAGTCCTCAGCGCCGGGCAGCCTGCCCAGCAGGGGCTCCATGACGACCAGGCTCCGGACGACGGACAAGCGGGCAGCTCGCCGTCCGGAGCCGGGCAGGAGTGGGGAGGAGCGGGGAGGCTCACGGGGACATACGGTCCCAGAACGAGCATGCGTGTGCGGAATACGCGTCGACCGGGTGGATCCCGTCCGGTCCCGGAGCCAGCGACAGTACCGACGGCGTGTGGGGTGACGACGGGCGCAGGGCGGGCCATTGCGGGGCGTCGGGGGTGTTCGGGTCGCCGGTGCGCGCGAAGTTCGTCCAGTAGCCGACCATCCGGTCCGACAGGGCGCGCTGGCCGTCGGTCAGCGGCCGCTCGGTGGGCACGGAGGGGAACAGGAACGGCATCTCGAAGCCATGCGCCGCACCGTAGGGGAAGCCCGGGTCCGCCGGCAGGCCGGCGAGGACGGGAACGTCCGGATCGTTGAACTCGTAGCCGTAGAGGGGCAGTCCGGGGGCATGCGCCGCGATGGCCCGGTCGGCCGCCAGCGTGGTGCACGTGAAGGATCGGTCGGTCAGCACCGCGGCCCAGGCCAGTGCGGGAGAGGCATGGTGTGCCGCCGGGTACCGCGCCTCGACGGCCGGAGCCTTAGGTCCGAAGGCGTCCGTCAGACGCGCGCGGTAATCGGCCTCGGTAAGGATCGGGAACGCGGCGAGCGACAGGCCGACGAACATCCGCATCTCGTCGTGGTTGGTGCCCAGCATGACCGGCACGCGGTGGAAGCGTCCCGACGCCAGCGCACGGCCGGGTGCAACGGGCAGCAGCCTGTTGTCGAAAGCGGGCCGATTGAAGGACTGCATCAGCTGCGCGGTGGCGAGACGGTCCGTGCTCAGCCTGCGCAGACACGCCAGCACCTCGTCCCCGCCGCCCGTCGTGCAGCCCAGTTGCCGGGCGGCTTCCGCACCGGCCGTCTGGACGTCGGCCTGTGCGGCGAACGGCTCGTACGCCGGTGTTCCGGGCCCGAGGGCGCCACGCGGGAAGGACGTGAGGCAGGAACCGCTCTGAAGCACAGCCCGCTGGAAGAGTCCGGCGGCGGTCGGCGAGGTGAGGTGTGCGCAGATACTGAGGGCGCCCGCGGATTCCCCGAACAGCGTGACTCTGCTCGGATCACCGCCGAAACGGGCGGCGTTCGCCCGCACCCAGCGCAGGGCGGCCTGCTGGTCCGCCAGCCCGAAGGGCGGGGCAGCGCCCAAGGCGGAGTGGCCGAAGTAGCCGAAGATCCCCAACCGGTAGTTGACCGTGACGACGACCGCGTCGCCCCGGACGGCCAATCGTTCAGCGCTGTAGTCGCTGCCGGAGCCGCCCAGGAACGCGCCGCCGTGCAGCCACACCAGCACGGGCCGCTTCTTCCCGGCCGGCTTCGTCGCCGGCGCCGTGACGTCGAGGTAGAGGCAGTCCTCCGAGCCGACGATCGCGTCCGCACCTGGTGTGGGCATCTGCACACAGCGTTCGGCCGGCCTCGTCGCGTCCCGGATGCCCCGCCACGCGGCAGGAGGCGCAGGGGCACGCCAGCGCAGCGGTCCGGTCGGCGGCGCGGCGTAGGGGATGCCGTCGAAGGTGGTGTACGAGCCGTGCGAGAGACCGCGTACCCGGCCCTGGTCGGTCCGTACGACGGCACCGTCCTGTCCCGCGGAGTCAGGGGAAGGGGGGCCTGAGCCGGCCGCGGGCACGGCGACGGCCGAGAGCAGTGCCACGGCGCACAGATGGGCCAAGAGCACCGCACGGAGTCCGGCTCTTCGGCATGGACGCGATGCTGTCATGGTCGGGGACATACACACCCACCGTTCTCGGGTCGGGGACGGCATGGGACGACGCCGCCCCGGGCAGTACGCGGCCGCACCGGTCCGGTCAGACCGGAACGGGCTCCGGTACACGGCAACGGTGCGAACCGGCGTTGTCAGTGCTCCATACGCTAGAAGCTCCCGCGCACTGGAGGTTCAAGGGGCTGTGACGCAAGACACGTGGAGCATCGGTGAATTGGCGGCCGGAACAGGCCTCCCCGTGAAGACGCTTCGCTACTACTCCGACAGTGGTCTGCTGCCGGTGGCCGTCCGCAGCTCCGGTGGCCACCGGCGCTACGGCCCCGAGGCGTGGGAGCGGGTCCGGCTCATCAGACGCCTGCGGGCGCTGGGCACCCCGATCGCGACCATCATGCAGGTGGTGACGGGCGAGTGCACACTCGGCGAACTGGTGGCCACCGAACTCGAAGAGGTGCAGGAACGACTGACCGAACTGCGGTGGCGCGAGGCCACGCTCAAGTCCCTGGACGACTGCCCGGGCGAGGAACGGCTGCGGCGCCTGGAAATACTGTCCCGCGTGCAGCGGCTCCCGGAGGCGCATCGCACGCTCACCGATCACTGGTATGGCGAGCTGTCCGCGGCGATGCCCAGGCGTCGGCTCGACATCATGATCGCAATGCTGGCCCCCGCGCCGCCGCAGGACCCCTCCCCAGCTACGGCCCTGGCCTACGCCGAACTGCACCTGCTCATCTCCACACCCAGTTTCACCCGCTGGACCCAGGACCACGACGAGGAGATGAGGGACGGACCGGCCTTCTACGCGGAGATCGACGAAGCCGCCGCCCTGACGGCCGCCGCCATGGCCCAGGGGTCGGCACCCGGCGCCGGGGACGCGGTGGACGCGTTCGTGTCCGCCCACGCACGGGCCCGGCAGGAGTCGGACACCCCCGCCTTCCGCGCACACCTGCACACGCTGGTGTCACGCTCATCCGGCTTCGACCCCCGGCTGGAGCGGTACTGGGCCCTGGTCGGCACCGCTACCGGCGGACGCGTGCTGAACATGACGGTGGCGCATCGCTGGCTGACCGACGGACTGTCGATCTCGATCGCCGGGAACGCACGCAGGACTCCGAGGGACTAGGGATCGGGCTCGGGGGAACCTACGAGCGGCGTTGAAGGGCGTGGTGGCGGCTTTCGTTGTGGCGGGGGGCAATGCGGGCGTCGGTGGCGGCTGCGACGAACGCGGCCGCGGCGTCACGCACCACCCGGCACACCCCCGGGGTGTGCAAGGCCGACAGCCCGCACCCACGCGGAGCGACGGCGAAGGACGGCACCTGCTCTCATCATCGGGGCGTGACGTACTGGTACCGGTAGACCGGCGCGGATCAGGCCCCGCTGCAGGTATTTCGCATCTCCCGGCTTACCTTCATGATTCCTCGTCCGGCAGTAGTCCGTTGGGGACGTCCCCGCACGGGTGGCGGGTCCGATGTGGGCACCGGCGCGGCGTGGCTGCTGCGCTGCTGTGGAGAGGACGCCGGGCGCAGGGCGCGGGCGAGGTGGCGGCCGGCGGCTGTGTACCGCTGCCGGGCCCAGGACGGCGGCGAGGGAGATCTCCACCAGGTCGCCACCCCGCAACCGGTCGACCGGATGACTAGGAACGGTCGCCGGTGCCACCGCTGGTGGGGGTGGAGGTCTGCTGGTGGCCGCCGGGTCGCGGCGTCCGCTGGGTGTCGTGGATACTGTCGCGGGCGGCGGCGGCGACCGCGCCGGGGGTGATGCCGAACTCGGCGTAGAGGCGCTGGTAGTCGGCGGACGCGCCGTAGTGCTCCAGGCTGACGATGCGTCCGGCGTCGCCGACCACCTCGCGCCAGCCCTGTCCGACCGCGGCCTCGACGCTGACCCGGGCCCGTACGTCCGGTGGCAGCACCTCGTCCTGGTACGCGGCGGGCTGCGCGGCGAACCACTCCCGGCACGGCATCGACACCACCCGCGCCGCGACCCCGTCGGCGGCCAGCAGGTCGCGGGCGTCCAGGGCGATCGGTACCTCGGAGCCGGTCGCGACCAGGATGACGTCCGGCGCGGACGTCGTGGAGTCCCCGCCCGCCTCCGCCAGGACGTAGCCGCCGCGGGCCGCCTCCCGCGCGGGGGCGTACCGGCCGTTGTCCCGGTCCAGGACCGGCAGGTTCTGCCGGGACAGGATCAGCGCCGCGGGCCGGTCGGTATGTTCCAGGACGGTTCGCCAGCAGGCGGTGGTCTCGTTCGCGTCGGCGGGGCGGACCACGTCCAGGCCCGGGATGGCGCGCAGCGCCGCCAGGTGCTCGACCGGCTGGTGGGTGGGGCCGTCCTCGCCCAGGCCGATGGAGTCGTGGGTCCAGATGTAGGTGGCCGGCAGCTTCATCAGCGCGGCCAGCCGCACGGCGGGGCGCATGTAGTCGGAGAAGGTCAGGAACGTGCCGCCGTAGGGGCGGGTCATGCTCTGCAGGGCGATGCCGTTGAGGATCGCGCCCATGGCGTGCTCCCGGATGCCGAAGTGCAGGGTTCGCCCGTAGGGGCCGCCTTTCCACTCCTTGGTCTGGCGGTCGGCCGGGACGAAGGACGGCTCGCCGTCCATGGTGGTGTTGTTGCTGCCGGCCAGGTCGGCCGAGCCTCCCCACAGCTCTGGCAGGACCGGCGCCAGCGCGCTGAGGACCTTGCCGGAGGCAGCGCGGGTGGCCATGCCCTTGTCGTCGGCGGGGAAGACGGGCAGGGCGTCCGTCCAACCGCCGGGCAGTTCCTGCTTCTGCAGCCGGTCCAGCAACGCGGCGCGCTCCGGATGGGCCTTCTGCCAGGCCGCGAACGTCTCGTTCCACTGAGCGTGGGCCCGGCGGCCGCGTTCGGCTGCCTGCCGGGTACGGGCCAGGACCTCGTCCTCCACGATGAAGTGCGCCTGCGGCTCGAAGCCCAGCAGTTGCTTGGTGGCGGCGATCTCGTCCTCGCCCAGCGCGGCGCCGTGGGCCTTGCCGGTGTTCTGCTTGGTCGGGGCCGGCCAGCCGATCAGGGTCCGCAGCATGATCAGCGACGGGCGGCCGGTCTCCGCACGGGCGACCTCGGTCGCGGCGAGCAGGGCGTCGACGTCCTCCACGTAGCTGCCGGTGCCGGTCCAGTCGACGGTCTGCACGTGCCAGCCGTAGGCGGCGAAGCGGGCGGGGACGTCCTCGCTGAAGGAGACGTCGGTGTCGTCCTCGATCGAGATGTGGTTGGAGTCGTAGAAGACGGTCAGGTCGCCGAGTTCCTGATGGCCGGCCAGGGAGGCGGCCTCGGCGGTGACGCCCTCCATGATGTCGCCGTCGGAGGCGATGACGTAGACGTGGTGGTCGAAGGGGCTCGTGCCCGCCTCGGCGTCGGGGTCCAGCAGACCGCGCTCGCGCCGGGCCGCCAACGCCATGCCGACCGCGCCGGCCAGGCCCTGGCCCAGCGGACCGGTGGTGATCTCCACCCCGCGGGTGTGGCGGTGCTCCGGGTGCCCGGGAGTGGCCGAGCCCCAGGTCCGGTACGCCTCGATGTCGGACAGCTCCAGGCCGTAGCCGGCCAGGTAGAGCTGGATGTACAGGGTCAGACTGGAGTGCCCGCAGGAGAGCACGAACCGGTCCCGGCCCAGCCACCGGTCGTCATCCGGATCGTGCCGCATGACGTTCTGGAACAGCAGGTACGCCAGCGGCGCGAGACTCATCGCCGTTCCCGGGTGGCCGTTGCCGACCTTCTGCACCGCGTCCGCCGCCAGCAGCCGCACGGTGTCCACCGCCCGCACGTCGACCTCGTCCCAGCCAGCCTGCTCCGCTAGCGGGAGCGCCAAGGACTTGTCGCGTCGTACGGTGCTGCCGGACTGTTCGCTCGCCATGCCGTTGCTCCTTCGTCAAGCCGTTGACCGGAAGGCAGCCCAGCGCCCGTACAAGGGGGTTGCGGTGTGCTGCCGTCCGCGTGAGGTGTGTGATCCCGTGGGTGGCGACGTTCCCTCACCTGCCATGGCAGGTGAGGGAACGTCGCGGGAGCGATCAACTGGTGGGCGCGGTCTGGGGCGCGAGCGTGCGGGTGGCTGCCGCGACCCGCAGCTCCTCCAGGGCCGTGCTCTGCCGCTCGGCGCGTTCCAGCAGGGTGTCCAGCTTCGCCGCGTCCAGGCGCCGGTCGCTGTCGGCCCGGGCGCGCAGGGTGCGCCAGCACGCTGCCTTGCCCAGGACGCCCAGGAGCATCGCCTCTGCCTCCAGGACGTCGCTGAGCGGAGAACGGGAGAAGAGGTGACCGTTGGTCTTCAAACGGCCGGCCTTCTCCGCGACCCAGCCCAGGGCGGCCTTGGTGCGGTCCACGGACACGCCCAGGTCGGTCATGATCTGCGCCAGCGCGTCCCGGTCCTCCGCCACCTGGCGCGCCAGGTCCGTCAGGACCGCTTCCTCGGCCTTGCCCCTCTTGGCGTCGGCGGCGCGCCGGAAAAGCTCCAGACCAGCGGTCGCGCCGGTGTAATGGTCGTTGAGGTAGATCGCCAGCAGGCCGCCGCTGTCGGAAGCGCCGTCCGCGACCCCGGCCGCCGGCACGGTGCCGGAGCGCATCTCTTTGCCCACCGAGGCCCCGAGCTCCGCCCAGCTGGCCTCGAACTTCTCCAGCCCTTCGCGCTCCAGGGCGTCGGTCACGTCCGCGAAGTCGACGCCGGCGGCCCGCAGCGACGCAAGGTGGGCTTCGGCGGCGGCGTAGTCTTCGGCCGCCGGCGCGTGGGCGGGCAGGGTGCCGTGGTCGGCGAACGCGGTCAGCGTGGTGCCGGGCATGGTGTTGACCGTACCGGCGATGACCAGGTCGCTGACGTACATCGTGTCCGGGTAGTCCGGGTTCTTCACTCCGGTGGACGCCCACAGCGGTCGCTGGGCGTTGGCTCCGGCCGCGGCCAGGCGCTGCCAGCGCGGCTCGGCGACCACCTGCTCGTACGCCTTGTAGGCCAGCCGGGCATTGGCGACCGCGGCCTTGCCCTTGAGCTCCTGAGCCTGCGAGCTGTCCAGGGCGTCGAGGCGGCGGTCGACCTCGGTGTCGACGCGCGAGACGAAGAAGGAGGCGACCGAGTGGATGCGCGACAGGTCGAGCCCCGCTTCCAGGGCCTGGTCAAGACCGGTCTGGTAGGCGTCCATCACCTGCCGGTACCGGTCCAGGGAGAAGATCAGCGTGACGTTGACGCTGATGCCCCGGGCAATGGCGTCGGTGATCGCGGCCAGTCCCTCACGGGTCGCCGGAATCTTCACGAACAGGTTCGGCTCGGCCACCGTCTCCCACAGTTTGACCGCCTGCGTGGCCGTGGCCTCGGCATCGCGGGCCAGCCTGGGATCGACCTCGATCGAGACCCGGCCGTCCACACCGGCGCTGCTGCGGTAGACCTCCCGGAACGCGCGGCAGCCGTCGCGCACGTCGTCGGTGGTCAGCTCGAAGACCGCGTCGTCGACCTGCGCCCCCTGAAGCCCGAGGCGGGCCAGCTGGTCGTTGTAGCGGTCGCCCTTGGACAGCGCCGAGGCGAAGATCGTGGGATTCGTGGTGACCCCGACCACGTGCTTGGCTGCGATCAGCTCCTTCAGCTCCCCGCCGGCCAGCAGCTCGCGGGACAGGTCGTCCAGCCACACCGACACCCCCGCGGCGGACAGCTCGGCGAGCGGATCGGACGAAGCGGAAACAGACACGCGAAACCTCCAGGTGGAGCGGTGCCGCCCAGCCACACGGCTGCACGTACTGAAGACGATGCCTGCCGACAAACGCGGACTCATGGCAGCGGCACCCGCTCCCTTCCGTGTCTCCGTTTTCGCCCGCTCCACTCACCGAAGACCTCGCCGTACGGCTCCGGCCATGCGGGAGAACGCCGACGGCCAGGTCACCGGCCTGCTCGCTTCGGCGCCCCTCACAGATGGCAATGGTGTGCATCCCTTTCCACGTCATCGACAGACGCGGCGGACCCGGGGGCAGTCCCATGGATCGGAACCGTGTCCAAAGGTGACTTGCAGGATGACCGTCGTCGCTACGGCCAGGCCGGACACCGGAAGCTGTTTCGCACCCCCGCAATGGTGCCGCCGCCAGGGTCATGCTGGTGGCGGGAGGTGTCCGTTGGTCGTGAAGATCCGGTCCAGGTGGTGGCGCAGCACCGCGATGGCCGACTCCGGGGCCCGCTGGCCCACCAGAATGCTGGTCCCCATGGTCGCGGTCATGGCGAGGAGGCTGATCGCCTCCGTGCGCGCGTCGATGTCGCGGTCCGTCAGCCCCGCTTCCCCTGCTTGCCGCAGCAGGCCGGCCAGGGCGTTCTCGGCGGCGTCGGGCTGGTCGATGAACGGCTGGGCGGCAAGTGCCTTGTCGGTCACGGACAGGATGGCGTACGAGGTGTAGAGGAGATGGAAGGTGCGGGTCTCCTCGTCGGTCGGGAGTGAGGCCAGGAGTATCGCCTCGACAGTCGCGCGCGGCCCGGGGGCTCGCCCGGTGTCGCGGAGTCGGGCGCCGACGCGTGCGGCGAAGCGGTCGGTCAGGTGCTGGAGGCCGTAGAAGAGCAGTTTCTCCTTGGTCTGGAAGTAGTACTGCACCAGTCGGAGTGACACCCCGGCCTCGGCTGCCACGTCCCGCATGCCGACCGCGTGCAGTCCGCGCCGTCCGGCCACCCGGATGAGCGCCTCGGCGATCTGCGTGCGCCGCTCGTCATGGTCCACGCGCTTTGGCATGGGTCGTGTCTCCGCCCGTCGGTGGTGAGTTCAAGGGCAGGCCCCAGAAGTCCCTTTATGGTACCGCCGTATCAACATCATGGTACGGTCGTATCACGAAGAATGGATCTCCCGGAGGTGCCCTCGGTGCTTGAGAACACCACCCGAACCCGCCCCCGCCGCGACGTCGGCCGCTATGTGAACGACACTTTGCGTGCCCGGTACTTCGCTGCTTGCGACGCCCTCTACGCCCTGGGCGCACCCACCCGGTCCGAGACGGACGTGGAGACGAGTTTCGGCACCACGCACGTCTACCGGTACGGCCCCGCGGACCCTGCTGCCGAGTCCCGCACCCCGGTGGTCCTGCTGCACGGCGCCGGAGGCTGTTCCGCCCAGTGGTACCCCAACACCCCCGGGCTCAGCGCCGATCGCCCCGTGTACGCCCTCGACACCCCCGGCGACCCCGGACGCAGTGTCCAGCGCGAACCGATGTGGCAGCCCGAGCACGCTGCCCGATGGCTCGATGAGTCACTCGACGCACTCGGCCTCGACCGCGTCCACCTCGTCGGTTCCTCCTACGGCGGCTGGCTGGCGCTCAACCAGGCACACCGCAGGCCAGGCAGGCTCGCCTCGGTCACCCTGCTCGACCCCGGCGGCCTGGAGAAGGTGGGCCTACGCTTCTTCACCTGGATCTTCATCAGCCTCTTTGCGACCTTCGCCCCCAAGCCGCTGCGCCCGCGCCTCGCCGCCTGGCTGGAACAACCGGTACTGGTCGTTCCAGAGTTGCGCGCGATGGTCAGGGCGAGCGTCCGCGCCTTCCGGATACGCCGCCCGGCGCCCCTGCCGCTGACCGAGGACGAACTGACGACCATCCGCACCCCGCTCTACCTCGTCCTCGGCAAGCGCAGCCTGCTGGTACACCCAAAGCGTCAACTCGAGCGCGTGCCACGCCTGATCCCCGGCGCCCGCGCCGAGATCATCGCCCATACGGGCCACGGCCCAGCAATCGACCATCCCGAGCTGCTCGACGCCAAGATGCTGCACTTCATGGACGACGCCGACTCCCGTGGCCCGAACTCGGACACCTGACCGGGCGTCCTGCGGCGGTGGCCGTCACAGACCGCGCGCAGGCAGTGAACCACCGAGTGGGTGTGGTGATCGGCGAGCGCTCCGGTAGCGGGAAACGATCTCCGCCAGCGTGGGATGTGAGGTGCACCGACCATGGAATCGGCGCCGGCTGAGTGACGTCCGTCGGTGCCCCTCCGCGTCGAGCATGGCATCGGACACCGCCGTCAGACGGTCGGCCGCCCCTCAGCACGTTACGCCGTCACCAGAAGCGTGTCGGCGGCGCGCGGCCCCGGTCCGCCGGGCAGCATCTCAGTACCGATCCCCGTACGCCGAAGACGCTGTAGAGCACGTCGTAGGTGTCGGTGCCGGCCCTGAGGTGGGTCGGCACGACACAAAGGAACAGGCGCAGCCGCAGGGCGAGGTGGCCGTACGGGTCGCAGGCCACGGCGTGCCGGGCGGGCGCAGCGTCGACGGCAGCGATGCTGGCGGGGTGGTGGACGGCCAGCTGGGCCGCCTGCCGGGCCGCCCCGGCACCGAGATCGCCTGAACACCGGCCGGCGAGAGTTCCGGCTTCGGGGACGTAGCGGTGAACACGGTTGAGGACGTGGGGAGACGGCGCGCCGCATCGGACGAGCCACGCGAGCGGGGTGAGCGGAGCGGGGTGAGCGGAGCGGGGTGAGCGGAGCGGGGTGAGCGGAGCGGGGTGGGTCAGGCCGGGCGGACGAGCCCGGTGTCGTAGGCGAAGATCACGGCCTGGACGCGGTCGCGGGCGTCGATCTTGGCGAGGATGCGACCGATGTG
Source organism: Streptomyces sp. 3330 (assembly GCF_031456635.1). Lineage (NCBI taxonomy): Bacteria > Bacillati > Actinomycetota > Actinomycetes > Kitasatosporales > Streptomycetaceae > Streptomyces > Streptomyces sp. 3330. Next base: position 18,659 of record NZ_JAVDVA010000048.1, read on the forward strand.
GGACTTGACAGTGGATTCGGCGAGGTGGAGACGTTCCGCGATCTCCGTGTTGGTCCAGCCGCCGGCGATGGCTGTAAGGACTTCGCGTTCACGCTGGGTGAGTCCGTCGAGTCGGCGTTGCTGCTGCGGAGAGTGGCCGCCGGGGAGGCGGTCGCCGAAGGTGTCGATGAGTTTGCGGGTGAGGCTGGGTGAGATGACGGCGTCGCCGACGGCCACCGCGCGGACACCGGCGACGAGTTCCTCGGGAAGGGCGTCCTTGAGCAGGAAACCACTGGCTCCGGCGCGTAGGGCGTCGTAGGCGTATTCGTCGAGGTCGAAGGTGGTGAGCACCAGGATGCGGGAGCGGCCGCCCGACTCGACGATGCGCCGGGTGGCCTCGATGCCGTCCATGCCGGGCATGCGTACGTCCATCAGAACCACGTCGGGACGCAGTTCGGCAGTCATACGGACCGCTTCAACACCGTTGGTGGCCTCACCGACGACGGTCATCTCGGGCTGGGCCTCCAGGAGCATGTTGAAGCCCATGCGCTGCAGGGCCTGGTCGTCGACGATGAGAACTGTGGTCATGAGCGGTGCTCCGGGGAGGATGGGGGTTCCCCCTGCTCGTGCGAGGCCGAGAACTTGAGGGAGGGCGGGTTGGGGACGAGAAACGCGCGGACGGTCCAGCCCCCGCGGGAGTTGGGACCCGCGGTGACGGTGCCCTCGTACAGGGCCACGCGTTCACGCATGCCGACCAAGCCACGACCACTCCCGGTTCGGCGACGACGGGTTCCCGGAGTACGAGGCGGACCGTCGTCCTCCACGATGATGTGGAGGGCCCGCGGGCCTGAGGTGAGGGACACGCGGATGGAGGTGTCGGAGGCGGCGTACTTGACGGTGTTGGTCAGGGCCTCCTGGACGATGCGGTAGACGGACAGCTGCAGACCCGGTGGCAGATGTGTGAGGTCGCCGTGGGTGTCCAGGGTGACGGTGGGACCCGCCGCACGGACGCGCTCGAGCAGCGAGGCGAGGTCGGTCAGACCCGGCTGTGGGGCGAGCGGTGCGTCGCCCGCTCCTTCGTTGTCCTCGCCGATGACCGCGAGAAGGCGACGCAGTTCGGCCAGGGCGTCACGTCCGCTGTCACTGATGATGCGCAGCGTCTGGGAACCGCGTTCGGGTTTGGACGCGGCGAGGGCGGCGGCGCCGTCGGCGAGGCCGACGATGACCGAGAGGGTGTGCCCGAGGATGTCGTGCATTTCACGGGATACGCGGGCGCGTTCCTGCGCGGCGGCGAGGCGGGCCTGCTGGTCGCGTTCCTTCCTCAGGGTGTCGATGTAGGCGGTGGCCAGCCGGGTCAGCAGACCGAGCGCGGCGAACGCCGCCATCGCGGTCATCGCCAGCAGAGTCACGACCTCCGGCCGGGTGGCGTGCTCCAGCTGGCGGCCCCTCCAGAACACGGCGGCCCACGCGACGAGCTGCGCGGTGGTGACAAGGACGGCGAGGGCCAGTTGGCGCGGGGGGCAGCGGCGGCCGACGTTGAAGAGGGCCACCACGCGTGCGGACTCGGAGCCGGTCATCACCCCCAGAAGGAGGGCTGCCACGGACGCGGCGGTGGTGAGCGCGAAGACGAGCATGGGTCGGCGCTCCCGCCACAGGAGGGGGACGGCGAAGGCGGCGATGAGTGCGACCTGCGCCGGCACGTCGCCCTTGTTGAAGGGGTTGAGGTAGGAGGTGGCGCCGAGCGCCGCGCAAAGAGCTGGAATCCCCCAGTGGCGGATCTTGGGGTGGGCTCGGTCAGCTCGCTGCAGCGCGGCCAGCCGGACAAGGACCGAGGCGATCACGCGCTGCTCGGAATCGCCGGCCAGGGTCTCCAGAGTCCGGTCTTCGCCCGGGCGGGGTGCGGGTGCGCCAGGCACGGTCACGGGGAGTCCTTCGCGGGTCGGGGCCGCCCGCCGGTCCCATGGATCGGACCGGCGGGCGGGGCTGGGGCGGCCGGTGGGAGGCGGCCGTTCCGGTGGTGGATCGGGCGGTGGTCGGCATCTGCCGCTGCAACACGTCCCGGTCAGCGCTTGTGGAACATCTTCTTCCATATCCCCTTGATCGTGCTGGTCTTGGTCTCGGTCGTCTCGGCGGGCGGGGTGGCGTCACCGGTGCGTGCGAGTCGCTGCTTGAACCTGGACAGTCCCAGTTTCTCGCTGCGAAGCTTCGCACGACGGCTCGACGTCGCCGTTTCGCCGGGGCTGCTGACGCCGGTGAAGGTGCTGTCCGAGGCTGCGTGGAACCCGGCACCTGTGTCTACGGGTGTCTCAGCACCACCGTCGTCAGCGCGGCACTGCACGAGTCCGGACAGTCCCCGGGGTCGCCCGTGGTGGTGTCGCGGGAGCGGCGACGTGAACGTGGTCGTGTCTGCGGCATCGGTGCCGGAGCCACTGCTGAAGGCCTGCGGGTCGCTGTAGCTCCCCGAGCCCGTGTGGGTCCCGGCGCCCACGCCGGCGAGTACGGGTTCGGGTGTGGTGCTCGCGCTGTCGGCATCCAGCCTGTGTCGCAGCTCCTCGCCTTCGACGTCCACGTTGGGCAGGGCTCGGTCGAGCCACTGGGGCAGGGCCCAGGCGCGGTGGCCGAGCAGGGCCAGCACCGCCGGGACGATGGTCATGCGGACCACGAAGGCGTCGAAGAGGACGGCGGAGGCGAGTCCCAGGCCGACCGACTTGATCAGTGCGGCGTCGTCGAGGAGGAACCCGGAAAAGACGGCGATCATGATGACCGCGGCGGCGGTGACCACCCGGCCGCTGTGCCGGAAGCCTCCGATGACGGCCTGCGTGGGGGTGGCCCCGTGGACGTACTCCTCCCGCATCCGGGTGACGAGGAAGACCTCGTAGTCCATGGCGAGGCCGAAGACGACGCCGATCAGCAGGATGGGCAGCACGCTGACGATGGGTGCCGTCTGGTCGACGCCGAAGACATCCGCGAGCCAGCCCCACTGGAAGACGGCGACCAGGATGCCGAGAGTGGAGGCGATGGTGAGCAGGAAGCCGAGGGCGGCCTTGAGAGGGATCAGGATCGAGCGGAAGACCAGCAGGAGCAGGATCAGGGCCAGACCGACGACGATGGCGAGGTAGGGAATGAGGGCCTGGGCGAGCTTGGTGGAGACGTCGATGTTGACGGCGGTGGCGCCGGTGACCATCAGGTCGGCGCCGGTGTCCTTCTGCAGGGCGGCGCTGTGGTCGCGGATGTCGGCGACCAGGTCCTTGGTGGCCGGACTGGTCGGGGAGCTCTCCGGGACGACGCCGATGATGGCGACGTCACCGGCCTTGTTGAAGGCCGCGTCGCGGATCGAGGCGATGTCGTCCAGCTTGCCGAGCACTGCGGTCGCGTCCGCGGCGGCGGCTTCGGGGTCGTCGCTGCCGCGCGCGTCGACGACCACGGTCAGCGGGCCGTTGAAGCCCGGCCCGAAGCCCTTGCTGAGGGTGTCGTAGGCCAGGCGCTGGGTGCTGGCGGGGGGCTTCATGGAGTCATCGGGCAGGGTCAGGCGCAGTGACATGGCGGGGATGGCCAGCAGTCCGAGGCCGATCACCGAGACGGCGAGGACCTTGACGGGGTTGCGGGTGACGAACTTGGCCCAGCGCACGCCCATCGACTCGCCCTCACCGCGCTCCAGGGCCTTCATACGGCGGGACAGCAGTGTGCCCTTCGTGATCCGCAGGCCGGCGAAGCCGAGCAGCGCGGGTAGCAGGGTCAGCGCGATCACCACGGCGACGGCCACGGCGAAGGCGGAGCCCAGGCCCATGGAGGTGAGCATCTGGATGCCGATGACGCTCAGTCCGGCCAGCGCGATGATCACGGTCAGGCCGGCGAAGACGACCGCGGAGCCGGCGGTGCCCAGGGCCCGTCCGCAGGCCTCTTCCGGGTCGTGCCCGTCGCGGATCTCGTTGCGGTAGCGGGACACGATGAACAGGGCGTAGTCGATCGCGACGGCCAGGCCCAGCATCAGTGCGAGCGCGGACGTCTGGGAGGCGATGTCGAAGAACTGGGTGGCGACGGTGATCGCCAGGATGGCCGCACCCACACCGAGGATCGCGGTGAGCAGGGGCAGCCCGGCGGTGATCAGCGATCCGAAGGTGATGATCAGGGCGACGGCGGCGACGCCGAGACCGATCAGCTCGGCGGCCTTGCTGGCGGCTGTGTCGGTGATGGCGTCGCCGCCCAGGCTCACCGTGATACCGGCCCTCTCGCCCTGCTCCGCGACAGCGGTCTGAACGTCGTGCGCGGCGTCGCTGACGTCGGCCTCGGCGACCTTGTAGGTCACCCCGGCGTAGCCGATGGTGCCGTCCTTGCTGACCTGGCCGCTGGTGAAGGGGTCGGAGACGCTCGCCACCTGCGGCGACTTCTCCAGCTTCGCCACCAGCGACTCGACCGCGGCCTTGGTGGCAGGGGCGGTCAGCTTCTGCCCGTCGGGTGCTTCGAACACGACCCGGGCGGAGGCGCCGCCGGCGGATGCCTGTGGGAACTCCTCGCCCAGCAGGTCGATGGCCTTCTGGGACTGGGTGCCGGGCAGCGTGAAGCTGTCCGAGGTCTTGCCGGTGGAACTCATGGCGCCCATGCCTACAGCGGCCAGGACGGCGATCCACAACATGAGAACGATGCGTCGTCGCCGAAAGGCGAGCCGTCCCAGTCGGTACAGAAAGGTGGCCACGGAGTACTCCCACCGGAGAAGAGATCGTTGCGTGAGCGCGCGGGGCCGATCGGCCCTTGATCTCAAGCTAGGGGCGGTTTCTCGCGCTCCCTGCCTCCTGTGGGCCCGAACCGTCAGGGCGCGGTTGGTACCCCGGTACTAATGCCTCTCGTCCGTGTGGCACGGCGACTCGTGACCGGCGATGTACTGGTCAGGGCCCGGTGGTGATCAGTACCCGGCCTCGTGCGCCCGCGTCGACCCGGTCGTGGGCCTCGGCGATGTCCGCCAGCGGGAAGCGGCCACCGACGTCGACGGTGAGGGCGCCGACCGCGGCCGCCGCGGTCAGCTCGCGGGCGGCAGCCCGCTTCGCCGCGGCCGGAAAGTCGTCGCTGCCCAGCAGTCGCAGGGTGACGTTGTTGAACAGCAGCGGCCAGAACGGCAGTTCGGTGCGGTCGGCGTGGGTTCCGTAGGCGGCGATGACGGCGTCGAGCGCGGTGACCGCGTTGTCCAGGTCGGCGTTGGCCGACAGGGACACCTCGACGACGCGGTGCACACCGTCGGGCGCGTACGAGCGGATCGCTGCCGCCGGGTCCCCGGAGTCCAGTGCGACGACGTGGGAGACGACTGCCGGGTCGACGCGGTCCAGATCGCTGCTGCGGCGGACCGTGCCCAGCACGGTGGCGCCACCCCAGCGGGCGAGTTGGGCAGCCAGGGAGCCCACGCCGCCGAGCACCCCGTGCACGAGCACGAGTCGACCGTCGACCGGGCCGTCGGCGAACACCGCGCGGTGGGCGGTGATCCCGGGGATCCCGAGGCTGGCGCCCAGCTCGTCGCAGAGGTGGTCGGGAAGCCGGACGGCCTGCTGGTCGGGTACGACGGTGTACTGGGCGGCGGTCCCGAAGGCCCGGTAGGACTGGGCGCCGTAGACCCATACACGCTGCCCGACGCGGCGGGCGTCGACTCCTTCGCCCACCGCATCGATGACGCCTGCGGCGTCGCTGTGCGGGATCACGCGGGGGTAGGGCATCGAGGAGCCGAGCCAGCCGCGCCGCTTCTTGGTGTCTCCGGGATTGATCCCGGAGACGGTCACGCGGACGCGGACCTCGCCGGGGCCGGCCTGCGGGTCGGGCAACTCACCGACGTGCAGGACGGCGGCGGGGCCCTGTTCGTCGTACCAGGACGCGAGCATGGAAGTACCTCCGTGCCTTCAGGATTGCTCGGGCGGCTGTTCGCCCAGCACTTCGCGGAGCCAGGCGCGTTCGGCCCGGCTCGTTGCGCGGGCGGCCAAGAGCATGCCGCGCCGGTAGGGGTCGGTGACCTCCTCGGCGCGCATCGGCCGTTCCCCGTCGTAGAAGAAGCTGGCCGGCTCTTCCAGGAAGGCGAGGCGCCGGCGCAGCACCGCGTGCTGTTCGGCGAGGTCGGGGAGAAGTGAGAGGAAGGACAGCACCGTGCAGAAGCGGGTGTGGTCGGTGATCTCGTGCTCGGCGGGCTTGCGCAGGCGCTCCAGCAAGTCGGCGCGGCCGGCCTCGGTCAGGCTCAGTACGTAGCGGGCGGGGCCCGCGCGCGGGTCGGCCCGGCGTTCCAGCAGGCCCGCCTTGGCCAGGCGGTTGATGGCCGGGTAGAGACTGCCGTCGCTGACCGGGCGGGTGTGACCGGTCAGGTGCGAGACTCGGCGGCGCAGTTCATGACCCGGCAGAGAGCTTTCGGCGAGAAAGCCCAGGATGGCGACTTCAAGCATGGAGTCATCCTCTCACAGTACACATCGAATCGATATACACATCGAATCGATGTCTGGAACGCCAGCTCTCAGCTCCGCCCCTCAGGCGCACCCCGCCCCGAGCATCGCCGAACTCCCCGAGAGCCCAGAGCCATGGATCTCCACTTGCCTTCCGCCGCTTCCCCCGCATCGGTGGCGGCGCCCGCCCTGTCGCCTGCCTCCACGGGGATGCCGGCCGTCGTCCACGACCAGGCTGCAGGTGACGCCGGAGGATCTGACGCCTTCGTCGGCTGCATCCGCACCACCGGGTCGGCGTCGGCCGTTCCGGCGAACTCGATCTGCACCTCGGTCGCCCCGGTCTCCCAGCCCTCCTCGCCCACGCTCATCATGCCGAGCACGGGCGCACCCTGGGGCACGAGAGTGGTGTCGATGGGCTTCCAACTGCCTTCCGTTGCCTGGAAGTTGACAGGCTCCGTGTAGAAGCGGGTGGTACAGGTGCCGTCCGGATGGCGGTGGGTGCGCTCGGGCTCCACGCGGTCAGCCGCCACCTCCTTGCTGCGCTGGGCGTCGAGGCACCGCGCGCTGGCGGCGGCGGGCGCCTGGGCCTCGACGGCCTGTCCGGGCTCGAGCGTCCGGGCGGTGCCGGCCGGACGCGCGACACCGCCGGCCTGCTCGGCCTCGGTGTTCGGTGGCCGGTCCGGCAATTTCGCCTTTGGGACTGGATTCTGACGGGAATTCATTGTGTCAGGTACATGGCAGACAAGGACTGTAGGGCATACCATCGCATCGCCCCGGAGGGCGGTCGACGGCGCGTCCGGCCCCCGCCGGACGACCCCGACCGCTCCTTCGTGTACCCGGCCCCGCCGGGGCCGGATTCCCCCCACGGATGAAGGAGCAGCAATGCCCCTCGGCACATGGTTCAAGGCAGGCACTTCCGCCGCAACGCTCGTCCTCGCCATGGCGGGCGCCGCGACCGCCGCCCCCGCTCCCGCGGGTGCATCGTCCGCCGCGCAGGCGGCTGCGGTGACCCTTCGCTACGACGACAGTCGCGCCGGAGGCTGGGAAGCCGCGATCTCGGCCGGAGTCGCCTCATGGAACGCGAACGTGAGCAACGTCCGTCTGGTGGAAGCGGCGCCCGGCAGCGTGGCCGAGATCGTGATCGTCGCCACCACGGGCTGGCCGCAGGCCACGCTCGGCCCCGTTCGTCCGGGCCGTCAGGTCCGCGTCGAGCTCGGCAGCCAAGCCGTGGACCAGGGCTACGACAAGACCCGGATCGCCGCTCACGAGCTGGGGCACAGTCTCGGCCTGCCGGACACCAAGCCCGGCCCCTGCTCACAGCTGATGTCAGGATCGAGCGCCGGCACGGCCTGCACCAACGCCACACCGAACGCCACCGAGCGCTCCCGCGTACAGTCCGCCTACGCAAGCGCAATCGCCGCGCTCGTGCCCGCTGACGGCCGGATCCTCATCGACGCGCCCTGACCCCACGGTCGTCAAGCGGATCTGCCCCGGGGATCTCGTCGAGATCCCCGGGGCGTAGTCCCCCACACTGTCGCGCGGTTCGCGGAAACGACGTTAGCGATGAGGCCGACTCGACGCTGCTCTCCCCTGTTCTGTGTCTGCGATCACGGTCGGACGCTCACGATTTCGCGGCTGTTCGACGACCTCTTGCTGGGCCGCAGCACAGGCAGAGACCTCTTCGGCCTTGCTCCAACCCCGTGTGCAGCTTGATGTTGGTGTGCTGGGAGACCTCACGCAGCACCTCGAAACCTGCGGCTGGCGGAATCCTGTGGACCGCGATGAGGACAGCCAGGGCCTGGCCGATCCTCGCGTGCGAGCCGATCGCCCGCCGCAGCTGGAGATTCTCCTGCTCCGGACAGGCGGCTGCCATGGCGTTGCGCGTGCCGTCGTCGGGCAGGCTCCGCGCTGCACGGGACGAGGTTGTCACTGCCGGGGCTCCATACAGGGGCTGACATCTCCAGGACGCCCGCCCCGGGCAGCAGCGGCAAAACACGCCCGACGCGGGTACGAAGATCACACGGAATGTGGGCGGGCTCCTCGCCGTAGGCCGTCGACGAAGAGCCCAAGAGTCCGTCGCCCAGCCCCTCCCCCACCTGGTGACCCCCGCAACCACCTCCACACCGGATTCGACTGCGGCATCCCTGCCGCGTTCGGCTGGGATACGGCTTGGTCGCGGATCGCGTTCCTGGGCCGATGCCAGGCTTACACGAACCTCGATCGGACCAGGCCCGCAACCAGCCGCAGCAGGTGATACGCCTCCTCGCTTCGCCGGGTCACATGCGACCCTCGAGCCGCAGGAGCTGCGACAACAAGTCGGCGCGGCGCAGCAGTGGTTCGACCACTTCCTGCGTGACGTGTACGCGTTCCACAGCGGGTTGCAGGCTCCCGAAAAGGCCCTCGCCGTGCCTGCGCAAACGCACTGGAAAGCCGTCCGAGTCGTCACGACGTCCAGCCATTTCACCTGCTCCTCGCAGAAAGTACCTGCGCATCTCTCCAGCCTGCCTTCGAGCGGGGCATGCGTCCTGAGGTTGCTGCTCCCTCCTGGGACATCTGATGCCCGCAGAGAAGACACCTCATCCTTCGAGGGGGTTGTGCTGTCCCGCCGAACGCCACTTATCCGAAGGCGTCAGCTACTCTGCCCATCGCTACCGCCCCGGGGGCGCTCGCCGAGACTGGCAGAAAGCGCTCGTCGCGCTCAGCGTGTGCGGCCATGCCTGGTCGCACACGTCCTAGCCAGAGGTCCAGGTCGGTTGGCCCATCAGGTAGCGGACGCGCCCGTTCGATGATCACCGCAGCCGCGGTCGCAGGGTCCCTGATCTGCTCAGCGGCGAAGCATCCGGGAGCCGGAGACCGCGACGAGGACCGCGGCAAGGGTGACAAGGCTGACGAGTACGACGGCTGTGGGCCAGACCCTGAGCGCGGCGGCGGTGAGCAGCGGCGGGATGGTCATGCCGGCGTAGGCGGTGAGGAAGATGCCGGCGAGCGCCTCGCCTCGACGCCCCGCATCCGCGACCGCGGCGACGGCGCCGAGGGCGGCTCGGAACAGGATGCCGATCCCTGCGCCCGCGACCCCGCCGCCGATGAGGAAGAGCGGGAGCGAGGCGACGACGGCGGCAACGCCGATGCTCACGAGCCCGAGCGCGGCGAGCGCGATCGCGTACCCGATCTGAGGGCGTATCCCCAGTCGCACGGTGACGATCTGCGCGAGCGCCGCCGCCATGAAGACGACGAAGGGCGCCAGGCCGGCGAGCAGGTACGAATGCAGCCCGAGGAGTCCGACGAGGAAGGTCGAGGACAGCCCCATGAATGTGCCGAACACGGTGAACGCCCCGAACGCCGCCGCTCCGGCCGCCCAGAACGCGCCGCTGGCTGCCGCCGGCACCGCGACGCGCTGCGGCCGGTAGGCAGGGCGCTCCTCACGGCGCTCGACCGTCTCGGGAACGAAGGCGACCAGGATCCCTTCGACGACCAGGAGGATGGCGAAGGCCACGTAGGGCGTGATGAGCGGTCGCGTGGACCACGTCGCGATGAGCCCGCCGATCAGAGGGCCGAGGCCGATGCCGCCCAGGTTTGCGAAGGTCGACACGAGGGCGACGCGGCTCTTGGTGTGGCCGGCGGCCGTGCCGAGCTCGGAGAGGTGTGCGGTCGCCGTGGCGGTGAGGATGCCGATGCCGAGTCCGCTGCTGAAGCGGGCGACGATGAGGCCGGTGACGTCGCTCCAGGTGAGGAAGAGGATCGCGGCCAGCAGGTTGATGAGGAGCGAGCCGAGGATCACGCGTCGGCGTCCGAGCCGGTCGGAGACATGGCCCGCGAGATACAGGCTCAGCATGACCCCGACCGCGTACGCGGCGAAGATGACGGTGAGGACGATCGTCGGGAAGCCGTCGCGCTGCTGGTAGATCGCGTAGAGGGGCGTCGGGACGGCGCAGAACGCGAGCTCGGTGCTGAAGGCGAGCGCGATGATCCAGAACCCTGCCCCATGCGGGAGTCGTCTGGCGGCTGGTGGCTGGGCGGGAGCGTTGATTGTCGTCATTCCTGCATGGTCGGCGCCTTCTGTCATCGCGTCCAACGCATACTCTTGGTCACAGTTATCGACGTAGACGATGGAACAGTGGGCGGAGAGATGGAAACCCGACTGATCGAGTACGCGATCGCGGTCGCCGACGAGCTGAGCTTCACCCGGGCCGCGCAACGGGTCTACGCGGCGCAGTCGACCGTCTCCGCCGGCGTTCGAGCGCTGGAACGAGACCTCGGCACCGCGCTCTTCGAGCGGGACCAGCGAGGGGTGCGGATCACCGCCGCTGGGCAGGCGGTGCTGCCTGCGCTTCGCGCCCTCGCCGACGCCGAAGCGCGGGCCCGCACCGCGGCCGACCCACGAGGCGAACTGCGGGGCGAGCTGCGCATCGGGGTGTTCTCCAGCGTCAGCTACCTCGCGATCCCGCGAGTCATCGGCGCCTTCCACCGCCAACACCCGCGCGTCGACCTCCAACTGCGCGCGTCCGCGTCCGGCTCGGCGGAACTCGCCGACGCCGTACGGCGCGGGCGGCTCGATCTCAGCTTGTACGGGCTCCCAGCGGCCACCGCCCCTGGCCTTGCCGTGCACCGGCTCGCCACCACGCCCTACGCGGTCATCCTCTCGGCCGACCATGAACTCGCATCGCGCACGGAACTCGCGCTGCGGGACCTCGCGGACGAGCGCTTCGTGGACGCGCCTGTCGGTTTCGGCAACCGGGACGTCCTCGACGCCGCGCTCGGCGCACGCGGGATTGTGCGCGACGTCCGAGCCGAGGTGACCGAGACCAGCTCGATCCCGGTCTTCGTCGCCAACGGCCTCGGCATCGCGCTGCTTCCTGAACTACTGATCCCGCCGAGCGAAGGCATCACAGTCGTCCCTCTGAACGAGCGCATCACCTGGGAGTTCAACGTGGTGACCCGGACCTCGACCGGCCAGGCCACCGCGGCACTGCTCGAGCAGTTGCTCGCGGCCTATTGACCCCTGTTCCCGGCCCCCGCTCCGCCGTATGCCTCAAGTGGGGTGTCGTCCAGCCAGGCGACGGCGGTCAGCCGGGTCTGGACGGACTCCAGGTCGAAGCGATCGCGGGCGTGACGGCGGCCCGGCCCCCGTCTTAAGGCTCTGCACCCACCAGGCACGCAGGAACTCGCGTATCGCTTCGGCCTGTTCGACGGGCCATTGCTGCCAGCGCCCGCGGGCGAAGGAGTATCCGGCCTCTTCCGGTCCGGACTCGGATTCCACACGACCGGCGGCCAGGGACGTGGCGAACTGCGGCAGGATGCGGCGCAGCACGGCCGCGTGATCGGTCCAGTCGATGGCCTTCCAGGTCCGGCGCAGGAGATCCGGCTCCAGTTCCACATCCGGCGTCTTCAGAAGGGAGAGCTCTTCCGCGCTGCCCCAGTGACATTCGCAGTTGTGCTCATCCGGATGTGCGGTCATGCCGTGGAAGGTGACGGAGAGGGTCTCCAGGGCGGCGCTGAGGCGGCGACGTGCGGGACGCTCGACGAGATCCATGATGTGCCCGGCCTTCGAGTACTCCGTACGGCTCACGCCGGCCGAAGATCGCCGACTTACACGGCGAGCGGGGCCATGCGCTCGCCCCTCCGGGAAGGGGCGGACCGCTGATGAGCCGTCAGCGACAGCGAAGAGCGCCGGGCCCGAACTCTGACCTCGACGAGTGCGTCAGAGGCACCGGACCACCGCATACCCGGACGGGCTGTCAGAGATGAGGTCACCACACGACTCCGTGGGGAGGGTCGAGGACTGATCCGACTGTCTCAAGGCGGTGGACAAGCTCCTGTGGACCATCCGGGGACGGCTGCCGGGCAACTGAGCACCTGTAACGTCCCGACCATCGGCGTCATCCCAATGTCGACCAACTCCGGGCATGGGCCCCTTCCGCACCCTGTCGACGTGTGTCCAGAGAATCCGCAGCCGACGGGTTCCGTGTCATCTCGGCCGCCTCGGTGATGGCGCGCTGTCTGAGAACGCCGAACAGTTGCATCGTGGCGGCGGCCAGGACGTCGTCCCCGCCGACAGTCCGCCCGTCCCCGCGACGGGTGGACAGGGCGAGGAGGGGATCCTTGAGCAGCGGGGCCGGGGCTGGCTCGCCCGGCACCACCAGACTGACCGTCCCGAACCGCTTGACCCCGCCCTCGCGGACGACCTGGGCCGCGTCCCGGGCCAGGTCCGTCAGGAACACGCTCGCGATGCCGTCCAGGTCGCGGACCATCGCCGGAACCGCCCTCACCCCCCGGCTCCCCAGCAGCCTGCTCACCCCGGCCTCGAACCGGTGGGCGCCGGCCACACCACTCGGTGTACGCGCCCCGCGGCGCTCACGAAGAGACACGAGCGCACCATCGGCGTTGCGCATCTCGCCCATCAGGCCGTGGAAGGTCGGGCTGTGCAGGTACCACGCCGATCCCACCTCCACCTCGACGTTCCGGTCGATGGCCGAGATGAGATCCTTGGGAATCAGTCTCGTCCTGGCCTCCTCGGCCGCCGCGCTTCTCGCGCCGTCGATGATCTCCGTCAGCACGGTCCGCGTCACCGACGCGGCGGCCCGCGCGGCCGGCCGGGAGACGTGCAACGAGGTCACGTCCCTGAAGACCGCTTTGACGAGCTGAGGCGTGAACGGCAGGTCGGTCACGACGGAAGCGGTCTGTGGACCGCTGCGCCTGGTGCGCAGGGGTTGTGTGGTCATCGAAGAATGTGCTTTCTGCTGTCGGAGGTGTCAGTGGCCCATGCCGCACCCGGCGGCGAGACCCTGGAGCTCTGCGGAGGGTGCCGAGCCGGCACAGGACCTGCCGGGGGGGGGGGGGGGGGGCCGGGGGGGGGGGGGGGGGCCCGGGGCGTGTAGTTGAACAGGGGGCCGGGGGGGGGGCGGGGGGGGGTCGCCCGGGCCCCCCGG
>NZ_JAVDVA010000049.1:0-31522 GCF_031456635.1 Streptomyces sp. 3330
CTGCAGGGGGGACCCTGTGGGAGAGTAGGACACCGCCGAACAAATATTACGGGAAACCCCCGCACCTCACGGTGCGGGGGTTTTCTGCGTTACGGCTCATTTAGGGTCTAGTCATGCGCTACGACCTGGTGATTTTCGACAATGACGGTGTCCTGGTGGACAGTGAGCCGATCTCCAATCGGCTGCTGGCTGCCTATCTGACCGAGATCGGGCACCCCACCTCGTACGAGGACTCCATCCGGGACTACATGGGGTCGGCGATGCATCGCATCCACGACCTGGTCCAGGAGCGCACCGGGCAGTCGCTGCCGGCGGAGTTCGACGACACCTTCCACCGTCGGGTGTTCGCTGCCTTCGAGCAGGAGCTGGAGCCCGTCGCGGGTGCCGTGGAGGTCCTCGCGAAGCTGGCCGCGGACGGGGTGCCGTACTGCGTGGCGTCGTCCGGGAGCCATGAGCGGATCCGGGTGGGGCATCGGAAGACCGGGCTGGACCGGTGGTTCGAGGACGCGCGGATCTTCAGCTCGCAGGACGTCGGGAAGGGGAAGCCCGCACCGGATCTCTTCCTGCACGCGGCCGGGCGGATGGGGGTGGCACCGGAGCGGTGCGTGGTCGTCGAGGACAGTCCGCTGGGGGTGCGGGCGGCTGTGGCGGCCGGGATGGACGTCTACGGGTTCACCGCGATGACGCCGGCCGAGAGGCTCGCCGGGGCCACGCGACTCTTCTCCGATCTGGGGCAGTTGCCTGACCTGCTGATCTGACGGACGATCCGGTGTCGGGCTGACATTTGTCATGCGTAGCTCCGGACGATCGTTTCTACTGGGGCACCCCTCCCGGCGGCGAAGCTATGGGCATGACGACGAACCAGCACAAGAAGCAGAACGCCTTCGCCCCGCTCATCGTGGATGTGGCGGTGCCGCTCGGGTCGTACTACCTCTTCAAGGGCGCGTTCGGGATGAGCACCTTCGCCGCTCTCGCCTGCAGCAGCCTGGTCCCGGCCGGGCGGACCCTGTGGAGCGCGGTGAGCCGGCGGACGGTCAACGGGCTCGCCGGGCTCATCCTCGTCGTCAACGTCGTCGGGCTGGCGCTGAGCCTGGTCTCCGGCGATCCGCGGCTGATGCTGGCCAAGGACAGCGGGGTCAGCAGCACCATCGGGATCGGGATCCTGGTCTCGGTGGCGCTGGGCACGCCGATGATGACCGCCGCGGTCAAGCCGTTCCTGGTGAAGGGGGACGCGGTCAGGGAGGCGGCCTGGGCGCGGCTGGAGAGTGGCGCGTCGGTCGCGTCGGCGGACTTCCGGAAGCGGGAGCGGGCCTTCTCGGTCGTCTGGGGTGTGGTGCTGCTCGTCGAGTGCGTCGTGCGGGTCGTCGGGGCGTACACCGTGCCGGTGGACACCATGGTGTGGCTCGGTTCGGTGGTCATGGTCGTGGCGATGGGCATCGGCTTCGTGGTCGGCGGGGCGTTCGGCGCCGGGCCGATGGCGGCGATGGTCGCCTTCGAGACGAAGGCCGGGCAGGCCACGGAGATCGGTGGCGAGGTGCCCGAGGTCGTCCTCGCCCGGTGAAGTCCGGCAAAGCTGAGGGCAATTCATCTTTGGCTGGATCTACCCACGAGTACGCAGGGGCCCTACGCTCGCCGCCATGACAGAAGTGCTGCGGCGCGGTAGGGCCTCTTTGGCGTTCAGCTTTTTCGCGCAGGGCGCGGCCTTCGCTCTGCTGGTGACCCGGATCCCGGCGATCCAGAACCGGTACGGGGTCTCGGACGCGCTGCTGCCCGTCTTCCTGGCCGCCGTGCCCATCCTGGCCGGTGTCGGAAGCGTGTCGACCGAGCAGTTGGTGAAGCGGATACCGCCCAGCCGGGTGCTGCGGTGGTCCCAGCCGGTGGTGCTGCTGGCGCTGCTCGGGGTCGGGGCCGGGCGGGGGATGGCCCAGCTGGGGGTCGCCCTGGCCGTCTTCGGGCTCGCCGTGGGGGCGCTGGACGCCTCGATGAACATGCTCGGGGTGAGTCTCCAGCGGACGTACGGGCGCAGCATCATGCTCAGCTTCCACGCCGTCTACAGCCTGGGCGGGATCGTGGGGGCCTCGCTGGCGTGGATGGGGGCGCACTGGCATCTCGCGCTGTGGGTGTCGTATCTGCCGGTGGTGGCGGTGCTGTTGCCGGCCGCCCTGGTGGGGAGCCGTTGGTATGTGGACGGCGGCACGGAGGCCGACAAGGCGCCGGGGGACGCCGGGGCGGGAGCCGGCGGCACGGGTGTGGTCTTCACGATGCTGCTGCCGTTGTGCCTGGTGATGACGTTCGCCTACATCGGGGACTCCACGGTCTCCAACTGGAGCGCGAAGTATCTCCAGGACGTGCTGGGCAGCAGCGAGCAGCTGGCCACCGTTCCGTACAACGTCTACATGGTGACCACGCTGCTCGGGCGGGCCATCGGGGACTTCGGGGTGCGGCGGTTCGGGGCCGCGGCGGTGGTGCGGCTGGGGGCGCTGGTCGCGGCGGCGGGGTTCGCGGTGGTGGCCGTGGCTCCCGGGGCGTGGATCGGGATGCTCGGGTTCACGCTCGTGGGGCTCGGGCTGTGCGTGCTGGTGCCGCAGACGTTCGCGGCGGCGGGGCGGTTGTTCCCGGGGTCCTCGGACGCGGCGATCGCCCGTCTCAACATCTTCAACTACGTCGGGTTCCTGATCGGTTCGCCGTTGGTGGGGGCGCTGGGGGACGCCTGGACGTATCGGGGGGCGATGGCGGTGCCGATGGTGTTGGTGCTGGTGACGTTGGTGTACGCCAGGTCGTTCGCCGCTCAACCGGACCGATACGGTGGCGGGCATGAGCGGCCGCGCACAGCTGATGTGGGACGAGGCAGTAACGGGCTATGACTTCGGGCCCGAGCATCCGATGGATCCGGTCCGGCTGGACCTGACCCGGAGGCTGGTCGGCGCCCTGGGGCTCGACCGGCAGGTCGACGTCGTCGCGGCGAAGCCCGCCGGGGAGTCGACGCTGCGGCTCGTGCACCGCGAGGACTACGTCCGGGCCGTCAAGGCGGCGTCGGCGGAGCCGGGGTCGGCGGACCCGTCGTACGGGCTGGGGACGATGGACGATCCGGCGTTCGCGGGGATGCACGAGGTGTCCGCCCTGATCGCCGGGCTGTCGGTCGGGGCCGCGGAGGCCGTCTGGCGGGGGGAGGCGCTGCACGCGGTGAACTTCGCGGGCGGGCTGCACCACGCGATGCCGGGCGGGGCGTCGGGGTTCTGCATCTACAACGACGCCGCGCTGGCGATCGCCCGGTTGCTGGAGCTGGGCGCCGAGCGGGTCGCGTACGTGGACGTGGACGTCCATCACGGGGACGGCGTGCAGGCGGCGTTCTGGGACGACCCGAGGGTGCTGACGATCTCCCTGCACGAGCATCCTCGTACCTTGTTCCCGCAGACCGGGTGGCCGGAGGAGACCGGCGGGGAGCGGGCCGAGGGGTCCGCGGTGAACGTCGCGCTGCCGGCCGGGACCGGGGACGCGGGGTGGTTGCGGGCGTTCCACTCGGTGGTGCCGGAGCTCCTCGCCGATTTCCGGCCGGATGTGCTGGTGACCCAGCACGGGGCCGACACGCACTTCGAGGATCCGCTGGCGCATCTCGCGGTCTCCCTCGACGCGCAGCGGGCCGTGCAGGTGGCCTGTCATGAGCTGGCGCACGAGTACGCCGGGGGGAAGTGGGTCGCGCTCGGTGGGGGCGGATACGCGGTGGTGGATGTGGTGCCGCGGTCGTGGACGCATCTGGTGGGGGTGGCGGCGGGGGTGCCGGTGGCGCCGGAGACGGTGATCCCGGAGGGGTGGCGGCAGGACGTGTTCGCCCGCACCCGGCAGCTCGGTCCGGTGCGCATGACCGACGGGCGCTGGCCGGTGGAGTGGGCCGGGTGGGAGGCGGGATACGACCCCGCCGATCGGCTGGACCAGGCCGTGCTGGCCACGCGGCGGGCGGTGTTCCCGCTGCGGGGGCTGCTGCCGTAGGTCGTGTCGGTGGTGGGGTGTGGCGTCGTGGAGGTCCGGCCCTCGCCGCCCCTACCCGTTCCCGTCCCTCGCAGGGGGGCTCAGCCCCCGGTGGCCCCCGACTCCTGACCCCCGGGGCGGCCCGGACGGCCTCGTCCTCGAGCGCCGGACGGGCCGGACAGTGCCGGCGTTACGCCGACTGTGGGGCACTGGGGCTGTTTTCGCCCCGGAGGTCGGTCGGTCCGTCAGCATCGGTTGCGTGTTGAGTTCCGGGGCGCTTCGGGCGCATCTGCTGGCCGCGCGGTTGGCCGGGGCGGTGGCCACCTCCCGGGAGGAGAGCCTGCGGAGCTACCGGCTGTTCGCCGCTCGTGATCCCCGGGTGCTGATCGGGCTTGATCCCGAGCGGAGCTGGGGGCAGCGGGATCTGATCGCGCTGATGGCCGACAAGTGTGGAGTTTCGGCCGATCCCGGCTGCGTCACCGGGCATGATGTGATCGATCCTGAGCGCACCCTGGCCGCGCTGGACGCTTTCGCGACGCGGCTCGCCTCGGTAGCCCAGCGTGGCGCGCCCGTGCTGCTCGGCACCGGGCATCCGCACCGCCTGCTGGGGTTCTACGCATCGATTGCGGACGCTTTGTCGGCGGCGGGATGTGATGTCCTCACCTCGGCGCAGGGTCGCTGTGTCGACATAACGACCCGGTTCGGCCTACGCACGCACAACCTCGACTACGTACGGGGAGTCGCGGTCGTCCGGGAGGCGGGTGCCGAACGCGCCGGTTGTGCGACCGGTGCGCACAGCCATTCGCCGCTCCCGGTTCGGGTCGCGCTGGCGGCGGCCGCCGAGGACGGGGGGCCGTTGCCCGAGCTGGTCATCGGGGACCACGGATGGGTCTGCGGGGCAGGTCAGCTGGGGTTCGAGGCCATCGGGCTGGCCGACACCGACGACCCCGCGCTGTTCGTGGGGGAGGCGGAGGGAGTCGTCTCCGTCGCCGTTCCACTTGATGACGGCGTGCGGTCCTCTTACTACAGGCCGCTGACCCGCTACGTACTCAATCGAGCGTGTCTGTCACAGTAGGCCGCTGATGGGTGCACCTCTTCCCCACTCGCATCACCCGCCCCTACATTGGGGAGTGAGCACGCAGCGACGAAGAGTCACCGGAAGGGGAAGCCGGTGGCCGTCGAGTCGAGTGCGGAAGGTTCAGGTGTGTCATGGGTGCAGCTGGCGAGAGGCCTCTGAACGAGGTTCAGTTCCTTACCGTGGCGGAAGTCGCCTCGGTGATGCGAGTGTCGAAGATGACCGTGTACCGACTGGTGCACAGCGGTCATCTGCCCGCGATCCGGGTGGGGCGGTCCTTCCGCGTCCCCGAGCAAGCGGTCCACGAGTACCTCCGCGAGAGCTACGTGGGGGTGGAAACCGCCTGACGGCCGGGGCCTGTCCGGCAGGGCAGGCCCGGGGTGGGGTCCGGCCGCAGGGCCGTCCCGGACCCCTCCCGCCCCTCGATTACGACCTCAGCGCTCAGGCGGGTAGGCTAGCCCCTCGTAGGTCGTATGGGCCCATGGCGCCCAGCACCGAGTGATGAGAAGTGAGCGAGGGTAGTCGTGGGCTCTGTTATCAAGAAGCGGCGCAAGCGGATGGCCAAGAAGAAGCACCGCAAGCTGCTCAAGCGCACGCGCGTTCAGCGTCGCAACAAGAAGTAAGCGCCGGCAGAAGTAAGCGCAAGCACTTACTTCGCGCGACGCGAGCCGCGTAGGCGTGGTGTGGCCCCCCACCGTGTTATCGGTGGGGGGCCACACGCATATCCCGGCGCCCGTACGGTCGGCTGAACGCCGTGCGTATGCCTGGACGTGCACCATGGCTGATCTGGTCGTACGACCGAAGAGATCTCGTCACTTCGTGCATCGGGCGGTCATCACAGCGCAACATCGACCCGCTAGGTTGGCCGCAGACGGGAACTCGGCAGGGCGGCCGGCGGTTCCAGGACGGAAGGAAGGCGCTGATCTTGGGAAAGGTCGTGCTCGTTACCGGAGTGGCCCGTCAGCTGGGGGGCCGGTTCGTACGACGGATCCAGCGTGACCCACAGGTCGACCGGGTGGTCGCCGTGGACGCGGTGCGGCCCGAGCACCATCTGGGGGGCGCCGACTTCATCGAGGCCGACATCCGGCAGCCCACCATCGCGCGGGTGCTCGCCGAGACCGGCGCCGACACCGTCGTCCACCTGGACGTGACGGCGACCGCGCTGGGCAGGGGGAGCCGGACGACGGTCAAGGAGACCAACGTCATCGGGACCATGCAGCTGCTCGGCGCCTGTCAGAAATCGCCGCATGTGAAGCGGCTGGTGGTCAAGTCCTCCACCAACGTCTACGGGTCCGCGCCGCGTGATCCCGCCGTCTTCACCGAGACGACCCCGCCCAAGTCGCTGCCCAGCGGCGGTTTCGCCAAGGACGCCGTCGAGGTCGAGGGATATGTGCGCGGGTTCGCCCGGCGGCGGCCCGATGTCGCGGTGTGCGTGCTGCGGTTCGCCAACATCCTCGGGCCGACGGCCGAGACGCCGCTCGCCTCGTACTTCTCGCTGCCCGTGCTGCCCACCGTGCTCGGCTACGACCCCCGGCTCCAGTTCGTGCACGAGGACGACGTGATCGAGGTGCTGCGGATCGCCTCGCACGAACCACGGCGGGGCACCCTCAACAGCGGCACGTTCAACATCGCCGGGGACGGGGCGCTGCTGCTGTCGCAGTGTTCGCGGCGGCTCGGACGGCCGACCGTGCCGCTGCTGCTGCCCGCCGTCACCTGGGCGGGGTCGCTGGTGCGTACGCTGGGCATGACGGACTTCTCGCCCGAGCAGATCCGGTTGCTCACCCACGGCCGGGTCGTGTCCACGGACCAGATGCGCGAGACGCTGGGGTTCACGCCGCGGTACACCACGGCGGAGACCTTCGCGGACTTCGCGCGCAGTCACGGACCCGGACTCCTGCCGCCCGAGGCCGTTGCCGGGGCCGTCGACCGGATCGCCGCGCTGTCCCTGCCGGGCGGCGACCACCCCCCGGTCCACCTCCCGACGCAGAGCGCCAACTGAGGAGCGCATCAACGATGGCGGATGCCAAGGTCATTCCGTTCGACGACGACCGGTCCCGGGGAAGCGCCGTGACGCGGCCGCCCAGGCGCCGGGGTGCGGGGAGCCGGCGCAGGAAAGGCGAGCCCGCGCCGGTCCGGGAGATCGGCGAGACCGCTGAGGTCGGCGAGGCCGGCGAGGTCCAGCCCCTGCCCACCAGGGCGGCTGAGCATGATGATGTTCCTGTGACGGGTGAGGAACGGCTGGACAAGGACGCGGGCGGCCTGGAGCGGCGGATCGCGGGCGGGCTGTCCTTCCTGCGCCGGCGCCTCACGGGCGACTACGAGGTCGACGACTTCGGCTACGACGAGGAGCTGACCGACCAGGTCCTGATGTCGCTGCTGCGGCCGCTGTACGAGAAGTACTTCCGGGTCGAGGTGAAGGGCGTCGAGAACATCCCGGCGGAGGGTGGCGCGCTGATCGTCGCCAACCACTCCGGGACGCTGCCGTTGGACGGCCTGATGATGCAGGTCGCCGTGCACGACCACCATCCGGCCGGCCGGCATCTGCGCCTCCTGGCCGCCGACCTCGTCTTCGTGCTGCCGGTCGTCAACGAGCTGGCCCGCAAGCTCGGGCACACCCTCGCCTGCGCGGAGGACGCCGAACGGCTGCTCGGCCAGGGCGAGCTGGTCGGGGTGATGCCGGAGGGCTTCAAGGGCATCGGGAAGCCCTTCAGCGAGCGCTACAAGCTCCAGCGGTTCGGCCGGGGCGGCTTCGTCTCCACGGCGCTGCGCCAGGGCGCTCCGATCATCCCCTGCTCGATCGTCGGGGCCGAGGAGATCTACCCGATGATCGGCAACGCGAAGACGCTGGCGCGGGTGCTCGGCTTCCCGTACTTCCCGCTGACGCCGACCTTCCCGTGGCTGGGACCGCTGGGCGGCATCCCCCTTCCGACGAAGTGGACGATCCAGTTCGGCGAGCCGATCCCGACGGACGGCTATCCGCCGGAGGCGGCGGAGGACCCGATGCTGATGTTCAACCTGACGGACCAGGTGCGGGAACAGATCCAGCACACGCTCTACAAGCTGCTGGTGCAGCGGCGGTCGGTGTTCTTCTGACGAGTGGCCAGGCGGCCGGGTCCCGCTGCCGGTTCGGTGGGGGCCGGTTCGGTGGGGCCGGGGAAGCGCCGGGCGGGTTCTTCGGGCACGGCTGTGGGGGCGCTCCTCTCGCTGAGAGGGGCGCCCCCACTTGTCATGCGGGCCGGGACCGCTCGGGCTACTCCGCGTCCTCGCTGTCGATGCCGAGCCCGGGGAGCAGGCCGGGCAGGAGGGGCGGCAGGGTGACGTCCGGCTGGGTGCTCGGGACGATGGTGGTCGGGGCAGTGCTGCCGGTCTCCTTCGGCGGGTCCAGGAGGCCACCGGTGTTGCCGCCGAGCAGGCCGTCGTCGGTGGTGCCCGAGGTCGACGACTTGCTGGGGCTTCCGGCGCCGGCTCCGGTCCCGTCGGTCGGCTGGTGGCCGGTGCCGGGGGTGGTCGCGTGCCGGTCGGTGTCCGAGGTGCCGGTGGACGCCGGGCCGCTGCCCTCGCGGGTGCCGCCGCCGCCCGGGGCGGGGGGCCGCGGGAGGAGGGACTGGAGCGGGGCGACCTCTTCGTCTATGGCCTCGAAGACCGACGAGACCTGCTGACTGACGTCGCCGAGCTGGACCGGCAGGCGGTCGCGCAGGGCGCCCCAGACCTCGCGGTGCGAGCGGGAGAACGCGTCGAGGGCCTGGATGGGGCCCAGGGAGTTCGGATCGCGTTCGTACGCCTCGTGCAGGAGCCGGTGGCCTTCCGACGCGTCGTGCTGCATGCCGTTCAGGGCGCGTCGGATCTCGCCGAGCGACTCGTGGTCGAGGTCGCCGCTGCGACCCCGCTCCATGAGCCGACGGGCCTCACTGAGCCGGGTGGAGGCCTGGTCGAGATAGGTCCGGCCGCGCTCGTCGTCGCCGTCGGCCAGATAGTTGAGCTTGAAGTCCTCGATGCCGCGCTTCAGTCCGTAGAGCCCGTCGCCCGGGAGGGCGTCGGAACTCGCGGCCGCGACTCCGCCGAAGGCGCCGGCCGCGACGCCGACGCTGAGGCCGCCCGCGGTCAGGCCCTTGGCGAGGCGCGAACGCGGTCGGAACTTGCCCAGGGGACTGGCCCGGTGAGTGCCCCTGGCGCGGTGGGAGCGTTGCTCCGGCACCGAAGGGTCCGCCGTTTCGCCTCCCGCGGTGCCCGCTTGCAGCATGGCCTCCATTGCGGCGACCAACTGGGCCCGCTGGACGACCTTGACCTCGGGATCGAACTCCGGCTTGGGCAGCTCGGCGAGACTCGTGGCGAGAGCCAGAAGACGGCCCTGCCCGGTCTGGTCCGCAGCGGCCGGCGCCGGCGGTGATCCTTCGGTCTGCTCGGCCGCCGTGCCCTGGGGGGAACAGTCGGACTGCTCCTCCAGGGCCTGGGCGAAGGCGCTCGCCCGCCGGTGCGCCGATACGTTCGCGATCACTGGCGGCACCTCCTCTCGTCATGACGGTCGACTCCCCTGGGGTCCTGACGGTTGCACGCGCCGGACCGGGTCCACACGATCGAGTGATCGGGGTCGGCCGGCACGTGACCACAGGGAGCCTGTATCCCGCACAACGACTGGCGCGGCACTTGGGTTACGGACTGCGGATGATCGGATCGGGAAGACAACGGACTTTCACTGAAGGTGAGTTGGCGTCACGGAGTGTGTGGCGTCGGTCGTGGGTGGGGGACGGGGTCAGCGGGCGTCTTCCGGCAGCAGGCGGGCGAGGGTCCGGACGGCCCGGTACTGGAGCGTCTTGATGGCGCCCTCGTTCTTGCCCATGACACGCGCGGTCTCGGCGACGGACAGCCCCTGGAGGAACCGGAGCGTCACGCACTCCTGCTGCTGGGGGTTGAGCCGGCGTACGGCGTCCAGAAGGGCCGCGTTGGAGAGGGACTCCAGGACGGAGTCCTCGGGCGAGCGCTCGACCTCGTTGGCGTCGAGCATCTCGCCGGTCGTCACCTCGAGCCGGAAACGGCTCGACTTGAAGTGGTCGGCGACGAGGTTGCGGGCGATGGTGACGAGCCAGGCGCCGAAGTCGCGGCCCTGCCAGGTGAACGTCCCGATGCGGCGCAGGGCGCGCAGGAACGTCTCGCTGGTCAGGTCCTCGGCGGTCGCCTTGCCGCCCACCCGGTAGTAGATGTAGCGGTAGACCGTGTCGCTGTACTGGTCGTACAGGCGCCCGAACGCGTCGGCCTCGCCGGCCTGGGCGCGTTCGACGAGGTCCATCATGCGGGCGCTGTCACTGTCGGCGGCCGGCCGACGGGCGGTGGCCGCGCCGGCCGAGCGTCCTCGTCTGCCCACCGCGGCGCTGCCCTCGGCCAGTGCGTAGCACGGGCCGAGCGGAGCGGTGGTGGCGAAGGCGGGGACGGCGTACGCGGTGGGGACGACGCCGCGCAAGAGGTCATGGACCGTAGCGACCGTTGCGCGCAGCGTAGCCAGGCCCGAGGTGTCAACCCCGACGTGTGGGTACACGGGACTCCCAGAGGCAGAGCTTGCATCACGTGCAGTACGGAACCATTCACCCGTCGTAGCGACGGAAGGGGCACCGGATTGCGTCTGAGGAGAATAACGCTTCGTGCAGGCCCTGCTACACCGAGTTGCTCAAATCATCGATTACGTCGCTTCTGTGGCCTATTGACGCTCGATCAAGTTGCATGGAGTGAGCGATTATTGATCGAAATGGTTCGAGTTTCGGGTCGGTCCGGGGCGTGTTGTGGCTGTGCGCGGACAACAGGACTGGACGAAGGGTTACGCGGGTAAGACCGTCGGATTGGCCGGGATCGATGTCCGGTGTGAGGTGTTGTCCGGTAACGCGGAAGAGCGGCCGGGCTGTTGCACCGGCCGCTCGGTCGGGACGGCCGCCCGCGCGGCGCGGCCGTCGTCATCGTGGTCGCTACCGCCGTCGCCGGTGCAGCGCGATCGCGGCCGCCGTGCCGCCCGCCACCGCGCCCACGCCCGCCGCGGCCGGGATGCCGACCTTCGCGGCCTTGCGGCCGGTGCGGTAGTCGCGCAGCCGCCAGTCGAGGTTGTGCGCGTGCTTGCGGAGCTTGGCGTCGGGGTTGATGGCGTAGGGGTGGCCGACGAGGGAGAGCATCGGGATGTCGTTGTGCGAGTCGCTGTACGCGGCGCAGCGGGAGAGGTCCAGGTTCTCGGCCGCGGCCAGCGCGCGTACCGCCTCCGCCTTCGCGGGGCCGTGCAGCGGCTCGCCGACCAGCTTGCCCGTGTAGACGCCGTCGACGGACTCCGCGACCGTGCCCAGCGCGCCGGTGAGGCCGAGGCGGCGGGCGATCACCTGGGCGATCTCCACCGGGGCGGCGGTGACCAGCCACACCTTCTGGCCCGCGTCCAGGTGTGCCTGGGCGAGCGCCCGGGTGCCCGGCCAGATGCGCTCGGCCATGTACTCGTCGTAGATCTCCTCGCCGATCGACATCAGCTCCGAGACCCGGTGGCCCTGCACGATGGAGAGCGCCGAGTCGCGGGCCTCCTGCATGTGTTCGGGGTCCTCGACGCCGGCCAGCCGGAACCACGCCTGCTGCCAGGCGAAACGGGCCAGGTCACGGGTCTCGAAGAACTTGCGTTTGTACAGGCCTCGGCCGAAGTGGAAGAGCGCGGCGCCCTGCATCACGGTGTTGTCGAGATCGAAGAAGGCGGCGGCCATCGCGTCGCCGTGCACGGGGAACTGCGGTTCCCCGGTGGAACTGTCCAGGGGTGCCAGGGTCTCCTGCGATCCCAGGGCTTCCTGGCTGGACTTGCGGGCTGCCTCCGCCGAGGCCTCGCCTGCCAACACGCTCCGCGCCGTGGCGGAACGCCTACGGGGAGTGAGCCATCCTAGAGCGGCCATGGCGTGAGCATAGCCAGTCTGTTCGGTGGTTCCGGAGCCGAGAGGTTCGAAGGGTGTGAACTCTCCGCGACCGCGCCGTTAAAGAAGCGCGAGAATGGCGGTATGACTCCCCTCTTTCGACGTAAGGCCGCGGGTGAGCGGTCGGTCACCCTCATTCGTAAGTCCGGTTGTCATCTCTGTGACGACGCCGAGCGCGTGATCGAAAAGGTCTGCGGCGAACTCGGTGTGTCCTGGGAGCAGAAGGACATCGCCGACGATCCGCAGCTCCACGACCAGTACTGGGAGCAGATTCCGGTGGTGCTGGTCGACGGCAGGCAGCACACCTTCTGGCGGGTGGACGAGAGTCGCCTGCGCAAAGAACTGGCCGGGTGAGAACTGACCGATCAGTACAAGGCTGTACCGAACGTCGCTTAGGATCGATGGCGGTTTTGTCTCGGGGGCGGGATTCGCGAGGAGAGTGGCGGTTTTGCCCCCTGGATTGACGCGCGTGACCCCGGTCACGTTGGCCGGGCAAATCGGACACCATCTTTGTGCACGCGTTCACAAAGACATAGCCTGCTGTCGACGGGGCGGTCTGCGTACGTGTGACCGCCTGCAGCCCCGCTCTACCCGCAGGAGCACCGTGGCAACTGGCCGAACTCACCGACCGGCGACCCGTAGCCGAGGGATTCCCGAGGCCACCGTCGCCCGCCTTCCGCTGTACCTCCGCGCGCTGACCGCGCTGTCGGAGCGCTCGGTGCCCACGGTCTCCTCCGAGGAGCTCGCGGCCGCGGCGGGGGTCAACTCCGCCAAGCTGCGCAAGGACTTCTCCTACCTGGGTTCCTACGGGACGCGGGGCGTCGGCTACGACGTCGAGTACCTCGTCTACCAGATCTCCCGCGAGCTGGGGCTCACCCAGGACTGGCCGGTCGTGATCGTCGGTATCGGTAACCTCGGCGCGGCCCTCGCCAACTACGGCGGCTTCGCCTCGCGCGGTTTCCGGGTCGCGGCGCTCATCGACGCCGATCCCGCGATGGCCGGGAAGCAGGTCGCCGGGATCTCCGTCCAGCACAGCGACGGCCTGGAGAAGATCATCTCCGACAACGGCGTGTCGATCGGTGTCATCACCACCCCGCCGGGCGTCGCCCAGCAGGTCTGCGACCGGCTCGTGGCCGCCGGCGTCACGTCGATCCTGAACTTCGCGCCGACCGTGCTGACCGTCCCGGACGGCGTCGACGTGCGCAAGGTCGACCTCTCCATCGAGCTCCAGATCCTCGCCTTCCACGAGCAGCGCAAGGCCGGCGAGGAGGCCGCGGCGAACGAGAGCGCCGTACCGGCCCCCGCGGGCCGCGCCGACGTCACCGACCAGGGACCCGACGGGGACGTACCCGCCGTGATGCCGGCATGAGTCTCCTCGTCGTCGGGCTGAGCCACCGCAGCGCTCCGGTCAGCGTGCTGGAGCGGGCCTCGCTGTCCACGGACGCCCAGTTCAAGCTCCTCCAGGACACGGTCGCCGCCGAACCGGCCGCCGAGGCCGCGGTCCTCGCCACCTGCAACCGGATCGAGCTGTACGCCGACGTGGACAAGTTCCACGCCGGTGTCGCCGAGCTGTCCACGCTGCTCGCCCAGCACAGCGGCGTCGGGCTCGAGGAGCTCACCCCCTACCTGTACGTGCACTACGAGGACCGTGCCGTCCACCACCTGTTCTCGGTGGCCTGCGGCCTGGACTCCATGGTCGTCGGCGAGGGCCAGATCCTCGGGCAGATCAAGGACGCCCTGGCCCGGGCGCAGGAGCTGCACACCGCGGGACGGCTGCTGAACGACCTGTTCCAGCAGGCCCTGCGGGTGGGCAAGCGCGCCCACTCCGAGACCGGCATCGACCGCGCCGGGCAGTCCCTGGTCACCTTCGGCCTGGAGCAGCTGGCCGCGGGCGGGGACGTGGCCGCGTGGGCGCGGGGCAAGAAGGCGCTGGTCATCGGCGCCGGTTCGATGTCCTCGCTGGCCGCCGCCACGCTCGCGCGCGCCGGGGTCGCCGAGATCGTCGTCGCCAACCGCACCCCCGACCGGGCCGAGCGGCTCGCCCAGATACTGACCGAGGGCGGCGACACGGACGTGTCGGCCCGCGCGGTACCGATCGAGTCGGTGCCGGCCGAGCTGACACGTGCCGACGTGGCCGTCTCCTGTACCGGGGCGACGGGCCTGGTGCTGACGGCGGAGGCGGTCGCCGACGCCGTCGAGGGCCGCACCGGGGCACCTGTCGCCTTCGCCGACGAGGCCGCGGCGACGGACGAGCGGCCGCTGCCGCCCACCTCGGTCGGCACCGACGAGAACTGTCCCCTCGACCTGGCCGCCGTGCAGCAGGCCCCCGTGCAGCAGTCCGGGTTCTCCGTGCTGGGCGAGGCCGCCGTCGCCGGCATGGACGCGGCGACGCTGGAGCAGCACGCCGCCTGGGTCGACAACGCGACCGTGGACCGCCGCTCCGCCGCCCGCCGCAGCCCCGAGGCCGACGCCGAGCTGATCACCGCGCTGGCCGCGACCGCCGCCACCCTCGGCCGGATCCCCGAGCGCCGCGGACCCGAGCCGGTCGCCACGCCCGTCCGGCCCGAGCCGGTGCTCTTCCTGCTCGACCTGGCGATGCCGCGGGACGTCGACGCGGCCGCGCACCGGCTGGCCGGAGTGCGGCTGGTCGACATCGAGTCGCTCGCGGAGGCCTCGGCCGACGCGCCGATGGCCGCCGACGTCGACCAGGTGCGGCGGATCGTCGCCGACGAGGTCGCCGCCTTCGGCGCCGCGCAGCGGGCCGCGCACATCACGCCGACCGTGGTCGCCCTGCGCACCATGGCCGCCGAGGTCGTGGCCACGGAGATCGCCCGGCTCGACGGGCGGCTGCCCGGCCTGGACGACAAGCACCGGGCCGAGATCACCCAGACCGTGAAGCGGGTCGTCGACAAGCTGCTGCACGCGCCGACCGTGCGGGTCAAGCAGCTCGCGGCCGAGCCCGGCGGCGCCGGGTACGCGGACGCGCTGCGGACCCTGTTCGACCTCGACCCGGAGGCGGTGGCCGCCGTGTCCCGGGCCGAGGAAAGCACCGAGAAGAACGCAGAGAGCCGAGGACCGGCATGAGCGGCATGAGTACGAAGGCACTGAGACTGGGGACGAGGCGAAGCAGACTCGCCATGGCCCAGTCCGGGCAGGTCGCGGACGCCGTGAGCCAGGTGACCGGCCGGCCCGTGGAACTCGTCGAGATCACCACCTACGGCGATGTGTCCCGCGAGCACCTCGCGCAGATCGGCGGCACGGGAGTCTTCGTCACCGCGCTGCGCGACGCGCTGGCCAGGGGCGAGGTCGACTTCGCGGTTCACTCGCTGAAGGACCTGCCGACCACGCAGCCCGAGGACCTGGTCCTGGCCGCCGTACCGGTGCGCGAGGACCCCCGCGACGTGATCGTCGCCCGGGACGCGCTGAAGTTCACCGACCTGCCGCGTGGAGCGCGCATCGGTACGGGTTCGCCGCGCCGCATGGCGCAGCTGAACGCGTACGCGCGCAGCCACGGGCTGGACCTGGAGACCGTGCCGATCCGCGGGAACGTCGACACGCGCATACGGTACGTGCACGACGGCGAGCTGGACGCGGTGGTGCTGGCCGCGGCCGGCCTCAGCCGCCTCGGCCGCATCGACGAGGTCACCGACTTCCTGTCGATAGACACGGTTCTGCCCGCTCCCGGCCAGGGAGCACTGGCGATCGAGTGTGCCGCGGACAACGCGTCACTGATCGCCGCGCTCGGTGAGCTCGACGACCCCTTCACCCGGGTCGCCGTGACCGCCGAACGGTCCCTGCTCGCCGCCCTGGAGGCCGGCTGCTCCGCCCCTGTGGGCGCGCTGGCCGACCTGCTGGCCGACGGGCAGATTGTCAACGAAATGCGCCTGCGCGGCGTCGTCGGCACCACCGACGGCTCGCGCATGGTGCAGCTGTCCACCACCGGTCCCGTGCCCGAGACGCACGACGGGGCAATGGCGCTCGGTCGCGAACTCGCAGCCGAGATGCTCGCCCAGGGCGCGGCCGGTCTGATGGGGGAGCGAGCACTGTGAGCCCCACCGCCCTTCCAGCCGCTGGTCCTGAACACGGGCACGTCACCTTCCTGGGTGCCGGACCCGGGGATCCGGGACTGCTGACTCTGCGCGCCGTGGAGGCGCTTGCGCACGCGGACGTCCTCGTCGCCGAGCACGAGGTGCTCGACGTCGTACGGACGCACGCGAGGCCGGGCGTCGCCGTCGTGAACACGGAAGCGGGTCCTTCGTCGGACCCCCTTCCGGGCACGGGCGCGCCTCTCCCGGCGGTCGTTGACGGCACGTCAACAACCGCTGAGGTACCCGCTGTGCGCGATGCCGCACATCTTGTCATGGAGGCCGCGCGGGGCGGCAGGCGGGTCGTCCGTGCGGTGACCGGGGACCCCGGACTTGATACGTACGCGGCGGCGGAAATGCTCGCTTGCGCGGCGGCCGGTGTTCCCTTCGAGGTCGTACCGGGTGTCGCGGCCGCCGTCGGCGTGCCCGCGTACGCCGGTGTGCCGCTGCGGGACGCGCAGGGCGCCGACGTCCGGTTCGTCGACGCGCGCACGGCTTCGGACCGGTGCTGGACCGAGGTCGGGGCGTCCGACGGCACGGTCGTCGTGTCGACGACCCTCGACTCGGTGGCCTCGGCCGCCGGCGAGCTGGTGGCCGCGGGGCGCAAGCCCGATACGCCGATGACGGTCACGGTGGCCGGTACGACGACGCGGCAGCGGACGTGGACGGCGACCCTGGGCACGATCGCGCAGACGCTGAAGCAGGCGAAGGTGCTGCCGTCGCCCGAGGGCGGCCGGCCGGTGATAGCCGTGGTCGGCGAGCGTTCCGCCCCCGCCCAGCGCGACCAGCTGTCGTGGTTCGAGTCCAAGCCGCTGTTCGGCTGGAAGGTGCTCGTGCCGCGTACGAAGGAGCAGGCGGTGTCGCTCTCCGACCGGCTGCGGTCGTACGGGGCCGTGCCGCACGAGGTGCCGACGATCGCCGTCGAGCCGCCGCGCACCCCCCAGCAGATGGAGCGGGCGGTCAAGGGTCTGGTGACGGGCCGCTACGAGTGGATCGCCTTCACCTCGGTGAACGCCGTCAAGGCGGTGCGCGAGAAGTTCGAGGAGTACGGGCTCGACGCGCGTGCCTTCGCGGGCATCAAGGTCGCGGCGGTGGGCGAGCAGACGGCCAAGGCGCTGGTCGCGTTCGGCGTGAAGCCGGACCTCGTACCGAGCGGCGAGCAGTCGGCCGCCGGTCTCCTCGAGGACTGGCCGCCCTACGACCCGGTCTTCGACCCGATCGACCGGGTGTTCCTGCCGCGGGCCGACATCGCCACCGAGACCCTGGTGGCCGGGCTCATCGAGCTGGGCTGGGAGGTCGACGACGTCACCGCCTACCGGACCGTGCGGGCCTCGCCGCCGCCGGCGGAGACGCGGGAGGCCATCAAGGGCGGCGGGTTCGACGCCGTGCTCTTCACGTCGTCGTCCACCGTGCGGAACCTGGTGGGCATCGCCGGCAAGCCGCACAACGTGACGGTCATCGCCTGCATCGGCCCGGCCACGGCCAAGACGGCCGAGGAGCACGGGCTCCGGGTGGACGTCATGGCGCCCGAGCCGTCCGCGCTCAAGCTGGCCGAGGCACTGGCCGACTTCGGGCTGCGCCGACGGGCCGCGGCCCGGGAGGCCGGCGATCCGGTCAGCAGGCCGAGCGAGCGGCGTCCGGGGGCGCGGCGGAGGCGGGCGACCTGACCTCCGGCCGGGTCCGTGCCGGACCCGCGCCACGTGCGACACCTCGTGCGCCCCGCCGTCCCCGCCCGGGACGGCGGGGCGTTCCCGTGCGCGGACACGGCGGGAGGCGCCGGACGGACGACGGCCTTCACGATCCTGGTGGATCGCGAAGGCCGTCGTCGTTCCCGGGGACCCGGTCGGCGGGCCGCCCGGCGGGCTACTTGAGGTAGACCAGTCCGTCCGTGGTGATCGTCGGGCGTCCGCTGGTGCCCACGACGACGATCTTGATCGTGTGCTTGGCGCCGGCGGTCCAGGTCTTGTTCCAGATCGCCTGCCGGTACAGCGTGCCGGCGGACTTCAGGTCGACGGTCGCGGCCTTCGTGCCGTCGACGTAGACGTACGCCTGACCGGAGGTGGTGGCGCGGGAGACCACCCAGGAGACGGAACGGCCCGTGAAGGTCCAGGTCAGGCTCGCGCCCTTGGATCCGCTGGAGTAGGACTTGCCGCCGAGGTAGCTCGTGGAGGAGCGGGTGGTCCAGCTGCCGGACCTGACGGCGGAGTTCTCCTGCAGGATCACCGGGGTGAAGGAGGACGCGACCGTGCGCGCGTTGCCCGCGTAGTCGGTGGCCCGCATCGACCAGGTGGTCGCGGCTCCGGGCTTGGCCGTACGGCTGGACGTGGTCACTGTCGGGCCGAAGGTCGCTGCGGTCGGCGACAGCAGCTGCACGGAACGCAGCGCCTTGTCGTCGGTGGCCTTCCAGCCGAGCGTGACCGGCACGGCGGTGGTGCTGACGGAGCCGCTGCGCAGGGAGAGCTTCGGGGCGGTGGTGAAGGCCGGGAGCGTCGTGTCCGCCACGACGGTCAGCGCGGCGGTCGTCGCCGTCCTGCCGGACTGGTGCACCGCCCGTACGGCGACGGTGTGGCTGCCGGGGGCCAGGGTCGCGCTCGCCGAGGCGGCCGTGCCGGACGCGGTCGCGGCGACCTTGCCGTCGGCCAGCAGCTCGAACCTCGAGATCAGCGAACCGGGGGTGGTCGCCGACCAGTTCACGGTGACGGCGCCCCGGGTGTAGTAGGCCGAGCCCGACAGGCTCGCGCCGCCGGCCACCGAGGTGACCTTCAGGCCCTGCACCGGGCCGGCCGCCAGGGTGCGCACGGTCGGCAGCTGGTCGTAGAGGAGCCCGCCGGGGCATTCCGTGTTGAAGCCGTCGCGGTGGCCGGAGATCCGGTCGAACGTGTAGAGGCTGCCCGCGGTGAAGCTCTTGCCGAAGAGGTTCTTCTGGGTGGCGCCCGCGGTGAGCTGGACGGTCCCCGCCGGGTCCGCGCCGTACTGGCCGAGCTTCCAGGCCGCGAGGCGGGCGATGGAGGTGAGCGCGGCGCTGCTCGCGGTCGTCCGGGTGTGGTCGCCGATCACGGCGACGGCCGCGGACTCGCGGTTCCAGCCGTACGTGTGGGCGCCGAAGACCGGCAGGTCGACGCCGCCCTTGCGGCCCTCGTAGAGGGTTCCGCACTTGTCGACGAGGAAGTTGTAGCCGAGGTCCTTCCAGCCGCTGACCTGCACGTGATACGCGTAGATGCTCCGGATGATCGACGGCGTCTGATCGCAGGTGTAGTCGTTGGCGCCGTCCGTGTGGTGGACGAAGACCGCCTTGACGTCGTTGTTGTACTCCGGCGCCTCGGGGCTGATCGACTCGTCGGCGCCCCAGTCGGCGCGCGAGCGGATCGGCGGCGCGGGCGCGGTGGACGGCGGCGCGGTCGGCGTCGGCGCGGCGGTCGTCGTCGGGCTCGTGGTCGGGGAGGCGGGGCTCGTCGACGCCGTCCCGGTGGCCGCGGGCGTGGTGTCCGCCGGCGGGGCGGAGACGGTGTCGGTCGGCTCGGCGGTGACCGTGTCGGGCGGCGACGCCGAGGCCGTGTCGGTGGGTTCGCCGGCCGGGTCGGTGGGCTCGGCCGACCCGGAGTCCGTCGCACCGGGGCTCGGGTCCAGGACGAACCCGGCGGGCTCGGCGCCGGTCCGCGTCTCGGCGGCGGTCACCACGCCCGGGTCGACCAGGTTGACCTCCAGCCCCTTGGGCAGTGCGGCGGTGGTGCCGTCCCGGTGGGCGACCTGCACCTGGACGCCGTCGGACGGGCCGACCCAGACCGGCTCGGACGCGCCGCGCACCTTCGGGCCCGGCCTGTCCAGCGGGTCGACGTCCAGCTCCAGGTCGTGCCAGGCGCTCCACTCGCCGGTCGCGACGCTGCGGGTCCGCACCTGCGCGGTGCCGGCGAGCCGCCGGGCGCCGCCGGTCCAGGTGACGCCGAGCAGCGAGAACTGCGCGGTGTCCGTGCGCGGCAGCTCCCGGCGGCCGGACGAGGCCCCTGTCAGGGCGAGGTCGTAGACCTTCACCGGCCGCTTGGGCCGGGCCTCCGGACCGGCGGGCTGCCCGGCCATGGCGTAGGTCACCACGCCGCCGCTGCCCAGGACCACCGCCCCGAGCGTCAGCCAGGCCCTTCTTCGCATGCTCAGCGGTCTGTACGCGCGCGTCCCACCCCTGCGGCGACGTCTGCTCACGACGGAATCCCCACCCCTGTAAGTCATCGACAACGGTCATGGGCCACCTGACAATCAGGCGGCCCATGTAAAGCAAGCGCTCACCGGCCGTGAAACGTCACACCGGTCCGGATCTCGATGACGGGGATCACTCGCCTGGGACGGGCGAGGGGGCCGACTGGGCGTCGGCAAAAGGGGGCGCGGGCCGGGCGTAGCGTAGGGCGTATGACGAAGTACGGTTCCTTTCCCGGTACGCGTCCCCGGCGGCTGCGCACCACCCCGGTCATGCGGCGCATGGTCGCGGAGACCCGGCTGCACCCGGCCGACTTCATCCTGCCCGCGTTCGTGCGGGAGGGTGTCAGCGAGCCGGTGCCGATCCAGGCCATGCCCGGCGTCGTGCAGCACACGCGCGACAGCCTGAAGAAGGCCGCGCTGGAGGCCGTGCAGGCGGGGATCTCCGGGATCATGCTCTTCGGCGTGCCGGAGGAGTCCAAGAAGGACGCGCTCGGCACGCCCGGCACCGACCCCGACGGGATCCTCCAGGTCGCCATCCGGGACGTGCGGGCCGAGGTCGGGGACGACCTGCTCGTCATGTCCGACCTGTGCCTGGACGAGACGATCGATCACGGGCACTGCGGGGTGCTGGACGCGGAGGGGCGCGTCGACAACGACGCCACCGTGGAGCGGTACGCCGAGATGGCGCAGGTGCAGGCCGACGCGGGCGCCCATGTCGTGGGGCCCAGCGGCATGATGGACGGGCAGATCGGGGTCGTCCGTGACGCCCTCGACCAGATCGGCCGGGAGGACGTCTCGATCCTCGCGTACACCGCCAAGTACTCGTCGGCCTTCTACGGGCCGTTCCGGGAGGCCGTCGGCTCGTCCCTGAAGGGCGACCGCAAGACCTACCAGCAGGACCCGGCGAACCTCCGTGAGTCGCTGCGCGAGCTGGCGCTGGACCTGGAGGAGGGCGCCGACATGGTCATGGTGAAGCCGGCCGGCCCCTACCTCGACGTGCTGGCCCGGGTCGCCGACGCCGTGGACGTGCCGGTCGCCGCCTACCAGATCTCCGGCGAGTATTCGATGGTCGAGGCCGCCGCCGAGAAGGGCTGGGTCGACCGCGACCGGGCGATCCTCGAGACGCTGACCGGCATCAAGCGCGCCGGAGCGCGGAACATCCTCACCTACTGGGCCACCGAAGTGGCCCAGAAGCTGCGGTAGTCCGTCCGCTGTCACCAGGACAGGGCGTCGTCCCTGTCCTGCTGCCAGTACGTCACCGCCAGGAAGCTGTCGTAATAGACGCCCTTGGCGGGGAGCGGCGGCGTCGCCGAGGCGCCGCCGTCGCTGTTCGGGGTGTAGCCCTGGAAGGCGATCGTCAGCTTCTTGGCGGTCTGTCCGCCGTCGCCGCTGCCGTCGGCGGCGGACAGCAGCACGCCCGCGTAGCCGGACTCGCCGGGCGCGAGGGTCGTCACCGCCTGCGGCTTCGTCTCCTCGGCGGCCTGCGGCACCCACTGCATCTCGTCGAAGCGCACGACCGGGTTGTAGGTCAGGTCGCAGTTCTTGCTGCCGGTGTTGGTCACCGTGAGCAGCATGTGGTTGAGCGGTCGGGCCACCGGCTGCGCGGTGACCTTCGTGTTCGAGCCGTTGCACAGGATGCGGGTGTCGGCGGAGGTGTCGTCGGCCGTGCCGCCCGTACGGCCGCCCGTGGTGGTGCCCGTGTCGGCGCCGGCGCCGCCGCCCGTCCGGCCCGACGAGCCGCCCGAGCCCGTCGTGCCCTTCGTCGTGCCGGCGCCGGCGCCCGTGCTCTTGTCCGTGCCCGGCGTGGCCTGGGCCGCCGTGGCCGTCGACGACGCCGGGTGCGAGGCGCCCTCGTCCTGTACGCCCGTCCCGTCCTCGCACGCCGTGAGCGCGAGGGCGGCCAGGGCGGTGAGGGCGAGCAGGTGGCTGGTGCGGCGGATACGCATCGTGAAGTCCTCTTCCGGAAAGCCGGGTTGAAGCGGCGTGCTTGGATGACCAAAGCTTGTGCGGGGATCCGTCCCGGCCGCCACGGCCGACCGGCGATCAGGGACGCTGGAATGAACGCACCGGATCTGACCTGCGGAAACGGACCGTCCCTGGAACACGGGGACGGGACATGGGGAGTGGAGGAACGGTGTCTGCGACCGAGTTCGCCGAGCTGCTGCGGGAGTTGAAGGCGCGGTCCGGGCTGAGCTACGGGATGCTCGCGAAGCGGCTCCACATGAGTACGTCGACGCTGCACCGTTACTGCAACGGGGACGCCGTCCCCACGGACTACGCGCCCGTCGAGCGACTGGCCCGGCTCTGCAAGGCGTCACCCCAGGAGCTCGTCGAGCTGCACCGGCGCTGGGTCCTGGCGGACGCGCTGCGGGGGAGGAAGGGGGCTGCGGCGGCCGGGACGGACGCCGTCGCGGACCCGGTCGCCGACGGGAGCGCCGCGGAACCGGCGGCCGTGGACGCCGCAACCGGGTCAGGGGCCGGGTCAGGGGCAGGGGACACGGTCGTCGCGGCCGAGGTCGTGGGAGAGCAGCGGCGGTCCCGGCGTAGCCGCCGCTCGCTGGTGCTCGCCGGAACCGGTGTCGTGGCCGCCCTCGGCTCGGTCGCCCTGGTGCTCGCCCTGACCCTGCCGTCCGGCGGCTCGGGCGGGTCCGGCGAGGGGCACGACGTCGAGGCTGCGCCCGCGGCGTCCGTGCGGGGGAGGGGGACGGGGAGCACCTCCTCGCCGTCCGCGTCGCCGTCGGTCTCGGCCTCGGGGTCCGCCTCCCCGTCGGGCTCCGCCACCCCCGGTTCCTCGACGGAGCCGGACGCGGCGGCCGACGATCCGGCCCCGCTGACGGTCACCACCCGCCCGTACGCCTGGGAGAGCCCCTGCAGCCAGCGCTATCTGATCGAACAGGGGCCGGGACAGGTCCGGCCGCCGCCCATCGAGCAGGACGCGCCCGCCTGGGTGGCCCGGCACGGGGCCGTGTCGGCGGGGGAGCAGTTCCTGGAGCTCACCGTGCAGGGGACCGGCGAGGAGACCGTCGTCGTGGACAGCCTGACGGTCCGGACCGTCGGCAAGTCGGCGCCGCTCGCCTGGAACGACTACGCCATGGGCTACCCGGGGGTCGGCTGTGGTGGCGGTGTGCCGACGCGTTCCTTCTCCGTGGCCCTCGATGCGGCGCGGCCGGCGCTGGTGCCCGAGGCGGGGCACCAGGACTTCCCGTTCAAGGTGAGCGAGTCGGACCCGGAGGTCTACTACGTCACCGCCGACGCCTCCGCGTACGACGTGCGCTGGTACCTGGAGCTGTCCTGGTCCAGCGGTGCGCGGCACGGCAAGCTGACGATCGACGACAAGGGCAGGCCGTTCCGCACGAGCGGCGAGAACGGGCGGCCCGACTACGAGTTTCCGCTCGGCGGCTCCGCGTGGGAGCGGGCCGGAGCCTCCGCCGTGCCGTAGCCGTCCGACCCCGCCGGGGCGCCGGTCCCCGTGAGGGCGCCGGCGCCCGACGGGCCCTCGTCGCGCAGGCCCTCGCCGTCGCGGCACGCGGTGAGGGCGAGCGCCGCGGCGGCGGTCAGCGCGACGGCGAGCAGCCGGACGCGGCGGCGGGTGGGGGGAGTGGGGCGTGTGGGCATGGGGCAAGCCTGGGTCGTACGGCCCCCGACCTTCCACCCCCACCGCGCAAGTCGGGACGCCGGGTCGGTCCCATGGCCTCCGACCTGCGACGACCGGGTCTCGACGGGACGGGATGTGGGACGCCCGACGGCCCGGGGAGAGCTCCGTCCCGGGAGAGCCCCTTCGTCCGCGGAGGCCGCAGAGGCCGCAGAGGCCGCCGAGTCCGCCGAGTCCGCAGAGTCCGCCGAGGTGCGTCCTCACCCAGCTCACCGACGAGCTGCATCCTGAGCCGACCCGGGCCGTGCAACGGGCCTACACGGAGCGCGGGTTCACCTTCGTGTTCCGGTCGAGGGCGCAGGTGGACGGTTGTCGGCGACCCTCCGGGCCCCGTCCTGGACGCTCCGCCACCGCGGCATCGACGACGTGACGGACGACGACCTCACCGCGTACGGGGGCGACGGGCACGAAGGGGTGAACGCGGGCCGCTGTCCACATGGCAGAAACCCATGTGTAGGCGACATGTATCTCCCTAGGGTGCGGGCATGACTGTCGCAGCCGAGTCTCCCGGCACGCCCGCCCCCGCCTCCTCCGCGCCCGCCCCCGCCTCCTCCGAGGCCGGCCCCGCGGTCGCCGTCGCTCCCGTCGCCGGTCCCGCGTCGCTGCCTTCGCCGGCCGCCCGGGTCCGGTCGATCGGCGGCTCGCCCGTGCGGGACATCCTCGCCGTCACCGCCCGCCCCGAGGTCATCAACTTCGCGGGCGGGCTGCCCGCGCCCGAGCTGTTCGACCGTGCGGGCGTGGCCGCCGCGTTCCGCCACGCCCTGGAGGAAACCCCGTCCCAGGCCCTCCAGTACGCCACGACCGAGGGCGAGCCGAGCCTGCGGGAGCGGCTCGCGGCACGCACGGCGGCCCGTGGCCTGCCCACGACCGCCGACGACCTGCTCGTCACCACCGGTTCCCAGCAGGCCCTTTCCCTGCTGGCGACCGCTCTCGTCGACCCCGGTGACACGGTGCTCGTCGAGGCCCCCTGCTACCTGGCCGCCCTGCAGGTCTTCGGTCTGGCCGGAGCGCGGATCGTGGCCGTGCCCGGCGACGCGGACGGTCCGGATCCCGAAGCTCTCGCCGACCTCGTGGTCCGCGAACGGCCCAAGCTCCTCTACACCGTCCCCACCTTCCAGAACCCCACCGGCCGCACCCTGCCCACCGAGCGCCGGGCCGCGGTCGCCGGCGTCGCCGCCCGGCACGGACTGTGGATCGTCGAGGACGACCCCTACGGCGAACTCCGTTACGACGGCGAGCGCGTCCCCTGGATCGCCGCCCACCCCGACGCCCGCGACCGTACGATCCTGCTCGGCTCCTTCTCCAAGGTCATGGCACCCGGCCTCCGGCTGGGCTGGCTGCGCGCGCCGGACGAGGTGCGCCGGGCCTGCGTCGTCGCCAAGCAGGCCGCCGACCTGCACACGCCGACCGTCAACCAGCTCGCCGCGGCACGGTACTTGACCGCCTTCGACCTGGACGCGCACGTGACCCGGGTCGCCGCCGTGTACCGGGAGCGCCGGGACGCCATGCTCGCGGGCCTCCCGGACGCCCTCCCCGCGGGGTCGGTGTGGACCCGCCCCGAGGGCGGCATGTTCCTCTGGGTCCGCCTGCCCGGGTCGTACGACACCACGGCCCTCCTCCCGCGGGTCGTCGCCCAGGACGTCGCGTACGTCCCCGGCGCCCCCTTCTACGCCGGTGAACCCGACCGCTCGACCCTGCGCCTGTGCTTCGTGACGCAGACCCCGGACGAGATCGCGGAGGGACTGCGCAGGCTGCGGCGGGGGCTCACCGGATAGCGCGGATCAGTCCCACCAGAAGGTCCAGACGGGCGCGCCGACGAGCTGCCCGGCGTAGGCCTCCAGGGTGCCCGAGCCCTGGAGGACGTTGTCCGGGCAGAACGCGAAGTGCTCGGCGGCGATCCCCTCCGCCTCCGCGAGGGTGCCGGGCGGGGCCGCGACGGACACGGCCAGGACGTCGAAACCGAGGCCGACGACCCGTATGCCGAAGCGGTCCTCCCAGGAGCGCAGGACGGCGCACAGACGCGCGGTGTCGTTCTCGTGGTTGGCCGGGCCGGACCAGCCGACGGCCGCCGGGACGTCGGCGCTGCGACGGGCGGGGACCAGGGCGACATGCGGCGAGTCGAACCACGCGGCTCCCTGCTCCGCGAGGGTGTCGGCGATCTGCGCGGCGCGGGCGTCGGGGTCCGCCGTCAGGGTGCCGGGCGCGCCGAGACCGGGCCACTCCTCGCCGTCCGCCGCGCACTCCTCCCAGTACTCCGCGAGGACCTCCTCCGCGTCGTGGTCGCCGGGGTACGACACCTCGGCGGGCATCAACTCCCATGCGGACGGGCCGCCTCGGGAGCCGCCGAGGTCGACCAGGACCGGCACCAGCCCGGCCCGCCCCGCGGTCGCGCCCAGAGCCGTCCAGTTGCCGGAGGAGGCGGACTGCGCCGCGTGCCACAGCAACGGCTCGTGCCACACCCCCTCGATCGTCGTGTCGATCAGCCGGCCCGGCGGGAGCTGGAGGCCGAGGGAGCGGCCGCTGGGGTCGGAGGCCAGCTTGGGGAGCGGATTGGGAAGAGTCGCCATGCCGGTGACTGTAAGGGCGGGCACTGACAGCGGCCCGGGCCGGTGGGTTCCGCCCGGTCCGCGACGGGCCGTCAGGCGGAGCGTCGCGCGCGGCGACGGCGCCAGGCGTGGGTCAGCCAGATGCCCAGGCCGACGAGCGGGAGGACGACGGCGGCCGGGATGACCACCCCCGCGCCTCCGACCAGCAGGAAGGTGATCAGGAGGTCGACGATCGACAGGTCGTCCGCGCCGCCCAACCGCCCCTCCTCACATCGGTGTTCTCGCGTCGTCGAGACAGGGGACGTACGGGTGCGGGGAGTCGGTTCCGGGATCCGGCCCGCCCGCGCCCCGAAGCACTCCCGCCCGCCGTCCCCCGTCGGCGTGGAACGGGTCCGGACGAGCGTCCCGGGGCGGGGCGCCGGCCGGGGGCCCCGTCACGACCGCGGCCCGTCCGCCCCCGCGGCCCGGGGCCGGAAGGGGGGACGGGCCGCGTGCGTGGAGCGCACTGGCGCCGGGGCGCCGGGGCGCTGCCTCAGAGCTTGTCCGGGGTCCGGATGCCCAGCAGGGTCATGCCCAGGTGGAGGGTGCGGGCCGTGAGGTCCACCAGGAACAGGCGGTTCTCGACGACCTCCGGCGAGTTGTCCGGGGACAGCACGTGGCACTGGTCGTAGAACGTCGTCAGGTGCGAGGCCAGCTGGTACAGGTACGCCGCCAGCTTGTGCGGCTCGTACGCCGCCGCGACCTCGTGCACCGTCTCGCCGAACTGGTCCAGGTGCAGGCCCAGCGCCCGCTCCGCCGGGGCCAGTTCCAGCTCCGGGTGAGCGGCCGGGCGGGCCTCGCCGGCCTTGCGCAGGATCGACTGGATACGGGCGTACGCGTACTGGAGGTAGACGGACGTGTCGCCGTTCAGCGAGACCATCTGGTCCAGGTCGAACTTGTAGTCCCGCACGGCGGACGTCGACAGGTCGGCGTACTTCACCGCGCCGACGCCCACGTACCGGCCGTTCTCCACGATCTCCGGCTCGGACAGGCCGACCTTCACGGCCTTCTCCCGGACCACGGTGGTGGCCCGGTCGACCGCCTCGTCGAGGAGGTCGACCAGCTTGACCGTCTCGCCCTCACGGGTCTTGAACGGCTTGCCGTCCTTGCCGAGGACCGTGCCGAACGCCAACTGGTGCGCCTTGACGTCCTCGTTCAGCCAGCCCGCCCGGCGCGCCGTCTCGAAGACCATCTTGAAGTGCAGCGACTGACGGGCGTCCACGACGTACAGCAGCGTGTTCGCCTTGAGCTGGAAGACGCGGTCACGGATCGCCGACAGGTCGGTAGCCGCGTAGCCGTAGCCGCCGTCCGACTTCTGCACGATCAGCGGGACCGGGTTGCCGTCCGGGCCCTTGACGTCCTCGAAGAAGACGCAGAGGGCGCCCTCGGAACGGACCGCGACCCCGGACTCCTCCAGGAGACGGCAGGTCTCCGCCAGCATGTCGTTGTAACCCGACTCGCCGACGATGTCCTCGTCCCGGATCTCCATGTCCAGCTTCTCGAAGACCGAGAAGAAGTAGATCTTCGACTCGTCGACGAACTTCTGCCAGGTCGCGAGCGTGTGCGGGTCGCCCGCCTGGAGGTCCACCACCCGGCGCCTGGCCCGGGTCTTGAACTCCTCGTCCGCGTCGAACAGCCTGCGCGCGGCCTTGTAGAGGCGGTCGAGGTTCGACATCGCCTCCTCGCCGCTCACCTGGGAGTCCTTGTGGTCCAGCTCGTGCGGGTGCTCGTCCAGATACTGGATGAGCATGCCGAACTGGGTGCCCCAGTCGCCGATGTGGTGCCGGCGGACCACGCTCTCGCCGGTGAACTCCAGGATCTGCACCGTCGCGTCGCCGATGACCGCCGACCGCAGATGACCGACGTGCATCTCCTTCGCCACGTTCGGCTGGGCGTAGTCGATGACCGTGGTGCCCGGGTGGCCGGAGTGCGGCACGCCCAGACGGTCGGTGTCCGCGTACCGCGCCGCGAGGTTCCGGGTGATCGCGCCGTCGGTGATCGTCACGTTCAGGAAGCCGGGGCCCGAGACCTCGATCTCCCCGATCAGGTCACCCGTGACGACCTGCGACACGACCTGCGTCGCCAGTTCCCGCGGGTTCGCCTTCGCCTTCTTGGCCAGCGCCAGGATGCCGTTGGCCTGGAAGTCGGCCCGGTCGCTTCGTCGCAGCAGCGGGTCCGCGCCGGCGGCCTCCGGCAGGGTGGCCGAGAGAGCGGACGAGAGGTGCTGTTCGACGGAGTGGCTGAGGGACGTGACCGGGGCCATAGGAGTGGGTGCCGTTCTCCTCGTGGGGATGGATAGACACGGTCAGTATCCCATGGGGGGTAAAGCGGTTTTCCCGGGCGCGGGGCCGTCTGGGACAATGGAACGCACTTCAAACCCGGAAGCCTTCAGAACAAGAGGACGTGCCGATCGTGGCTCTGAGCACCGAGACCACCGACTGGGTCTCCCGTTTCGCGGATGAGGTCATCGAGGAGTCGGAGCGTCGGGCCCCCGGCAAACCTGTGGTCGTCGCGTCCGGACTCTCCCCGTCGGGACCCATCCACCTGGGCAACCTCCGCGAGGTCATGACCCCGCACCTGGTCGCCGACGAGATCCGCCGCCGCGGGCACCAGGTCCGCCACCTGATCTCCTGGGACGACTACGACCGCTACCGCAAGGTGCCGCAGGGCATCGCCGGGATCGACGACTCCTGGGCCGAGCACATCGGCAAGCCGCTGACCTCCGTCCCGGCGCCGCAGGGCTCGCCCCACGCGAACTGGGCGGAGCACTTCAAGGCCGCGATGGTCGAGTCGCTGGCCGAGCTCGGCGTGGAGTTCGACGGGATCAGCCAGACCGCGCAGTACACCTCCGGCGTCTACCGCGAGCAGATCCTGCACGCGATCAAGCACCGCGGGGACATCGACGCGATCCTCGACCAGTACCGCACGAAGAAGGCCCCGGCGAAGAAGCAGCAGAAGCCGCTCGACGAGGCCGAGCTCGAGGCGGCGGAGGGGTCGGGCGCGGCGAACGAGGACGACGGCTCGTCCGGTTCGGCGGGCTACTTCCCGTACAAGCCCTACTGCGGCAACTGCGAGAAGGACCTCACCACCGTCACCTCGTACGTGGACGACACCACCGAGCTGTCCTACACGTGCACCGCATGCGGCTTCGCCGAGACCGTCCGGCTGAACGAGTTCAACCGCGGCAAGCTGGTCTGGAAGGTCGACTGGCCGATGCGCTGGGCCTACGAGGGAGTCGTGTTCGAGCCGAGCGGCGTCGACCACTCGTCCCCCGGCTCCAGCTTTCAGGTCGGCGGCCAGATCGTCGGCATCTTCGGCGGCGAGCAGCCCATCGGGCCCATGTACGCCTTCGTCGGCATCAGCGGCATGGCGAAGATGTCGTCCTCGAAGGGCGGGGTCCCCACCGCCGCCGACGCGCTGAAGATCATGGAGCCCCAGCTCCTGCGCTGGCTCTACGCCCGCCGCCGCCCCAACCAGTCCTTCAAGATCGCCTTCGACCAGGAGATCCAGCGGCTCTACGACGAGTGGGACAAGCTGGACGCCAAGGTCGCCGAGGGATCGGCGCTCCCGGCCGACGTCGCCGCGCACTCCCGTGCGGTGGGCACGGCCGCCGGTGAGCTGCCGCGCACCGTCCGGCCGCTGCCGTACCGCACGCTGGCCTCCGTCGCCGACATCACCGCGGGACACCAGGACCAGGCCCTGCGGATCCTCTCCGACCTCGACCCGGAGAACCCGCTCGGCTCCCTCGACGAGGCCCGGCCCCGCTACGACAAG
Organism: Streptomyces sp. 3330; assembly: GCF_031456635.1. NCBI lineage: Bacteria > Bacillati > Actinomycetota > Actinomycetes > Kitasatosporales > Streptomycetaceae > Streptomyces > Streptomyces sp. 3330. The sequence goes on from NZ_JAVDVA010000049.1 coordinate 30,243, forward strand.
GCCGAGGCCTGGATCAACACCCACGTCCCCGCCGACCAGCGCACCATCGTCCGGGCCGAAGCCGACGCCGAGCTGCTGAAGTCCCTCGACGAGGCCTCCCGGCAGTCCCTGCGGCTCCTGCTCGACGGACTCGCCGACCACTGGTCGCTGGACGGCCTCACGCACCTCGTCTACGGCGTCCCCAAGGTGCAGGCCGGGTTCTCCGCCGACGCCACCCCCAAGGAACTCCCGCCGGAGATCAAGACCGCCCAGCGGACGTTCTTCGCCCTGCTCTACCACCTGCTGGTCGGGCGGGACACCGGGCCGCGGCTGCCCACCCTGCTGCTGGCCGTGGGCCAGGAACGGGTGCGGACCCTGCTCGGGGAGTAGGCGGCACCACGACGACGGAGGGGGGGGGGGGGGGGGGGCCCCGCGGCCCCCCCCCCCCCCCCCCCCCCCGCGGGGGGGGGGGGGCCCTGTCGGGGGGGGGCCCCGGGGGGGGGTTTTGGCGGCCCCCCCGCCGGGGGGGGGGGCGCCGGTGTCCCCCCCGGGCCCCCCCCTCCGTCGTCCACCGCGCGTCAGGCGATGTGGTCCTCCTCCAGCTCCGCCGCGTGGCGGTTCTGGAAACGCATGACCATGCGCTTCGCCTCGGAGTCCGGGATCGGGGTGCCGTAGGTCGCCTCCACGTCGTAGCTGAACTGGCTCGGCGTCGGGTAGCCGCTGCCGCTCATCGACGACTGCTTGAAGATCTGGTAGTACGACTCCTCGTCCGGCTCGGCGATCGGCGTGCCGCCGCCCTCACCGAGCTCGCGGCTGCGCCCGGGACCCACCGGGATGGGGAACGAACCGGTCTCCTCCGGAGAGGGCTCCTGCGCCGGTGGCTCCTCCTGGTACTGGTCCTGGTACTGCTCGGCCTGCTGCTGCTCCTCGTACCACTGGGCGTACTGCTCCGAGGGGTCGTACGTGGGGTCGTAGCCTCCCTGGTACGCGACCTCGACCGGCGCCTGGAACCACGGGCTCTGCTCCTCCTCCGCGGGTGCGGCGGCGGGCGCCCGGCCGGCCTGCCGGTCCTGCGGTCCCGGCTGTGGCCGCGGGGGCGCGGGGGCCGCCTCGACGGCCCGGAGGCCGCCGTCGACCGGGGCGGCCGCCGTCAGCTCCTGCTGGGGCGCGGCCGCCGGAACCGGCGCCGGCGGGAGCAGGGCCGGCTCGATGCCCGCCGCCGCCAGACCCGCCGGGGCGGTCTCCGCCAGCGGCACGCCGTAGCGGGCCAGCCGCAGCGGCATCAGCGACTCCACCGGGGC
>NZ_JAVDVA010000050.1:0-29758 GCF_031456635.1 Streptomyces sp. 3330
AACATCTACCCCCCGGCCCCGGCGTGGCGGCCCGCCGCCCCCACCTGCTCAACCCCGCCGCGCCGGGCCAGCCGCGTCGTCGGCTGCCGCGGCGCGCGCCGCCCGGTGGCCGCACAGTGACCGCACGGCAGGCAGCCACACGACAGGCGGCGGAACCTCACTTCCCGGATGGCCCGGTCCCTCTCGGCGGTGTGCCCGCGTCCGGGGTGCCGGGCCGTCGGCGTCCACGTCATCACCGCTCCCCCGGGCGGGGAGGCAGCCCCGCCGGTGCCTATCCACGGCCGGGGCAGGCTGTGTGCCGCCCGTCGGCCCATACTCGGATCCATGACCGGAACATCGCAGCTCAGGGACTCTTCCTCGCTGATGGCACGGCGCTCTCAGCCACGTCCCCAGGATGACATCGGCGCTGACTGACGCGTGAACCAGAGCGCCGGAAAAGCCGAGTTCGCCTCGCATGCGGCCGCCCGCCGGAACCAGGACGGCACCCTCGCCGCCAATGAACACCCACGCGCCGGTGCGCCTGTGCGCCTGTGCGCCTACGAGATGCGGGACCCGTTGACCGGGTCCGCTGACGGTCGTTCGGTCGACCCTGAGCCACGGGCCACGCCGCCACCGGCCGGTCGCCCCATGGCCTGCGCCGGCTGACCTCGCATCACCCATCACACCCCACCGGCAGGCGCCCGGCGCTGCCGCATGCCCGAAACCCGTGGAGGAACCCATGTTCAGGAAACTCTCCGTGTCCGCCGTGTCGGCGGCCGTTCTCGTCGCGGCCGCCGCCGCGGCGCTCAGCCCGGCCGCCGCGGCGTCGGCCTCCTCCGCCCCGGTGAGCAGCGCGCGGGTCGCCCTGCACTTCGACCTGGCCAAGGGCCAGATGCCGGAGAACATCGCCCTGGGGCCGGGCGGCACCGCCTACGTCACCTTCGCCGGGAGCCGCCAGATCGCCGAGGTCTCCCCCGGCGGCGCCGTCCGGATCCTGGCCACGCTGCCCGAGCCCGCCGACGGCGGTGTGCACACCCCGGTCCTGGGCTTCCCGCTGACCGTCGGCATCGTCCGTGCCCACGACGGCACCCTGTACTTCCTGTACGCCACCGGCACCGCCGACCTCACCGGCGTGTGGCGGCTGCGTCCCGGCGGCCGACCGCAGCGCATCGCCGCGCTCCCCGCCCGGGGCCTGCCCAACGGCCTGGCCCTGGACCCGCGCACGCGCACCCTCTACGCCACCGACTCCGTGCTGGGCACCGTCTGGAGGCTGCCCGTCACCGGCGGCACCGCCACCGCCTGGTCGACCGCACCGGAACTGGCGTCGGCCGGTTTCCTCGGCGCCAACGGGCTGAAGATCCACAACGGTGCGGTGTGGGCCACCAACCTCGACAGGGGCGCCGTCCTGCGGATCCCCGTCCGCCGGGACGGGAGCGCCGGTCCGGTGCGCACCAGGGCCCGCGGTCTGGCGGGGATCGACGACTTCGCGTTCACCGGCCACGGCGACGGGCTGCTGGCCACCTTGAACGGCTCCAGCCAGGTCGCGCTCGTCCGGCCCGACGGCAGCCACTCCATCGTGCTGTCGGCGGACGACGGCCTGCAGAACCCCACGTCCGTCGCCCTGCGCGGCGACACGGTCTATGTGCTGAGCGCCGCCTACGTCACCGCCGAGGACCCCAACCTCGTCCTCGCCCGCCTGGACGGCTGACGCCGCGCCGTCCCAGGCGCCCAAGGGCACAGGCGCCGCCGTGCTTGCACCCGCGCCCCTGCACCAACCGAGGTGGTTTCCAGGGGTGTTGGCGGGTCCGCGTCACGGCCCGGCGGTAGAGTGACGAGGTGACCGCTCTGCCGGACGACCGGCCGCCGCTGATCGGCGAAGACGACCGTGACACGGCCGTACGGCGGCTGCGGGAGGCGTACGCGGAAGGTCACCTCTCGCACGAGGATCTGGACGCACGCCTGCACCGGGCGCTCACCGCGAAGACGCGCGGCGAGCTCGTGTCGGCGCTGGCGTCGCTGCCCGCGGAGAAGGCGGCCGCCACGTCCACGATCGCCGCCGCCGGGGGACGGATCAAGCGCGGCGGGGCATGGCGGGTGCCGCGGGTCCTCAAGGTCGAGTCCGCGTTCGGCAGGGTGCGTCTGGACCTGTCCCGGGCGGTCATCGAGCATCCGGTGGTCGACATCGAGCTGCACCTCGGCACCGGCCGGGCGAAGATCACGGTGCCGCGCGACGCGATCGTGGAGTACGGGGAGCTGCACACCGGGTGGAAGGACACGCGCTACCGGGCCCCGCGCAGCTCCCGGCCCGGCGGACCGACGATCCGGATCTCCGGGACCCTGGGGTTCGGGCGGCTGAAGATCCGCCACGCGCGGCGTTGAGGCCCCCTCCGGTCCCGGGAGCGGAGGGCGGCCGCGTGCCCGGCGGCGGTGACGACGCGGGCTGGACATTCGTGGAGGACGTCGACGGCCCGATGTGCCGGTTCAGGACGGGGAAGGCGCGGCAGACGATGCCCGGCTGGTGATCTGCGGGTGATCCGCGGGGCGCACAGTGCCGGGAGGGCCGCGCGGGGCCGGGACCGGTCCCCCGTTCCGGTCGCAGCCCCGCGCTCGGGGTGTCGAGGGCGGTCACGAGGCGCGGCAGCCGCCCTGGTCCTCCGGACCGCCGGTGGCGGTGGCGGCGGGCGCGGTGACGCCGATCTGCACGAGCGCGGGAGCGGGCGCGGGCGCGCAGCAGCCTGCGCCGTCGGCCTGCCCGGCGGCCGGGTCGTCGAAGAGTCCGGCGCCTCCGCACACTCCGGTCTCCGGGAGGGTGAGATCGACGCGGTCGGCGGACTCGAGGTCGCCTGCGATCGCGGCGGTGACGGAGCGGACCTGCTCGTAGCCGGTCATGGCGAGGAAGGTGGGGGCGCGTCCGTAGGACTTCATGCCGACGAGGTAGATGCCCGGTTCGGGGTGGGACAGCTCGCGGTGGCCGTGCGGGTAGACGGTGCCGCAGGAGTGCTGGTTGGGGTCGATCAGCGGTGCCAGCTCGGTGGGGGCCTGGAGGCGCTCGTCGAGCCCGAGGCGGATCTCCGAGAGGAACGAGAGATCCGGGCGCAGGCCGGTGAGCACGATGAGCTCGTCGACGGGGTCGAGGCGTCGGCCGTCCTCGCCGACCAGGATCAGCCGTCCGTCGTCCGCGCGCTCGATCGCTTCGGTGCGGAAGCCGGTGACGGCGTCGGCGCAGCCGTTGTCGACGGCGGCCTTCGCGGCCAGTCCCAGGGCGCCGCGGGCGGGCAGCTGGTCGGCTTCTCCGCCGCCGAACGTGGAGCCGCCGATGCCGCGTCGCAGCACCCATACCGCGTGGGTGCCCGGCTCGGTCCGGGTGATGTCGGCGAGGGTGGCCAGGGCGGTGAAGGCGGAGGCCCCGGAGCCGATGACGGCGGTGCGCCTGCCGGTGTACCGGGCTCGTACGGCGGGGTCGCCGAGGTCGGGTACGCGGTAGGTGATGCGGTCGGCGGCGGCCTTCTCCCCGAGGGCGGGAAGGCCGCTGGCGCCGGCCGGGCCGGGTGTGGTCCAAGTGCCGGAGGCGTCGATGACGGCGCGGGCGAAGAGGCGTTCCTCGTGGCCGTCGGCGGTGGTCAGGTGCAGGACGAAGGGCTGGGTTTCGCGGTCGGCGTCGACGATGCGGTCGCGTCCGGTGCGGGAGACGCCGGTGACGCGCGTGCCGTAGCGGACGCGGTCGCCCAGGGCGTCGGCCAGCGGCTGGAGGTAGTGCTCGGCCCAGTCGCCGCCGCTCGGGTAGGCGGTGGTGTCCGGCTTGGTCCAGCCGGTGGGGGCGAGGAGCTTTTCGGCGGCCGGGTCGGTGAGTTCGCCCCAGGTGGAGAACAGGCGCACGTGGCTCCACTCGCGTACCGCGGCCGCGGCGGCCGGTCCGGCTTCCAGGACGAGGGGCTCGATGCCGCGCTCGACAAGGTGGGCGGCCGCGGCCAGGCCGGCGGGACCGGCTCCGACCACGGCGACGGGCAGCTCGGTGAGGGCAGGCGCGTTCACGGCGACTCCTTGCTTGTTTCGACGTCTGTCGATGGATTGCGCGGCCAGCATGGCATCTGCATCGATGAGCGTCAACATAGACATCTGTCGAATTAGCAGATGCCGGACCGCCGCCCCGCCGACCAGGGCGGACCGGCACTCCCCCGCCCGCCTGGTTCGACATGTGTCAACATAGACGCATGTCGAACATCAAGGCGCTGCCGCTACTGGAGCCAGAGGTCGCCGGGGATGCCGTGCCGTGCTGCCCGCCGCTCACCGAGCGGCCGCTGACGGCCGAGGAGGCCGAACGGACCGCCGCGATGTTCAAGGCGCTCGGCGACCCGGTGCGGCTCCGGCTGTTCTCGCTGGTCGCCTCGCACGAGGGCGGCGAGGCATGCGTGTGCGACATCTCCGACGTCGGCGTCTCGCAGCCGACCGTCTCCCACCACCTGAAGAAGCTCAAGGCGGCCGGCCTGCTCACCTCCGAGCGGCGCGGCACGTGGGTCTACTACCGGGTGGAGCCGTCGGTGGTGGCGGCGATGGGGCAGATGCTCGGCTCCCTCGGCTGAGCCGTTCGGCAGCCCGCGCCGTTCGGCAGCCCGCGAGACGGCGCAGACGGAGCCGGCGGCGAGCCCGGACGGACCGCGATCGTCGCCACCGCCCGCTTCCCGCGGCTCAGCCGGTGGACCGGACCGGACGGAACACGAGCGCCGCCAGGGCCAGGCCGACCGCGCCACCGACGAGTTGGGCGCCCACGAAGCCCGCGACCGAGCCGGGCGCGATGCCCGCGAAGGTGTCGGAGAAGGCGCGTCCGATCGTCACCGCAGGGTTGGCGAAGGACGTGGACGAGGTGAACCAGTACGCGGCGCCGATGTACGCGGCGACCGCGACGGGCGCGAAGCGGAGCCGGCCGGTGCGGGCCAGACCGAAGATCAGCAGGACCAGGCCGGCGGTGGCCACCGCCTCGCCCAGCAGGAGATGGCCGGCCGAGCGGTCACGGGTGGACCACTCCACCAACGGCTCGGCGAACATCGCGTCGGCCAGGATCGCGCCGGCGATCGCGCCGGCGACCTGGGCGGGGACGTAGGCGGCCGCTTCACGGGCCGTGACGCCGTCGCCGCCCCGGCGCGCCGTCCACCACTCGGCCAGCGTGACCACGGGGTTGAAGTGGGCGCCCGAGACCGGGCCCAGCAGCAGGATCAGGATGCCGAGGCCGAAGACCGTGGCGATCGAGTTGGCCAGCAGCTGCACACCGACATCACGGGTCAGCCCGCCGGCCTGGATGCCGGAGCCGACCACGACGGCGACCAGGAGCGCGGTGCCGATGAACTCGGCCGTCACCCTCGCACTCAGCGGCGTGCGGGGCGGCGCGGCACCCGGGGCGGGCCGCGGAACGTGCCCCGTCACGGCGGGGAAGGGCGCGGCCTCTCCGGCCCTGCCGTTCTCGGCGGCCTCAGTGGCGGTCAACAGGACTCCTCGGTGCGGGGACGGCGACGGCCGCCGGGTCAGGGGCAGGACCGCTTGACGTTGTTCTCGGCGGTGGCGCGCGCCGTCTCGGCGAGAGCGGCGAACTGTCCCGCGAGAGCGGCGATGACGTCGGGTCTGAGCCGGTAGTAGGTGAAGCGGCCGCACGGCTCCGTCTCCACCACCCCGGCCTCGCGCAGCACCTTCATGTGGTTGGAGAGGTTGGTCTGCCGGACCCCCGTCTCCTCGATCAGGTGCGTGCTGCACAGCGTCTCCCGGGCGAGCAGGGTGACGATCCGGAGCCGGACCGGGTCCGCGAGAACCCGCATCAGATCAGTGTCGACCGGCATCATCATGGGCTGATACTGTCACATCATCTCAGGCTGATACCAGCTTGGAGTGATGTGAATGTGGAAGCCCGAGCCCGAAAGGCGACCTCCCCGTGACGGCGCCGGACGTCCGCCGGCCGCCGCTGCCCGGGCGGACCGGTCACCGGTCCTGAGGGCCCGATCGCCGTCCTGAGCGGCCCGCCACGGGGCGGCGCTCGCGTACCGCCCATCTCTCCGCCGGACTCCTGGACCCGACCGCCGCACAGGCATCCTGATCCGCCGACGAAGGAAGAAACGATGTCCTCCAGCCCGCTCGCCTCCGTTCTCTTCGTCTGCGTCCACAACGCCGGCCGCTCCCAGATGGCCGCCGGATTCCTGTCCCACCTCGCGGGCGGGCGGATCGAGGTCCGCTCCGCCGGCTCCGTCCCCGGCGACCAGGTCAACCCGGCCGCGGTCGAGGCCATGAGGGAAGCCGGTGTCGACATCACCGGCGCCAGGCCGAAGGTCCTGACCACCGAGGCCGTTCAGGCGTCCGACTACGTCATCACCATGGGCTGCGGCGACGCCTGCCCGGTCTTCCCCGGCAAGACGTACCTCGACTGGGACCTGGAGGACCCGGCCGGCCAGGGCGTCGAGGCCGTCCGCCCGATCCGCGACGAGATCAAGACCCGCGTCCAGGCCCTGATCGCCGAGATCGACGCCACGCGGCAGGCGTGATCTCCCTGACCGCTGCCGGCATACGCGAGGGCCCGCCCGGCCTCCCGTCGATCGTCACGAGCACCGCCTCGGCGAGCACGTCGACGGCGTCTGCCGCGGCCCGGAGCGGGTGGCGTGGTCGCCCGGCGCGGTGCGCGTCCATGGCGGCCGTATCGGAAAACGCATACGCCCCCGCAACGGCGGCCCGTCTCCCATAGAGGGCATGAACCACGACGTGTCCCGGCCGGCGCCGCCCCACCACCGCACCCGCACCCGCACTCGCACTCGCACTCGCACTCGCCGGATCGTGCTCGGGGGGCCGGCGGTGCTCGCGGTGGCGGGTGCCGCGTTCGCCCTGCGGCGGCCGCTCATGATGTCCGCGCCGGTGTGCATGGCCGGGCGGTGGCACGGCTGCTTCGACACGTTCAACGGTGTGGTGCTCATGACGCTGGTCACGCTGCCGCTGGCCGCGTTGGCGGTGTGGGCGCTGGCGCGCGGGCGGCGGGCCTGGGGCCGCGCCCCGGCGTGGCGGATGTCGCTGGCCGAGGTGGGCATGGTCCACGGGACGGCGCCGTTCTTGTGGATGACCATGATGCCGGGCGGCGGGCCGGGGGTGGCTCCCCGGCGGGTGAGCCTGGTACCGCTGCGGGATCTGGTCACGATGGGGGCGGGCGGGATCGTCGGCAACCTGCTGGTCTTCGCGGCGCTGGGGTTCTTCGCCCCGGTGCGGTTCGCGGCGCTGTCCTCCGTGCCGCGGATCCTGGCGCTCGGGGCGGGCTGCTCGGTCCTGGTCGAGGTCGCGCAGTACGTCCTGTGGCTGGACCGGGTGTCCTCCGTGGACGACGTCCTGGTCAACGCCACCGGCGCCGTGCTGGCCGGGCTGGCCTCGCGCCGCTGGTGGCGCACCGCACCGGCGCGGGACCGGCCGCGCACCGCACCGGCGCCGGTGCGCTGAGCCCGGGGTGAGCGGCGGGAGCGGCGCACGAGCCGGGTGTGCGGCGTGTGCGGTGGGCGCACGTCTGCGGATACGCCGGCGATACGGGGCGCTGCTTAGGCTTCGGCCATGCGCGTACTGATCGTGGAGGACGAGCCCCACCTGGCCGAGGCCGTCCGTGACGGGCTGCGGCTGGAGGCCATCGCCGCCGACATCGCGACCGACGGCGACTGCGCCCTGGAGCTGCTCGGCGTCAACTCCTACGACCTCGCGGTCCTCGACCGCGACATTCCCGGACCCTCCGGGGACGAGGTCGCCCGGCGCATCGTCGCCTCCGGCAGCGGCATCCCGATCCTCATGCTCACCGCCGCCGACCGCATCGACGACAAGGCGTCCGGGTTCGCGCTCGGCGCCGACGACTACCTCACCAAACCGTTCGAGCTGCGCGAGCTCGTCCTGCGGCTCAGGGCGCTCGACCGCAGACGCGCACACGCGCGGCCCCCGGTCCGCGAGATCGCCGGCCTGCGGCTCGACCCGTTCCGCCGGGAGGTCTTCCGCGACGGACGCTACGTCGCGCTGACCCGCAAGCAGTTCGCCGTGCTGGAGGTCCTCGTCGTCGCCGAGGGCGGGGTCGTCAGCGCCGAGGAGCTGCTGGAACGGGCCTGGGACGAGCACGCCGACCCCTTCACCAACGCCGTGCGCATCACCGTCTCCGCGCTGCGCAAACGGCTCGGCGAACCGTGGATCATCGCCACGGTGCCCGGCGTCGGCTACCGGATCGACGCCGGCGCGGACACCGCCCGTCCCGGCGGCGCTCATGCATAGACGTCCGGGGCGCAGCGCGAGGCTGAAGCTCACCCTCAGCTATGCCGGTTTCCTCTTCGTCGCCGGCCTTCTCCTGCTGGCCGTCATCTGGGTGTTCGTGCTGCGCTGGCTGCCGACCAGCGACCCCAGGGCGCTGCAGAAGACGTTCGGCGCGGTGGTCATCGTCGGGCCCAGCCGCTCCGAGCTGCTGCGCGGCTTCGCCCCCGCCGCCGCCACGGCGCTGGCGTTCCTCCTGGTGTTCGGCCTCCTGGGAGGCTGGATCCTCGCCGGCCGGATGCTCGCGCCCCTGACGCAGATCACGGACGCGGCGAGGACGGCCGGGACGGGGGCGCTGTCCCACCGGATCCGGATGACGGGCCGCAGCGACGAATTCCGTGAGCTCTCCGACGCGTTCGACTCGATGCTCGACCAGCTCGAGTCGCACGTCGCCGAGCAGCAGAGGTTCGCCGCGAACGCCTCCCACGAACTGCGCACCCCGCTGGCGATCTCGCGGACGCTCCTCGACGTCGCCCGCAAGGACCCCGCGCGGGACCGGGACGAGCTCATCGAGCGCCTGCACGCCGCCAATACGCGGGCGATCGACCTCACCGAGGCCCTCCTGCTGCTCAGCCGCGGCGACCGCACCGACTTCACCCGCGAGAGCGTCGACCTCTCCCTGCTCGCCGAGGAGGCCGCCGAGACGCTGCTCCCCCTCGCCGAACAGCGCCGCATCACGCTCACCGTGACCGGCGGGACGGCCCGGACCAGCGGCTCCGCGGAACTCCTGCTGCGGATGGTGACGAACCTCGTCCAGAACGCCGTCGTCCACAACCTCCCCGACGGCGGCACCGTGACGGTCCACACCGGGACCCGCGGCGACACCGGCGTGCTGCGGGTCGAGAACACGGGCCGCCGGGTCCCGCCGGAACTGCTCCCGGCCCTCACCGAACCCTTCCGGCGCGGAACGGACCGCGTGCGCACCGACGAGCACGCCGGCGTCGGTCTGGGCCTGGCCATCGTGCACAGCATCGTCCGCGCGCACGCCGGGACCCTCGATCTCGTCCCCCGTACGGCCGGCGGTCTCCTCGTCACGGTCCGGCTTCCCGGCACGCCGCAGACACCGGCCCCGGGCGGGGCCCACGCCTCCCCCTGAGGGACACCGCCCGGCGGCGTTCCGTGCGCTGCGCGGTGCGCGCGATCCCCTTCCGCGCACCGTGGCGGGCGGCGGGCGGCGGGCTTTCCGAGCGGGCCCCTACCGGCGACCACCACGGACGGAAGTTCCCCACCGGACACGCCACCCGCGGCTACTGGCCCGTCCTGGCCCACGACGCCGTCCTCACCGCCACCACCGCCATCCGCAACGCCAGCGCACCCACCGCACAGCCCAACCGGTACGCCGTCCGCGACCACCTCTACGCCCTCACCGACGGAGCCGTCCCCGCCGCCACCGGACGCTTCGGCCTCGACGCCACCGGCAACCGCACCAAGGTCCCCGTCACCATCCACCGGCTCGACACCGTCTCCTGAGCCCGGCCGCGCCGCCGAGGGTGACGGGGCGCGCGTCCCGTCAGCCCGCGGAGCGGACCCGGTCGTGGGCCGCGGCGGTCATCCGGTGGTAGGTCGCGAGTTTGTAGTACTCCTCGCTGGACGACAGCGCGCCCGCGTAGACGAGCACCCGCTCGCCCTCGTACGCGTAGGGCGCGCTCCGGGCGAACTTCTCGAGCTTCGGCTCGACACGGGCGGGCAGTGCCACCGGGTCCGTGGTCCTCGTGGAGAAACTGATCCGCTCGATCTTCGCGGAGTCCCAGCCGAAGGTCGGGTACAGCGCCGAGGAGGTCTCGATGAAGTCCAGCATCTGCCCGCTCGGCTCGGGCAGCCCGAACGCGCGCAGCATCGGCAGGACGGCCGTGCGCTGGACGGACTGGGGGGAAAGTCCGTTGAAGTACACGTTCCAGGTGCGGTTGGCGTAGTCGATCGCGAAGGCCGACACCTTGCCGTCCAGGCCCTGGTCGGCGAACGCCTTCACGTGCTCGGCCAGGCCGCGCGGCATGGACGGCAGGGCGGCGAGGTCCGCCAGTGCCTGCAGTTCGCCCAGCGGGAAGAAGGCGTAGGTCTTGTTGAAGCCGCGGGTGACTCCGTAGTCGACGCCGTAGCCCTGAACGGGGAAGTGCGCCCGCAGGTCGGAGAACAGGGCGCGGATCGGGTGGTCGGTCTCGGCGACGAGTCCGTGCGCCAGGGCGATCTCGTAGGGGTCGCCGGCGCTCACGGGCAGCGTGAAGTCGAAGGAGAGGTCCCCGATCCGGCCGCCCTTGGTCACCGTGTTGAAGACGACGGGGTCGGTGAGCACGTCCTGGAACGCGGTCAGGACCGGGCGCATGCTGTCGCGCGAGCAGGCTACGTCCAGCAGCCCGGCCGCTTCCTCCACGACCGGGTACAGGCGTTCTGCATCAGCTGTTGCGGACATCGATCCCCCAGGTGTCGACATGGAACGTCTGCGCGCCGCTCGTACGGCAGAGCATCGACCGTCGGTCTTGGCCGGCGCTGGACGGCGAGTTGGCGCCGGCTTGGCGACCGGTGGGCGCGGCGGTAGCGGAGGAGACGGCGCGGCGCGGTAGCCGGTGGCGGGTGGTGGTGGGGACGGCGGCGGTACGGGGCCGTCGCGGCTCCGCCGCGCGCTTGCCGGGTGTCCGCCCGTCCGGTGTCCGCCTGTCCTGCGCTCGTCCGCGCCCGTGAAGCCGGTGTGTCCGGTCTGGGGGACCGCGTGACGGGGTGTCGGTTCTGCCGTCCGTCGTCGCGGGGTGCGGACGGTCAGGCTCCGGGGGTGGGGGCGGTCAGGCCGTTCCCTGCGCTGGGGTCCGGTCCGGCACGGGCTGGGAGCCGGGGCGGGGCGGGCCGGGCAGGCGGTGGGTCATGAACGGGCGGGCGGTGATGAACTCCCGGAATCTCAGGGCGGCTTCGGACAGGTAGGCGTCGCGGCGCCGGACGAGGGTGAGCACCCGGTGGCAGGCCGGGGCGTCCACGTGCACCCAGGCCACCGGGACCCGGGTCTCGGTGCCGGCCTGCCGGGACATCGCCGGGATCAGGCCGATGCCGAGTCCGGCGCTGATGAGGATCTGGCTGGCGCCGGGCTCGTCGCCCTCGCAGGACACCAGGGGGGTGAGCGACTCGGACGCGAACAGCCGGTCCAGCAGGGTGCGTTGCCAGTGGCCCTTGCGCGTGGTGACGAAGGGCTCGTCGGCGAGCTCGGGGATCGTCACGCTCTCGCGCCCGTCCAGCCGGTGGCCGCGCGGGACGGCGAGCAGCACCTCTTCGCGGATCAGCTCGATCGACTCCAGGTGCGGGCCGGTCAGCGGCTGCGAGGCGACGCAGAAGTCGACCTCGCCGACGCGCAGTTGGCGGTGCATCTCCTGCGCGGTGGACTGGAAGAGCCGTACGTCGGCGCGCGGCTGGACGCTGCGGAAGCTGCCGAGGACGGCGGTGATGGTCAGCAGGGTCTCGCAGGCGATGGCGAGCCGGCCGAGCCCCAGGTCCCCGGCCTCGCGCACGGATCTGACGCCGTCGTCCAGCGCGCTGAGGGTGCGGTCGACATGGCGCAGGAACATCGCCCCGTACTCGTTGAGCCTGATGCTGCGGCCCTGCCGGTCGAACAGCGGGGAGCCGAGCTCGGCCTCCAGACGCGCGATGGTGCGGCTCAACGAGGGCTGGGCGACGCTCAGTTCCTCCGCGGCACGGCTGATGTGCTCGTAACGGGCCACGGTCTGGAAGTAGCGCAACTGCAGCAGATCCACGCTCCACCTTCACTTATGCCTGTCGAGGCATCATCACATGGCAAAACCGGTCTTGGAAATGCATAAGGGGGTGTCCCTACCGTCTCGGGCAGGGGGTCATCGCACAGGTGGCGGGCCGCGTGCCCGGCGTCCGTCCACGCGACGCGGGGGCCCCGCGCATCCGCCCTCCACGGAAGGTCCCGCACGTGAGCTCTGCGGAGCTGGCCCGGCTGCAGTTCGCGGCCACCACCGGTATCCACTGGCTGTTCGTGATCCTCACCATGGGGCTCGTCCCGCTCGTGGCGTTCCTGCACACCCGGGCCGCGTACACCCGCGACCCCGCCGAGAGGGCCGCGCGCGAGCGCATGACCCGCTTCTGGGGCCAGCTCTACGTCATCAACTACGCGGTCGGCATCGTCACCGGGCTCGTCATGGAGTTCCAGTTCGGGCTCAACTGGAGCGGTCTGAGCACCTTCGCGGGCAACGTCTTCGGCGCCCCGCTGGCGCTGGAGACCCTCATCGCCTTCTTCGCCGAGTCCACCTTCCTCGGCATGTGGATCTTCGGCTGGGGCCGGCTGCGCCGCGGCGTGCACGTCACGCTCATCTGGCTGGTCGCCCTGACCGCCTACGCCTCCGGCTACTGGATCCTCATCGCCAACGGCTTCATGCAGCACCCCGTCGGCTACGAAGTCCGCGACGGCGCCGCCTACCTGACCGACTTCGGCGCGCTGCTCACCAACTCCAGCGCCCTGGTCGCCTTCGCCCACATCACGCTCGCCGCGCTCACCACCGGCGGGGTCTTCCTGCTCGGCATCAGCGCCTGGCACCTGGCCCGGGGCACCCGCGAGAGCGAGCTGTTCCGCGGTTCGCTGCGGCTGGGCGCGTGGGTGGCCATGCTCACTTCCTTCTTCGTCATCGTCGTCGGCGAGCTGCAGATGCCCGTCATCGAACGGACGCAGCCGATGAAGTACGCCGTCCTGGAGGGCTCCGGCGTCGCCGAGGCGCGGCGCCGGCTGGCCGGGCAGTACGGGCCCGGCGACTACGTGCCGCACGAGGGCTGGATCCATCTGTCGATGAACGCGATGACCGTCATCGGCAACACCGTCTCCACCCTCACCCTGATCGCCGTCGTCCTGCTGTGGAAGGACCGGCTGGTGCGCCGGCGCCTGCCGGCCTATCTGATGACCGCGATGATCCCGTTCACCTTCCTCGCCTCCGTCGGCGGCTGGGTCGTGCGTGAACTGGGGCGCCAACCGTGGCTGGTGTACGGGGAGTTGACGGTCGACGACGCCGTCTCCCAGGTCAGCGGGACGTCACTGGCCCTCTCCTGCGCCCTGTTCGTGACGATCCTCCTGGCCCTGGCGGTGACCAACTGGACGCTGATCACGCGCTTCGCCGTACGCGGCCCGGCCGCCGCCCAGCTCGGCACGACCGAGCCGCTCCCCGACGGCCCGCCCGGGGAACCCGCGGGCGGCGCCGACGACCGGCGGCACGCCCCGGCCTTCTGAAGCGGCCCCGCAACGAGAAGAATGGAGCGAGATGAGTCTGGAGACGGCCTGGCTGGCCCTGCTCGGACTGCTGCTCGCCGGGTACTTCGTGCTCGGCGGCTACGACTACGGCGCGCAGATGCTGCACCCCTTGCTCAGCGGCCGGGACGAGCAGGAGGACGGGTCCGGCGCCGGGAACGCCGCGCTCGACGCCATCGCGCCGTTCTTCCTCGGCAACGAGGTCTGGCTGGTCGCCTTCGCGGGCGTGCTGTTCGGGGCGTTCCCGCATCTGGAGGGGACCCTGCTGCCCGGCCTGTACCCGTTGATCGTGGCGATCCTGGCCGCTCTGGTCCTGGGCAACGCCGCCGTCCAGCTGCGCCGTCGTGCCGGCGGCGCACGCGGCCGCAGGGTCTGGGACGTGCTGATCGTGGCGGGCGGCGCGGTGCCCGCCGTGTGCTGGGGGCTCGTGGTGGGCCTGCTGCTGCACGGGGTGCCGCGCCGCGCCGACGGAAGTTTCCACATCGGCGCCGGCGAGGTGTTCACCCCGTTCGTCCTGGCCTGCGGGGCCGGCACACTGGCGCTGTTCGCGGCCCACGGCGCGGGCTTCGTCGCGCTGCGCTCGGGGCCCCGCACGGCCGGCCGGGCACGGCGGGCGGGCCGCACGCTGATCGCCGCGAGCGGGGCGGCCGCGCTGGCGGCACTGCTGCTCACCCTGTCCGGGGCGGGCGCCTCGATGACCAACCGGGCCGCCGCGGCGGGCGTCACCCTCGCCCTCGCGGCCGCGTTCGGCGCCGCCTGGTGGTTCTTCTCCACCGCACGCCACGCCCGGGCGTTCGCGGCCACCGCTGTGGCGGCAGCGCTGCCCGTGCTGCTGCTGGGCGCGGGCCACTACCCCTATCTGCTGATCAGCTCGGCAGGGCACGGCCTGGACGTCGAGCACGCCGTCACCGACGAGGCCACGCTGAGGATCCTCAGTGTCTTCGGCGTCTTCGTCGTCCCCACGATCCTCGCCTGTCAGGCAGTCGGCTGGTGGGTGTTCCGGGGGCGCACGGGGCTGCGTCACCCCGGCTACTTCTGAGCATCACCCCGGCCGCTTGCGAGCAGCGTCGCGGCTGCTGCGGCAGCATCACCCCGGCCGCTCGCAAGCAGCGCCGCGGCTGCCGGGGAGCGACCGGCGGCCACCGCGGCCGCGGTGGCGCCGCCACGGCGCGGCGGGCCGGGGCACGGGGCCCGCAACGCAAAAAGACGGCCCTGGAGACCAGGGCCGTCGGTGTGCGGGTGCACGGGCGTGAGGGTGAGCGCGGACGCAGGTGCGGGTGCGGTACAGGTGCGGGTGCGGGTGTCGTGCTGCCGCCCGGGGCGCCGGCCTCGGCATCGGGCCGGGGCCGGGCGGCGGGTGTTCCCGGGGCCGGCCTGTCAGGCGACCTTCGTCGCGGACAGCACGGCCTCGACGGTGAGGGCGTGCGGCGGCAGGTTGGCCGGGTCGTCGGTGAGCGCCTGGGTGACCTGGAAGCCGGACTCCTCCAGCCACTTCTGCCAGGTCGACAGCTTCTGCGGGCCTCCCTGGCCCATGGTGCAGCCGACGAAGAAGCTGGGGTAGAAGTCGACGGTGTAGTTCTCGGGGTCCTTGAGGTTCTCGGGAAACACCGGGACCAGCACGTGGACCTGCGCGCCGACGTCCAGCGCGTCGTGGACGCCGCGGAGGATGCGGAGCACGTCGCTCTTGTCGAACATGGGCAGGAAGTGCTTGATCAGTACGACGTCGAAGCCCCGGGGGACCTCCTTGAAGACGTCACCGCCGATGAACGAGCACCGGTCCTCGACGCCGTGGGCCCGGAAGTTCTCCAGGCTCTCCTTCTCCTTGGCGGGCAGGTCGAAGTTGGTCACCCGCAGGCCGGGCGAGCCCTTCAGCCTGAGCGTGTTGACCGCCCCGAGGCCGGTGTTCCCGGCGAGGTCGAGCACGTGGGAGCCCGCCGGGATGTCGACGTTGGCGAAGAACCAGGGGTCGACGTGGGCGGTCACGGTGTTCATCAACTTGGCCCACGGCTCGCGCAGTTCGGGCAGCTCGCCCAGCGCGCCGTAGAGGTCGCCCTCGTAGCCGTACAGCTCCTTGAGGCCGGCGACCGTGCCGGTGCGCACGCTCTCGGTGAGGTAGAACAGCTGCCGCAGCGTGACGGCCTTGATCATGTTCAGGTCGGCGAGCGCCTGCTCGAGCAGCTTGTCGGAGACGCCCGCGAGGCCGTCCAGGCAGTAGGTGCCGGAAGCCTCGTCGTGGGCGACGAAGCCCTCCTTGACCGGCAGCAGCAGGAGCTGTTCGACGGCGTCCGGCTTGGCGCCGGCCACCTCGCCCAGCTCGGCCGCCGTCAGATGGGGCCTATCGCGCAGCGCGTCGATGATGCCCAGCTCGAAGCACGACAGCAAGGTCATGAACCGGGAGGGTCCGACCATGTAGTCGCGAAACCGCTGGAGCGTCGCTTCCGGTGTCATTGCAGCTGGCCTCTTTCCGTAGCGGTGGTGGCGCGGGGGCGTGGCTGTGGGGCCCCGTGCGCCGGGGTCGGGGCGGTGGCGCGCCGGCGCCGCCTGGCACTCGTCACACGTCTGCCAGGCGGGGCTCGATGAAGCGGGCCGCGTCGTCGCCGTACGTCTGGGCGATACGGGCGGCCAGGTCCGAGGGGAGCAGCTTGTACTCCTGGGTGCCGACGGACTCCAGCACGGTGGTCGCCAGCGCGCAGCCGAACCGGGCGGCCTGCCGCGCCGGCCACTGCCAGGCGAGGCCCGCGAGGAATCCGGAGCGGAAGGCGTCGCCCGCGCCCGTGGGGTCGGCGATCCTGTCCGTGGGCACGGCGGGGACGGCCAGCCGGTCCGCGCCGGAGCGGGTCAGGGACACCCCGTCCGCGCCCCGGGTGGTGATCCAGGTGCCGACCCGGGCGAGCAGTTCCTTCTCGCTCCAGCCGGTGCGCTCGAGCAGCAGGGCGGCCTCGTACTCGTTGGTGAACAGCCACGTGGCCCGGTCGACCAGCAGGCGGGCCTGTTCGCGGTCGAGGCGGGCCAGTTGCTGGGAGGGGTCGGCCGCCACGGGGATGCCCAGGCGGTGGGCGGTGGCGGTGTGCCGCAGCATGGCCGCCGGGTCGTCGGCGCCCACCAGGACGAGGCGCAGGCCGCCGGTGCGCCCGGCGATCCCGGCCAGGTCGATGCGGGGGGCCTCGGCCATGGCGCCGGCGTAGAAGGTGGCGATCTGGTTCTGGTCCTGGTCGGTGGTGCAGACGAAACGCGCGGTGTGCAGGGTCTCGCTGACCCGCACCGCGGACGTGTCGACGCCGTTCGCCCGCAGCCAGGCGCCGTAGTCGGCGAAGTCCGGGCCCGCCGCGCCGACCATGACCGGGTCCAGGCCCAGCAGGCCGAGGCCGAAGGCGATGTTGGCGGCGACGCCGCCGCGGCGCACGTCGAGCCGGTCGGCGAGGAAGGACAGGGAGACCCGCTCCAGCTGCTCCTTGATCAGCTGGTCGGCGAAGCGTCCGGGAAACACCATCAGATGGTCGGTCGCGATCGATCCGGTCACGGCGATACGCACGAGAAGTGCTCCTTGTGCCTCGGGGCGGAACTCTCCGGACGGAGAAGGCGGAGGGGGCGCCGGCCGGCGGAGGGGGTACCGGCCGTGTCCCGCTGCCGGCCGGCGGAGGGGGTTCGCGGCCGCCGGCGCGCCGTCAGTTCGCTTCGGCCGCCTTGCGCAGGGCCTCGGCGCGGTCGGTGCGCTCCCAGGTGAAGTCGGGCAGCTCGCGGCCGAAGTGGCCGTAGGCGGCGGTCTGGGCGTAGATCGGGCGCAGCAGGTCGAGGTCGCGGATGATCGCGGCCGGCCGCAGGTCGAAGACCTCGGTGATCGCGGCCTCGATCTTCTCGGCGGGGACCGTGTTGGTGGCGAAGGTCTCCACGAACAGGCCGACCGGCTCGGCCTTGCCGATCGCGTACGCCACCTGCACCTCGCAGCGGGAGGCGAGGCCCGCGGCGACCACGTTCTTGGCGACCCAGCGCATCGCGTAGGCCGCGCTGCGGTCCACCTTGGAGGGGTCCTTGCCGGAGAAGGCGCCGCCGCCGTGGCGGGCCATGCCCCCGTAGGTGTCGATGATGATTTTGCGGCCGGTCAGGCCCGCGTCACCCATCGGGCCGCCGATCTCGAAGCGTCCGGTCGGGTTGACCAGGAGGCGGTAGTCGCCGGTCTCCAGCTTGATGCCGTCGTCGGCGAGCCGGTCCAGGACGGGCTCGACGACCTGGCGGCGGATGTCGGGGGTGAGCAGCCCGTCCAGGTCGATGTCGCTCGCGTGCTGCGTGGAGACCACGACCGTGTCCAGCCGGACCGGGGTGTCGCCCAGGTACTCGATGGTGACCTGGGTCTTGCCGTCCGGGCGCAGGTAGGCGACCGTGCCGTCCTTGCGGACCTCGGTCAGGCGGCGCGAGAGACGGTGGGCCAGTTCGATCGGCAGCGGCATCAGGGTGGGGGTCTCGTCGGTCGCGTACCCGAACATCAGGCCCTGGTCGCCCGCGCCCTGCCGGTCCAGTTCGTCGCCCTCCCCCGCCGCGCCCTCGACGCGGGACTCGTAGGCGGTGTCGACGCCCTGGGCGATGTCCGGGGACTGCGCGCCGATGGACACCGACACGCCGCAGGAGGCGCCGTCGAAGCCCTTGGCCGAGGAGTCGTAGCCGATCTCGAGGATCTTCTCCCGCACCAGCGAGGCGATGTCGGCGTACGCGGAGGTGGTCACCTCGCCCGCGATGTGCACCTGGCCGGTGGTGATGAGGGTTTCGACGGCGACGCGCGAGGCCGGGTCCCGGCGCAGCAGGGCGTCCAGGACGGTGTCGCTGATCTGGTCGGCGATCTTGTCGGGATGTCCCTCGGTCACGGACTCCGAGGTGAACAGGCGGCGGGACATGACACTCCAGGGATCGGTGGGTGGACACGGGGGCAGGGGACGCGGGCGCGGCGGCGGGCCGGGCGCTGCGCCCTGCGCGGACAGCGGCTCGCCCCGGCCTGGCGGGGGCGGCCGCTGTCCGCGCTCGGGTGCGGCCGGCGGTGCGGCGCCGGCGCGTGCGGGATGCTCGGGTTCGCCCGGTGGCCCCGGGCCCGGCCGCCCGCCGGGCGGGGGGCGGGCGGGTACGGCTCCGCCGCGGGCGCGGACCCCGGCCGCTGGCCGCCGGCCGTCAGACCCACGGTCGCCGGTCGCCGGTCACGGCCCGGGCTGGGCGCACCGCGCCCGGGCGGGTGGTCCGGCGGGGGCGGGCGGGCCGCGCTTCTACGGGTTCGCCAGGCGGTCCTTGAGCCGGTCGGCGAGCGCGAGGCGCTGCACTTTGAGCGTGCCGGTGCGCGGCAGTTCGGCCTCGGGGATGTGGAGGGGGTCGGCGAGCTGCGGGAAGCGGGTCACCGCGGCGCGCCAGCGGGCGGGGTCCAGCGGCTCGTCGTCGTGGGTGCAGATCACCGGGACCGCCTCGCCGTTGGGGCCCTGGACGACGACCAGTTCGCTCAGCTCGTGCAGTTCGGCCAGGACGCTGTCCTCGACCTCGAGGGAGCTGCGCACGCCGGGGATCATGTCGACCTCGCGGTCGAGCATGTGCAGGCAGCCCAGCCGGGTGAAGTAGCCGACGTCGCCGGTGCCCCACCACTGGCCGTCGCGGTTGTCGTCGTAGCGCTCCTGCTCGGCGAAGTACGTCTTGGCCAGGCCCGGCCAGGCGACCTCGATGCGGCCGGGGTTGTGCGCGGTGGGCCGTTTGCCGTCGCGGCTGACGACGCGGACCTTCGCCGACCCCAGGGGCATCTGCCAGCCGACGCAGCGGCCGTTGGCCTTGTGGGCGGTGCGGGGGAAGTAGGCGCGTCCGACGGCCGGCCCGACCTCGCTCTGCCCGTAGATCTGGAAGAACAGCGCGCCGCGCCGGCTCGAGGACTTCAGCAGCCGGCTCATCGTCCCGGGGTGGATCGCGTCGAAGGTGCTGCTGAAGTACTTCACCGAGGCGAACGGCCGGCGGGGGTCGTCGGCCAGTCCCTCCCAGGCCATCAGCGCGTTGGGCAGCGCCTCGACGAGCCCCGGCCTGTTCTCGAGGAACACCTCGGCGACGGCGTCCGGGTCCGAGTCGTTGACGAGCAGCACCGGCATCTCCTTCAGGAGGGCCAGGGCCATCGCCGCGACGTTGCGGGAGTGGACGAAGGGGATGGCGATCGCGGCGGTCTCCTTCTTCCGCATCAGCGACAGCAGGCGCCACTGCGGCCGCAGCCGGATGCCCTGGGTGCGGGGGGTGTGCACGACCAGTTTGGGCAGTCCTGTCGTGCCGGAGGTGTGGGTGATCACGGCGGCCTCGTCGAGGGGCCGCACCACCGGCCGTACCCGCGGCGCGCCGGTGAGGCCGCCGAGCGACACGGTGTCGGGCCGCTCGCCGGCGACGATGATCACGCGCCGGGTCAGTTTCGCCACCGGCACCTCGGCCAGCACGTCGAGTTTGTGCTCGTCGGTCAGCAGGTTGGGCCGGTCGACCCGTTCGAGCAGGGCGCCCACCGTCGTGGCGTCCAGGCCGGGCGAGAGCATCACCGGCACGGCGCCGATCCGGGACGCGGCGCAGGCCAGCATCCACACGTCGGCGTTGGCCCGCTTGTGGAGCACGATGTGTTCGTCGGGCCGTACGCCCGCCGCCCACAGCCGGGCCGCGAGGTCGTCCACGAGGTCGGCGAGGCGGGCCGCCGTCAGGTGGCGGCCCGCCTCGGGCGCGACGTCCAGGTCGTGGTCGAGCGTGATCGGCGTCGACGCGTTGACGGCCGCGGCCATGGCCGGCAGCAGGCCGATGTGAAGACCGCGCTTCTGTATCGATTGGTAGGCCACAGAGCCCTTCATCGGGTCTGTCTCCTTTACGGTGAGCGATGGATGTTCGGGCTGTTCGCCGGCTCGGTGCGGGATGCCGGGACGCGCACGGCAGGGCCCGGGGCGGGCCGGCCGGGCGCCGGCTGATGGGTTCTCGGATGCGCGGCGGCGGGGGCCGCGCACCGCGTGCGGTCGCCTCCGCCGGGTGCCGCCCTGCCGAGGGGCGTCAGGCCGCGCGGCCGGCCTTGAGCGCCGCCGCCGTCCGTGTGACCCGGGCGGCCTGGTGACGGGCCGCCTGGAGCACCACCTCGGTGGGGCCGCCCGCGCTGCCGCCGACGCCCGAGACGTGCGAGGTGCCGTACGGGTTGCCCGTGCGGAACTGGACCGGGTCGGTGTAGCCCGGCGGGACGATGATGCCGCCCCAGTGGTAGAAGGTGTTGCTCAGCGCCAGGATGGTGGACTCCTGGCCGCCGTGGGCGGTGCCGCTGGCGGTGAAGGCCGAGACGACCTTGTCGGCCAGGGCGCCGGACTGCCACAGGCCGCCGGTGGTGTCGATGAAGGCCTTGAGCTGGCTGGAGACGTTGCCGAAGCGGGTGGGGGTGCCGAACAGCACCGCGTCCGCCCAGCTCAGGTCGTCGAGGGCGGCCTCCTCGACGTGGGCGGTGTCCCGCAGGTGCCGGGCCCAGGCCGGGACGGATTCGATCGCCTCCGGCGGGGCCAGCTCGCGGACCTTGCGCAGGCGCACGTTCGCGCCGGCCTTTTCCGCGCCCTCGGCCGCGGCGAGCGCCATGGCGTGCAGGTTCCCGGTGGCGCTGTAGTAGATGACGGAGACGTTCACGGCTGTCACGGCGGTCGTCCCCGCTACCGGGCGACGACGAGGGTGGCGGGCTCCGCGGTGTGGAAGGAGATGTCCTCGAAGCCGGCCTTGACGAGCCAGTCGCGGTAGTCGCTGCGCCGCCAGGTGCTGCCCTGCCGGGTCTTGAGCAGCATCTCCGAGGCGAAGATCAGCGGGAAGGCGGGGCCGCCGCGGTCGTCGTCGACGACGTAGTCGTTGACGACGAGGGTGCCGCCGGGCCGCAGGGCCTGCCGGAGCCGGGTGAAGACCTCCACGTTGCTCTCCGGGCCCTCCTGGTGGGCGATGTGGGAGTACACGGCGACGTCGTACCGCGCGGTGCCGAAGTCGGTGGTGTGGAAGTCGCCGTCGATGGTGGTGAACCGGTCGCCGACGCCGCGCTCGGCCAGCAGCCGGCGGGCGATCTCGTTGATCGGCTCCCAGTCGAGCTGCACGGCGCGGGCGGCGGGGTTGGCCTCCAGCCAGATGCCCGAGTAGATGCCCGAGCCGCCGCCCACGTCGAGGATCGAGATCTCTCCGGCGTCGGCGAGCCCGAGGACCTCGGCGGCGATCGAGGCGGCGGGCACCGACTGTGCGGCGATGGCCGTGACGATGCCTTCCCAGTGCGGGTTGTTGGCGACCTCGACCACCACGTCCTTGACCGGTCCCCCGACGCGGACCACCTCGGCCAGGTCGGTCAGGGCGCCCATGTGCGTCAGCTTGAGCTTGGCGAAGGGGGCCAGCGAGACGGGGGTGTCCTCCACCAGGTAGGCGGCGGCCTCGGGGGTGTTGCGGTAGCGGCCCTCGTGCAGTTCGACCAGGCCCACGCTGACCAGGCCGTCGAGGAGGGTCTGGGCGCCGCGCTCGGAGATGCCGGCCCGCCCGGCCAGTTCGGTGGCCGAGCCGGCGCCGTGCTCGAGGTGGGTGAACAGCGAGTGGGTGGCGGCTGCGGCGAGGACTCCGGTGGCCCAGTAGCCGTTGATCAGCCGCATGATGCCGACGGGTGACGGCCGGTTGTCGGTCATGCTGCTCCTCCGAGGACCGCTGTGGTGGACGCGTGGGTGCGTACCGCGCCGCGCAGGGCGTCCACGACCCGTTCGACCTGGTGGGTGGTGAGTTCCGCGTGCATGGGTACGGCGAGCTGGCGGGCGAAGAGGTCGGCGGAGACGGGGCAGGTCTGCTTCGCCTCGAACACCGGCTGCACGTGGGCGGCGAAGGTGCCGTGGCCGCAGCCGATGCCCTGGCCGCGCAGTTCGGCGGCGACGGCGGCGCGGTCCACGCGCGCGTCCAGCGTCACCATGTAGGTCTGCCAGGCGTGGGTGCGGTCCTGCGGGACGGTCGGGACCGTCAGCAGGTCCTCGCCGGCCAGGAGTTCGCCGTACTGGGCGGCGACTGCGCTGCGGCGGTCGAGGAGTTCGCCGATCCGGCCCAGCTGTACCTGCAGGATGGCCGCGGCGATGTCGGACAGTTTGAAGTTGTAGCCGATCTCGGTGAACGTCGGGATGGGCAGGCCGACGACGTTGCCCATGTCGAAGATGCTGCCGATGCCGAAGGAGGAGCGCAGCCGCGCGTCCTTGCCGATGGCGGGGTCGCGGGCGAGGAGCGCGCCGCCCTCGCCGCTGGAGGCGCCCTTGCGTCCGTGGAAGGACAGGCAGCCCACCTCGGCGAGCGCGCCGGCCTGGCGGCCCTGGTAGGTGGCGCCGACCGCGCAGGCGGCGTCCTCGACGAGGAACAGGCCGTGGCGGTCGGCGATCGCCTGGAGTTCGGTGTAGTCGGCGGGCATGCCGACGGTGTCCACCGCGACGATCCCGACGGTGCGCGCGGTGACGAGGTCGGCCACCGCCTGCGGGTCGACGGTGAAGGTGTCGGGGCGCACGTCGGCGAAGACCGGGGTGGCGCCGACGTAGAGGGCGGCCTGGGCGGGGGCCGGGAAGCCGTAGTCGGCGACGATCACCTCGTCGCCGGGTCCGACGCCCAGGGCGAGCATCGACAGGTGGAGCGCGGCGCCGCAGTTGCTGACGGCGACGGCGTCGCCGACGCCGTACTTCTCGGCCAGCCGGGCCTCCAGCGCCTTGCCCTGGGGGCCCTGGCCGGCGGGCCAGCCGGAGGCGAACACCTCGGCGACGGCCGCCAGTTCCTGTTCGCCCAGACTCGCGTGGACCAGGGGTATCGGTTCCATCGTGGTCACTTCCCGCTCTGCTTCGTGTGGGTGTCCCGGCCGTCGGGGCGGGGGGCCGGCGGTTCGTAGCGCAGCGGTGTGAGCTGGCTGACGTCGTAGCGCTTGCGCATCTCGGCGACGGCGGCGGGGTCGACGGCGGTGCCGCGCGACCAGATCTCCGCGATCTCCTCGAAGTAGTCCTCGTGGTCGGGCGAGGGGAAGCTCTGGAAGAGCATCCTGACCGGCTTGTCGGTGGCGTTGCGGAAGGCGTGCGGGGTGCCGGGCGGCACGAACATGCAGCTGCCCTCCCCGGCGCGGACGACGCGGTCGCCCTTGACGGACTCCCAGTGGTGCCAGGTGTCCTTCGTGCGCTCGGTCGGCTCGAAGCACAGCAGGTCCAGCTCGCCGTCCAGGACGTAGAAGAACTCCTGGCCCTTTTCGTGCACATGGGCTCCGACGTCGAAGCCGGGCGGGACGATCACCTCGAAGATGGAGACGGCGGATCCCATCTCCTTCGTGGCTTTGAACGTCACCTCCTGCGCCGGGGTGATCAGCTTGCGCCCGGCTCCCGCCGGGAGGATGAGGTCGGTCATGGGCTTCGCTTCCTTCGTCCGTGCACGGGCTCAGGCGACGGTCTGGGAGACGTCGGCGGCCCAGGTGCCGAGGGCCATCTCGGCGGTGATGCCGGGGCCGAAGCCGGCGATCAGGCCGGTGGCGCCGAGGGCCGGGGTGTCCTCCTCGAACAGCCTGCGGGCGGCTTCGAGCACGACGGCGCTGGCGATGTTCCCGTACTCGCTCAGGGTCGACCAGCTGTGCCGGAAGACGT
Source organism: Streptomyces sp. 3330 (assembly GCF_031456635.1). Lineage (NCBI taxonomy): Bacteria > Bacillati > Actinomycetota > Actinomycetes > Kitasatosporales > Streptomycetaceae > Streptomyces > Streptomyces sp. 3330. Next base: position 24,124 of record NZ_JAVDVA010000050.1, read on the forward strand.
CGCGGTCGACCTCGAGGAACTTGGCGAGGTCGTCGAGGATGCGCGGGCCGCCGGCGTGGATGATGTAGAAGTCGAGCTTGCCGGCGTCCCAGCTGTGGTCCTTGGCCAGCTCGCGCAGGACCGGGGCGAGCGGCTCCATCGTGCCGGGCACGCGGCGGTCCAGCTGGAAGTGGAAGCCGGTGTCCTTGACGGCGTAGGAGATCCAGTCCTCGGTGTCGGGGATGAGGTAGGAGGCGTTGCGTTCCAGTTCGATGCCGGTGCCGCCCAGGCCGCGGACGACGGCGGCGGCGACCGCGTCGCCGAACAGGCCGTCGGACAGCAGCGAGCCGATGTCGTCGGCCTCGGGCTGGTAGCACAGCGAGCACAGCTCGCAGGAGACGATCAGGACGTTGCTGCCGGGGTGGGCCACGCAGAAGTCGTGGGCCCGGTTGATCGCCGCGCCGCCCGCCGCGCAGCCCAGCTGGGAGATGGGGATCTGCCGGGTGTCCGAGCGGAAGCCCATCTTGTTGATGAGCCAGGCCGTCAGGGACGGCATCAGGAAGCCGGTGCACGACACGTAGATGATCGCGTCGATGTCACGGGCCGTCAGCTCGGCGTTGGCCAGGGCCTGTTCGATGACCTGGGGGGTGCGCTTCTTCGACTCGAGCTCGTAGATGCGGTTGCGCTCTTCGAAGCCCGGGTGCCGCAGGGTCTTCTCGATGGGCTGGACTATGTGCCGCTTCTTCACGCCGGTGTTGCGGATCAGGCGGAGCGCCAGGGGGAGCTGCGGCTTGCCGGCATGCGCTTTTTCCGCAAATTCCAGAGTCTCTTCCACCGTGATGACATATTCCGGCGCGCTCATCGCCGGCTTGCATAGCCTGGGCATATCTGGAATCCACTTCTCTTGGAGTCTCGACAGCAAGGGCAGTAGGACGTCGAGCTGACGGAGGGTCACCTTCGCCTGCCCATGGGCGCGTCGGCGCGCGGCCCGGACAGCACCGGGCCGCGACGGTCTCCTCAGCGGTGCGGTGCGGTCGGAGGGCCGGCGCGGCGGCCTCGGCGGCCGGGCCGTGGGGATCCGGGGGCCTTCCGGCTCCCCCGGGTGAGGGACCCGCACCCGGCCGGGGGCGGCGGGGCGGGCGGGTCCGGTGGGGCGAGGACCGCCCGAGCGGCGGGAGGCGGGGCCGGGGCGGCCCTGCGGCGCCGCTCACCCGAGGGGTGCGCTCCCCGCGGTCGGGTGCGGCGGGTGCGGCAGGTCCGTCAGCGGGTCCGGCGCCGCACGGGCCGGTGCAGGACGGGGTCTGCCGGGAGTTCGCCTGCTCCGTCGGACCGGGGAGCGCCTGGGCCCCGCCCGCGTGAACCGGCGGGCGACGCTCGCCCCACTGCGTCGGTGCTGTTTTTGGGCAGGCGATAGATGCCGGAATCGTGACACAGGCAGAGGACCCCCGCCAAGCGCTTCTCCAAGTGACCCAAGTCACAGATGATCTGAGGGGGTGACGGGTCCGGCCGGGTCTGCCCCGCGCACGGTGAAGCGGCCCTCCCGGGCGGACGGGCGCGCCCGCGGACCGCTGCCGCCGGCGCCCCGGCGGGCGCGGCCGCATGCCTTGTTTCGGCCTCAACGGGCGTGCGCGGAAAGCTGGTTCGCCGAGCGGCGGACCGCCGCGGGCGCGGGGCGCCCTGATAGCGTGCCGCGAGGTTCGCCGTGCCAGCGCAGTGCGGGTGTGCGCCGGCCGGCGGCGTCCACGGGGAGTCGGCCGGCCCGGCCGCCGCGGGTCCGCCCTGTCCGTGCGGCGCTCGGGCGGGACGCCGGGCCCGCACGGGCACGTCCTGTCGCCGTTCCCCGCCCGTCACATTCGCGGGCTTCGGCCTGTCAGACATTACGAGGCACTGGTGGGAGGGTGTGACCCGATGAACGACAACGACTGGCTGGCCGCTCGGTTCGAGAGCGACCGCCCCCGTCTGCGGGCGGTGGCGTACCGGGTGCTCGGCTCGCTGACCGAGGCGGACGACGCCGTGCAGGAGACCTGGCTCCGGGTCACCCGCTCGGACGCCGCCGCGGTGGAGAACATGAGCGGCTGGCTCACCACCATCGTGGCCCGCGTGTCGTTGAACATGCTCCAGTCGCGCAAGTCGCGCCGCGAGGATCTCGTGGACGTCCCCGAGGACGACGGCTCGCACCGGCTGGGCACGGTGGCCGACCCGGAGCAGGAGGCGCTGCTCGCCGAGTCGGTCGGCGCCGCCATGTTCCTCATCCTCGACACGCTCACGCCCGCCGAGCGGCTGGCGTTCGTGCTGCACGACATGTTCGCGGTGCCCTTCGAGGAGATCGCGGCGATCATGGACCGCACCCCGGCCGCGGCCCGCCAGCTGGCCAGCCGGGCCCGCCGGCGCTTCCAGCAGCAGGACGGCGGCGCGCAGGCCGCGGGCGCCGCCCCGCAGAGCCTCCCGGTCCAGGACGAGAGCGCCGACGCCGCCCAGGCCGACTCCATCCACGCCTTCCTCACCGCCTCCCGCGAGGGCGACTTCGAGGCGCTGCTGGCCGTGCTCGCCCCGGACATCGTGGTCCGCGCCGACCGGGCGGCCGTGCGGATGGGCGTGGCCACGGGCATGGACGTGCCCGACGAGATCCGCGGCGCCGACGCCGTCACCCGCGCCTTCACCCGCTTCACCCTGGCCCCGGTGCCCGCCCTCGTCGACGGGCGCGCCGGACTGGCCTACGTCCAGGACGGCGTGCCGCGAGGGGTGTTCCTCTTCCGGATCACCGACGGCCTGATCAGCGCCATCGACCTGCGGGCCGACCTGACCGGCCTGGACATCATCGTCCTGGACTGAACCGACGGGGCACCTCCCCCCGGGGCAGCGCGCAGCGGGCGGGTCCGCACCGGACCCGCCCGCCCGCATCTCCCCCGCCGGAGCCACCCCTCCCCTCCCCCGCGGGTCCGGCCGCCGACGACCGCGGCCGGACGCGCGGGCCCCGGCCGGTGGCCCCGGCCGGGCCTGCGGCGCCTCGCGGGGCGGTGGTGCCCGGCCGGGGGCTGCGGCCGGCCCTTGAGGCGGAGCAACGTCCCCTCGAAGGGCGGGAGTTCGGCGTGCGACGGCAGGCCTGCCGACCCGTCGCGGACGCCGGCCGGGGCTCGGGGCGACGGCCGGCGTGACCGCGGCGCGGGGCATCAGGGCCGGCCGCGCGCACCGGTCCGCCCGCTCGGAGCCGTCTGTCAGGCGGGGCGCGCCGGGGCTCGCCGCTGCCCGCCCGCGCCGCCCTGCGGCCGCATCCTGTGACCGGCTTTCGTGGCCGGATCCCGCGAGCCTTCCCGGGGGCCGGCGGTCGCGACGGCCGCCGCCAGCCGCGCCGGCGCGGGTCGGCCCCCCGGGGCGCTGCGCGGCGTCGGGGAAGGTCCCCTGAGAGCGGCTGGAGGATCGATGGGCAATGGCTCGGTCCTACCTGGTGGTCGCTTGGCGCGACGACCTCCGGCTCGTAGGGTCGCGCTCAGTGGCCAGGGCACTGACTGCCCGACGCCGCGAGGGGGACACCGGCAGGTGGTCAGGAAACGTTGTCGCAGCACAGGCGTCCGCCACCCTCCACCGGGCGTCCGGTGACCGGATGCGGCCCGGCAGGGCCGCCGCCCGGCAGTCGGCCGGGCACCGTCCGACGCCCGGCCGCCGACCACACCAGGCCAGGAAATGGGGAGTTCAGCGATGGCGGACGAGCCCGGCAGTCCGGATGCGTGGCGCATCGCGGAGTTGGAGCGCGAGGTTCGGGAGCTTCGCCGCACCAACGAGGCGCTGCGGGGGTATGTGGCCCGGGAGCCCGAGCTCCCGAACGGCGTCACACGGAGTGTCACCAACGGCGGCCGGCACATGGCGGCCGCACCACCCGGACGGGCGGCGGACCCCCGGTGGGCCCCGGAGCGACCGCCGCGGATTCCCGAACCTCCGCGCCCCATGGTCGAGTTCCGCGCGCTGGGCCCGATCGAGGCGGTCGTCGGCGGCCGCCTCGTCGACTCCGGAGCGCCCAAGCAGCGCGCGCTGCTGGCCCTGCTGGTGAGCAAGGTCGGCGAGCCGGTGGCCGTCGACGTGATCGTCGAGGAGCTGTGGGCCGGGAGCCCGCCGCCGTCGGCGATCGCCTCGCTCCAGGCCTACGTCGCCAACCTGCGGCGCGTGCTGGAGCCCGGCCGTGCGCCGCGGACCGCGCCGAGGGTGCTGCGCACCTACGGGCGCGGCTATCTGCTGGACAGCCGGGTCGTCGAGGTCGACGTGCACCGCTTCGGCGAACAGGCCGTCGCCGGCTGGCAGGCGCTGGACTGGGGCGATCCGCGGCGCGCGGTCGGCGAGTTCGAGGCGGCGCTGGCGCTGTGGCGCGGGCAGGCCTACGCCGAGGTGGCCGACACCGCCTGTGTGCGGCCCGACGTGGCGCGGCTGGAGGAGCTGCGGCTGTCCGTGGTCGAGGGGCGCTGCGCGGCGCTGCTCGCGGCCGGCGCCCACGAGATCGCGGTGGCCGAGCTCGAGGCCTTCATCCAGGCCCACCCGTTGCGCGAGTACGGCTGTGAGCTGCTGAGCCTTGCCCTGTACCGGGCGGGCCGGCAGGCCGGCGCGCTGGCGGTGCTGCGCACCAACAGAAAGCGGCTGGCGGACGAGTTGGGCGTCGATCCGCGGCCGGCGCTGCAGCTGCTGGAGCAGCAGATCCTCAACCAGGCGCCGTCGCTGGACTGGCGGCCGCAGCCCCGGGAAGTGGCGAAGTCGGCCTGAGACGACCGCTGCCGGCCGCCCGTCCCGCGCCGGGACTCGACCGTGGCTCGAGTCCGGGGGCCGATACTCGGGGTCCGGGACGCACGAGCCCCGCGGGAGATCGAGCGGTACCGCTTGCGGCGTCATCGCCTCGGATCCGACGGATCCTGCCGTGCCGAACGGCGCCGAGACCGGCAGGTTCCCGGGGAGCGTCCCGCACCACACTTTCCGACGACGGGTTCGTCCACCGCATCGCCCCGTCCTCGACCGGCGAGGAGATCTGCAGGAGCCGGTCGTCCTACCAGCGGCAGCCCGGGCCGAAGGCCACATGCCGCTGTCCGACTCCGAAGAGAACCAGGGAAGTTGAGGGCATGGACAGCACCCGGACCAGTCCCGCGGAGGCCGTCGAGGACGCGCTCCGCCGGTTCTTCGCCGCCCGCCGCGACGAAGCCGCGGCCATCGGCCCCGCCTGCGCCGACGTGGTCACCGAACTGGAGAGCTACGTCCTGCGCGGCGGCAAACGCGTCCGCCCCACCTTCGCCTGGCTCGGCTGGCTCGGCGCCGGCGGCGACCCGGACAGCGACACCGCACAGGCGGTGATACAGATCGGCGCCGCGCTGGAACTGTTCCACGCGTACGGCCTCATCCATGACGATGTCATCGACGCCTCACCGACACGGCGGGGCGCTCCGGCCGCCCATGTGCTGTTCGCCCGCCGCCACCGCGAACGCTGCTGGAACGGCGACGCGGACCTGTTCGGCACCGGCACCGCCATCCTCACCGGCGACCTCGCCCAGGGCTGGGCCGACGACCTCCTGCACGACAGCGGACTCCCCGCCCCGGCCCAGGACCGCGTCGCCCCCGTCTGGTCGGCCCTGCGCACCGAAGTCCTCTACGGCCAGCTCCTCGACGTCACCGCCGAAGCCTGCGG
>NZ_JAVDVA010000051.1:0-27131 GCF_031456635.1 Streptomyces sp. 3330
GCGAAGGTAGACCAGGCCGACGAGAGCACGCTGGTGAGGCGGGAGCTTGCAGCGGCGGTCACCCTCACGGGTGACGATGAGCATGGTTACCCACTTGACCAGCGCGTGAGGCAGGTCGAGTGCGGCAGGATAGGGAACCAACGAGGCACCTGCGCTGCTGAGTTGAGACGTCGAACACCTCCCTCAACGGCACAGGCGCCTCGTGCGTTGCGCCTGCACCACCGTCACCCGATCAGTGGCCACTCTGAAAACGCTCAGTGAGCGTTTTCAGCGTTGCTTCTCCAGGGTGAGGACGGCCTTGGTGATGACGCTCATGCGGTTGGGGCTGATGCGGGATCTGCGGAAGATCTGCCAGGACTTCAGCCGTGCCATGCCTCGTTCGACAGGTGCCCGGGCCACGGACAGGGCCCGGTTCTCGGTCCGCTCGGTGAGGGTGAGTTCACCGCCTGGCGGGCGGCGCTTGGCGGTGGTGACCCAGTCGCCCGCACCGATGTAGGCCATGTCGGCGAGGATCGGGACGCCCTGGCGCGCACAGATCCCGAGGATCTTGTGGGTGCGGGCGGCCGTCAGATCGTGGGTCCGGCCCGGCAGTGCCGGCGACAGCCACAGAATCTCACCGGCCGGGTCCGTGACGACCTGCACGTTCACCCCGTGCCGCTTGTGTTTCGAGGAGTAGTCGGCCCTGGCGTCGCCGACGCGGTCGCACTCGGCGAGCGTGCCGTCCAGGAGGACGAAGTCCGGGTCGTGCACGCGCAGCGTCTTCGGCAGGCCGGGGGCCTGCTCGGCGAGCAGACCAGTGACCGCGGTGACATAGGCGTGTGCGGTGCCGACGGATATCCCGAAGGCTCTGGCGATACGGGCGAGGGTGTCATGGCGGCGCAGGTACACGAGTGCGACCAGCGCACGGCGGTGCGGCGGGAGTTTGCACCGCCGGTCACCCTCACGGGTGACGATGAGCATCGTGACCCACTCGACCAAGGCGTGGGGCAGGTCGAGTGCGGCAGGATAGGAAGCCAACAGGGCTCCTGTGCTGCTGAGTTGAGACGTCGAACACCTCCCTCAACGGCACGGGAGCCCTGTCCGTTGCGCACCCCGACCTCGCACCGCCCCCGTCACCCGATCAGTGGCCACACTGAAAACGCTCACTGACCTGCAACTGCATGACGCTGGTCGACCTGTGTGACACCAGCGCCCCGTTTGGGCCCACGAGGTCGAAGAACTCTGTGAACTCCCAACCTGAAAGTACTTGCGTCCCGCTCGAAGAGGTCATGGGGAGGGCCGGGAAGTGGTCGGCTTTCCGTTCGTAGCTGCGGTGCAGGCGTCGGCATCCGGCGAGCCAGGCCATGGGGCGTTCGACGCACAAGGGTGACGGCCGAGTCGTTGCGAGGTCTCGATGCTTTGCAGGTGATGCGGTGCCGGGCCGCTGCCGGTACTTGAAGGCACCGGCAGCTTCGGATTCGGCCTCACAGTCATTCTCGGGCCGCCGGTCCATGGTGGTCATTGGGCCGGCGCTGCGGTGACTTCTACGGAGAGGTCGTTGTCGACCGTGTAATAAGGACGGGCGGTGTAACCGCCGGCGAGTGCAGTGGCCGGGTAGACGAAGACCGCCTTACGGTCGGCGACGTCGTCCAACAACCGGGCCACTCTGATGCCCGGGGCGTCGACAGTTGGGTGAACGTGCATCTCCCATACGACCGGCGCTGGCCCGGCTTCAGGCTCCGCATCGTGCGCCACGAGCTCCTGGTGGCCGATGGTGAACGAGAACTCCTGGCCCCTGTCGGTGCGTAGAGGGATCTGCCGTACGACGGCTTCTGGTCTCCGCCGGCTCAGCGATACTGACGCACCGTCCCCCAGCCAGGTGCCGAACAGCCGTACCTCCACGGTCATCAGGCCACCCGTGACATCGATCCGGCCGGCTTCCGCGTGCGTGTCCCGAAGCCAGGCGCGTACGGCGAGCCTGCCGTCCTTGGTGACGTACGGGATGCGCACCGCCAGTGGCGCTGAGTGGCTGTCGTGCCTGCCGGACACGAGCGCGCGCAGATCGCGCAGGCCGGGCAGCAAGGGTATGTGATTCTCTTCCGACGGACCCATGAGGTAGGCATCCCAGCGGCCTTCCTCCAGGGCTGGGACTGTCTCCAGCACGCCTCGCCACTCGTCGCGGCCTGCGGGTTCGAGCGCGACGACGCGGCCGGGGCGCAGCGGCTCTCCCTTGTCCGGGCGCTGTCGAAGCAGCAGTCGGGGGCGAGAAAAGCCAGACTGCGGCGACCGTACGCCTATGACAAATCGCCCTTTCTCGTCCACGGTCACATCCGCGCGGACCTGTTCTGTCACTCCCACCACCCCCGCTGATCTGTTCATGTTGTTGCTGTCGCCGCTCCTCATCGCCGTGCCTTTCGTGCGGTTCGCACGACGTTGCTGGCGGCGACAAGCATGGTGTCCTTGAACCCGTGACCGGCATTCGCCAAGGCGTGGCGCGTCCTGCCTGTCGGCGGACGGCCGTCACGGCGGGCCGCCAGCAGTTCCTCGAACAGCTGCTCTGCTTGGGCCACGACGGGCGCGGGGGCGTATCGCCGTGAGTTCTCCCGTGCCGCATGTCCCATTCTGCGGCGCAGCTCGTCGTCGCGTACGAGGTCCAGCAAGGCTGTAGCCAGGGCGTCCCGGTCTCCGACGGGAACCAGTCGGCCGTCTTCGCCGGGGGTGATGATTTCGCCGGGGCCGTACGCGCAGTCGGTGCTGACGACGGGCAGACCGCAGCGCATGGCTTCGACGATGGTCATGCCGAACGGCTCGAAGTTGGACGTCGCCACTCCGATCGAGCCTTTGACCCACTCGGCTTCCATGGGGGTTACCGCACCCATCAGGAAGACGTGGTTGTACAGCCCCAGCCGGTCGATGAGCCTGCGCAGCCGCTGCGACTCTTCGCCCTTGCCGTAGATGCGCAGCGTCCAGTCGGGACGCTCGGCCGCGACTGCGGCGAAAGCATCGATGAGCAGGTCGAACCGTTTTACCGGCACCAGCCGGCCGGCGGCCATGATCACGCGTTCGCGGCTGTCCGAGGGGGGGAGTGCCGGGTCGGGGACGCTGTTGGGCAGTGCCTGTATCCGTACGCCCGGCAGCCGCATCCTGCGGCGGTAGGCGGAGGCGTCGGCCTCTGTGACGGGGGTGATCGCGTCCAGGCGGGGGTACACCCGCCGCAGCGCGTTGCGGAGCCGTGGCGAATGGTTGCCGAGTGTGAGGTGCTCCTGTCCGATGCGCACCGTCCGGGAGGGCGCCTGAAGGGCCAGGTGGACGTTGAGGCCCGGGCGAGTGCCCACGACGACGTCGGCGTCGAGTGCCGCCAGTGCTTCGCCGATGCGTTCGTCGGTGAGGGCGCTGTACTGCCGGTAGCGGTACTCGGAGGAGGGGAAGATCTTGGCCGGTGTCAGGTGCCGGGGGCTGTCCTTCTCGTGGCGCAAATCCACCAGGGGCCGAAGGCGCACGCGCGGGTCGAGTGTCAGGTTCGGTCGTTCCCGGTGCCGGAGAGCGGAGATGATCTCGACGTCGTGCCGGTCTGCCAGCGCTCGGGCCAAGTTGAACGTGGTGGTTATGGTTCCTCCTATTCCGTAGGCGTTGTGTATGAGAAACGAGATTTTCATGGCGTGCATCGGGATCGGCTCCTGCGGAAGGCTGCCTGCGTGATCGTGTGGTGAGGAAGGTGGCCGCTGCTCGGCTGTCGGACCGCCTTTCCGGGCGGCCATGGTCGCTGTCCGTAAGGGCTCCCCTCCCCTACTGGTGCGGTCCAGGGAGGGCAGCGCGCTGAGGGCTCCCCAAGGTGCTGCCATGGGCTTTCTTCAGCGCGTGTTTGCGTGATGGTGTGAGTCGGATGGCCGCGGCACCCCAGGGTGGAGGGCTTGCAGCCGACGGCGCTCGGGGAGGAGTCACCGGGCTGTATGTCCTTCGCGGCGCAGGGCAGTCGTCCTCGGCCAAGGCAAGCAGCGATACGCCGCCCAACCGTCGTTGCCCGCTTCGGGGTCCGTGGCGGACCAGGCCGGTTTCCCTCCGTGCGGCGTCGCTGCTGGAATCTGCCCAGCGATGCCTGCTTGTCTCGCGACGGGCCGTCCGGACGAGTCACCTGTGCTGCCGCTCACCGAATGCACCTTCCCCAGAGGCCGCTCGGGCCCTCCACCACAGAGTCCGCCGTGCTGTCTCAGCGGTCTGGCCCACTGGCGGGGCCCGCTGCTGCGCGGTTTGCGGACATGCACGTGACGGACACGTCGCCCGGGCTTCCGGCAGTTCAATTTTCGGTGACCAAGTTTCACAAGTGGCCGAGGGAGGGGGCGTGTCCGTCTACCTGTCGTGCGGAAGATGTGCCACAGCGGCCCGAGTGGACGTCGAGCGGAGTCGAGCCCTCAGATGCTCTCCCGCCGTCCTCGTTTGAGCTCATCAGGCGGTAGGGCAGGTTGCCGCAAGAGCCCGAACAGCGCAATCGGCATGTCAGGCGACTCGGTCAACGGTGTGAGGCCTCACCCGCGCGTCCCGTGAGTCCGCACGTGGCCGGTAGGCATCCTGCAGCAGTCCAGTGAACCCATTGGCCGAGCTGTCCGTATACCGCTGTAAATGAACTACAGCCCGATGCGGTATAAAGACCTTCCAATTCCTTGGAGCCAAAATGACTCGCACATTCAAGTTCATTTCTGGGATTGCCGTCTCGTCCGCCTGCCTAATCTTGTCGGCATGCGGAAGCGGAGAAGGGAGCGATGGCTTCGAGAGCAGGGCCCGTGCCGCCAGCGACTCCACTGGTATCACTACAAAAGATGGCTCCGAGGTTCCGGGCGAGCCAATTGACACCATTGTTATTTGCACTGACAGTACTCTCCTTGGAGAATGTTCAGTGGCGCCTACGATTATCGAGGATCTGGCCGCATACAAGGGAGGAATTTTCAACGACAGCATTTCGTCCATCATCAACAGTCACACTCATTTTCAAATATGTTTCTACAGGGATCCCAATTTTAGAGGCCCCAGCTTCGCGGTCGGTCCTGGAGTCGAGGTTGATGACGTGAATGACTTCGACCCCAGGCTTGTAGCAGAGAACTTCAACGACAAGGTTTCTTCCTTCAGAATCTTTCAGAACAGGTCGTGCATCGAGCAGGCGCAGCCGTGACAAGATCCGGATTCTCCCGGAGTCCTGCCTTTTTTGGCACCGCTCCGACATTCGCCGCCCGACAGGGCCAGCAGGAGCGCCCACAGAGCAGTTTGACGTGATCACGCTGAACCGCACGGCCGCTCATGAAATTCTGCACCTCGCCCGAAGGGTCGTGATGGCACCGTGGTTCAGGAAAGTGGCACGCAAATTCCATAATCCGATGTGATGCAAGTCACCTTGCTATTGCGGCTCGCCTTTGATGCAATTTTTGACGTCCGTGCAGCTTCTATTGAGGAAGGGGTGACCAGCAATGACCAAGGCCGACTGGTAAATCGACTAGGCCTGGCGTGCGCAGTGGCCTCGCAGAAACTCCGTACGCCAGGCCAGATACCTAGTCGCCAAGTGTGAGATGCAATTTCGGATGACGTCCGGCATGCGGGCGCAAAGGCAGGAGAGACACATGCCGACCTATACACAGGGTGAGCTCTCCCCGTTTTCGTCGGCAGAGTTTCGTGCGACGTGGCTCGCTGAGCTTCTTTCGTACTTCGGCGACCAGCTTGCACGGGTCGCTCTGGCGATCCTGGTTTTTGATCATACGAATTCTGCAGCCTTGACAGGCCTCGCCTACGCGTTGACGTACGTCCCGAGTGTTCTGGGCGCGCTGGCACTTTCTGCCATTGCAGACAGACACCCCCGCCGCTCAGTGATTATCCTCGCGGATGCCTCCCGTGCCGTAGTTGTCGGAGCAATGACCATTCCCGGCATGCCGCTTCCCGGTTTGTGCGCTCTCGTCTCTGTCATGTCTTTCCTGGGCGGACCTTACAAAGCGGCACAGCTTGCACTGCTACGTGACATCCTGAATTCCAATCAATACCCCGTTGCGATGTCGATCAGGCAGGTCACCACACAGGCCGCTCAGATTCTCGGCTTTGCGGGCGGCGGGTTCATTTCTTCGGTCCTCACGCCGCAAGTGTGCCTCGTTTTCAATTCCGCCACGTTCTTCGCATCATGCTCGCTTTATCTGTGCTTCGTCACAAAGAGAGCCTCTCCCGGTGCAGCGAAAGCTACTGGATCCGTGGGGAGCGCCACCCGGCTCCTGTGGGAAGAGCCGCGCCGACGCGCTATTTTCTTGACTACTTTTCTAGGATTCTTTTACATAGCTCCCGAAGCTGTCGCGGCTCCGTACGTCAGCGCGCTCGGTTACGGAAAAATATGGGTGGGAGCTTTGCTGGCCAGTACCGGCATCGGAGCGGTGGTAGGGCTATGGGCGTTCCATCGCTTTGTACCGAAGGATCGTCACGCGGCATATTTGCCGATTATATGCTGTACGGCCGGCCTTCCGCTGATCACCCTCTGCATACAGGGGGTCGGGATATACCTTGCCATGATGGCGTTTGCTCTCAGCAACGCACTGTGGTGCATACAGGTAGTAATATCGGTGTCGACTCTGATTGAACTGCTACCTGACAGCAAGCGGGCCCAGGGTATGGGCGTCTCCTCCGCCATGAATCTCACCGCCCAGGGCCTGGGGACAGCATTCGCGGGCGGTTTGAGCGAATTGTACAGCCCAGCCTTCGCATTGGTTTTCGCAGGAACTTCATCGATCTTCTTTGCTCTTTGGCCCGGACTTCTGTGGATCAGAGCAGACAGAGAGCGCCTGCCTGACCACCTCCTGGAACCCGTTCCTCTTGATCGGAAGGTTTGAAGGGATCTCGACGGTGCGCTCGGAACGCGACGGGTACGGCTTTCGAGTGAGCGTTTTCAACGAGGCCACTGATCGGGTGAGGCCGGTGAGGTTGAGGTGAGGACCGCAACGCACAGGGCTCCCGTGCCGTTGGGGGAGATGTTCGACGTCTCAACCCACCGGCACAGGAGCCCTGTTGGTTCCATATCCTGCCGCACTCGACCTCCCGCATGCCCTGGTCGAGTGGGTCACCATGCTCATCGTCACCCGTGAGGGCGACCGCAGGTTCAAACGCCCGCCGCACCAGCGCGCGCTCGTCGCTCTGGTGTACCTACGCCACCACGACATCGCCCGGATCGCGGCCGGCTTCGGGATATCCGTCGGCACTGCCCATGCCTACGTCGTGGCCGTGACCTGCCTGTTCGCCGAACGGGCCCCGGGCCTGCTCAAGACTCTGCGTGAGAGCATGATCCGGAGTTCATCCTGCTGGACGGCACTCTCGCCGAGTGCGACCGCGTCGGCGACAGCCGTGCCGACTACTCGGCCAAGCACCGACGGCACGGCGTGAACGTCCAGGTCGTCACCGACCCCGCCGGCGAGGTGCTGTGGATCTCACCGGCTCTGCCGGGCCGCACCCACGACCTGACCGCAGCCCGAAGTCATCACATCATCAGGATCTGCGAACGCCAGGGCGTCCCGATCCTCGCCGACCGCGCCTACCAGGGCGCGGCCCCTGGTTCACCACCGGACTCAAACGCCCGCCGGGCGGTGAACTCACCCTCACCCAGCGCACCGCCAACCGGGTCCTGGCCGCAGCTCGGGCACCTGTCGAACGCGGTATGGCACGACTGAAGTCCTGGCAGATCTTCCGCAGATCCCGCATCAGCCCCAACCGCATGTCTGCCATCACCAAGGCAGTCCTCACCCTGGAGCGGCAACGCTTAAAACGCTCAGTGGATGGACTCCACGGCGGCGCATGATCTGTGTGGAAGGCGCGTGCATCGTCTCCGCATGCGCCTTCTCTTGACGGTGCAGAAGCCACCGCGGGCCGTACTCGAGAAGGTCCCGTCCCGCTGGAGCAGCCGGGCGAGGTCCCGGAACCGTGGCTCGTGCGGAGTGCTCCACCTCCGGCGGCCGTGTTCGCTCTCATCGTGTACGCGGTGTCGGCCGAAGCGACCTCCGCTTCCGGCGTTGCCGGATCGCGATGGATCGGCGTCTACCGCCGAAGGCGGGTCTCGAACGCGACGGTGGGGCCCGCGCCCGTGTGGCCGCTCGACGCGGCTCGGTACCTCGGTGGCTGCCGCCCACACCCGGGCGATCGCCGGTCTCCTCCATGTGGGCTGGCGGCCCCCGACAAGGTAGGGCGGCAGGACGGTTCCGCCGTCGGCCTGCCGCACGGCACTCCGAAAGCGACCGCGTCAGCGAGGCGTTGCCGGCTGCTGCGCCGGACTTCGCGGATCGGAATGCACCTCCCTCTCACGGAGCGGGGGGTGGCGTATGAGTCGCTGCAAGCCCCGCCCTCGCACTGACCGCGCCCATGCGCCCCGTGCCCGTGCCCAATGGGTCATCCAGATCTGCGAACGCAGGGGCCCTGGCCGAACTGGCCTTTCACTGTGTTGGCCCACGGTGACGATGCGCCTCAACACCGCCGTGCAGCGAGCCTCTCCCCGGCGCTCGGCGCACCGTCAACCGCGCGCTCAGCCATGAACATGCAGATGTCGGTGCCGCCGAAGCGGGTCACCGGCCTCTTTCTGGACGGGCCCGGCACGTCACAGCTTCCGCTGTCCACCGCGGATTCTCCGGTCCCGCCGACAGTGGCCATGGGGACCACCAGCAGCAGGCTCTGCCGCCGTGCACGGAAGCTGCTGCGGAAAAAGGATCCGCCGTAGGTGAACTGGGCTCCAGGGTCGAGCCGTAGACCTGAGCGACGGTGCTTTCGCCGCCGCTTTCCCGTATACGGCATGTCGCATTTTACCGGAGAGCAGATGACGTCCCGAGAATGAAGAATTCCTCCTCACCCGTCCTTTCCGTCTATCACGACGTGGTGGGGGAAGTCTATTTTTGGAAATGACACCCTGCGCCACCGCCCGAATCAAAACGGGCTTCCCCTGACCTTTACTTCCCCTTTGGATCACCGGCCCTTTTCAGTGCCCTATACCGCCCGATTCTGCCGCCGTGTACTCGGGAGGGCGGTAATTCTCTGCAGGTGCCGGAACCCAGGCGGGATCAGGACACCATTAGGAGTGAGCATGAGTTGGACGTTCATGGGGTCCGACGGATCATCAACGCCGGCTGCCGAGCAAGACCGTGCGGACCACCAAAAGCAGGTGCTCGCTCTGCACGCGTACGTGAGCCGCCTCCTGAGGGGTGATCCAGTCCAGGCCGAGGACATCGTGCAGGAGACTCTGTTGCGATGCTGGCGCACCTACGGCTGCACTGGGAACGCTGTTCTGCGTCCATGGATGTTCCGGGTCGCAAGGAATCTGGTGATCGACGGGTACCGGAGTAGCAAGACCCGGCCGCAGGAAGTCGACGGGGCTCTGTGGATGGAACTTGAGGCGGCCGAGCTGGACGCAAGCGAAGAGGTGCTGACCGCGATGGTCGTACGGGACGGGCTGGCCACCTTGTCCGCCGCACACCGCCAGGCCCTATTCGAGGTGTACTTCCGCGGCCTCACCCTGGAGGAGGCCGCGCACGTGCTGGGTGTGCCGAAGGGCACCCTGAAGTCGCGCGTCCACTACGGGCTCCAGGCGCTGCAGAAGGTCCTGAACCACGCTTGCGTGTGACGGCCAGACGGAATGTGTCCCGCACGGCCCGAGGGCCGTGCGGGACACATTCCGTCTGGTGCCTGCTGTATTCCGACCGGCTTGTGCGAGCGGGGTCTCTCGTCTTGTTCCGCCGCCCACTCCGGTGCGCGACCCTACGACGAGGACGAGGCCTCGCCGGCTGCCGGAACCCTCCAAGAGAGCGGCTACCTCCTGCGCGCTACTTTGGCAGACTCGGAGAACGCGGGTCGGCTGCTCGGTCCCGCCTCACCGACAGCGGCGCTTCTGGTCTCGGCGGTGCCGTGCGAACGCAGCGCAGCGACGCCGGAGATGCCGATGTCAGCGCCCGTGGCGCTCCGTGTGACCGGTCCCGCTGGGCTGGCGGGAGCCACGCTTTGCGTCTTCTGGGGCTCGGCCGGGGCGGGAGCGGGCGCCGTGACCGTGGCAGAAGCGTCACCGCCGAATTCCCGCATCGCCCTCAGAACGTAGTCGTCGAACTCTCGGTCGAAGACCGGATTTGGCGCAGGGGCGGGGGCAGGAGCGGTCGTGGGAGCTTGCACGGGCATCGTCTGAGGTACCGGAGGCTGGGGTGCCATCCGTTCGGCGAAGCGTCGCAGTCCTTCACTCAGGCCCAGAGCACCGGCCGACGCCCCCCGACGTAGCGCATCGACAGCTCCCTTCAGAGGACCACGCCGTGCCGCCCGGCTTTCCAGCCGGTCGCCCGCAGCGTCCGCCCCGCCGGCCATCGACTTCAGCAGACCGGACGTTGCTCTACGGAGCGGTGATGGCGGAGCCTCGTTCCGCATCGCGGCCGCCCGCAGGACGTCAGCACGGCCCTCCACCCGTTCTCCGAGTCGCGTCAGCTGTCGCGCGACGAAGCGGGCGATCCCTTCGAGCACGGTCCGCTTTTCCACTCGTTCGCCAAGTTCGGCGAATACCCGGGACAACGCGCTCATCACGCGGGTGGGCCGGTTCGTGGAGGCGGAAGGCCCCCAGGAGACCGACGCTTCCTGGGACGCTGGGGAGGGGAACGAGTCCCGACTGGGTTCGAGGGGAGGTCCTGGAGGCGTGGTCATCGGTGTTCTTCCTTTCAGGCGGACAGTTACGCGGACGTAAAAGTGAACAGAGCGAAGATCAGCGGTGTTGTCCTCTAGGCAACGTCGTATGTAGATGGCGAGTTCAGTTCCGGGTCCACAGAGCTCGTCGCACAGACTTGTTGCGGTTCCCTGGCCAGGCGTGGCCGACAGGCGTCGTGCTGCAACCGCCGGTGACGGGTGTAACGAAAGCGGTGTGCCGCTCGAGGCCGTCACCACCGCGGACGACGTGCACGGTCACTCGACGCGAAATCCTTCAGCCATTCCGTCGCCACGGCACGGAGCTCGGGCCTTTCGCGCCTGCTCCGTCTGTGTCCGGGTAGGTGGGCCGGCCAGTGGCCCGGACCGCTCGCAGGACGGTTCGGCCGAGCGTCATCCGGCGCAGTAACAGTTCGGCGGGACCGTAGCGGGTGAAGGCCATGAGCCGCGCGGAGAAGGCCAACTGGAGGGCCCACAATGCCACGCAGGCACCCGTCAGCACGGCCGGTCCGACCGTGCCGTAGAGCCTGAAGCCGTAGCCGGTGAAGACGAACGCCAGGACGACCGACTGCATCAGGTAGTTCGACAACGACATGCGGCCGGCCGGGGCCAATGTCCTGGCAATCTGCGGGCCGTGCCTGCCGCGCAGCGTGAGCAGCAGCGCGGCCGCGTAGGCGGCGGCGAGCGCGGGTGCTGTGAGGATGTCCGCGGCCTGGCCGAGGTAGTAGAAGCGGCCGTCGAGCGGGCCGTGGGTGCACATGGCGGTGAGGACGCCACCCGGCAGGCCGACCAGCAGACCGGTCACAAGCAGTCTGTGGACGGCTGATGTCCGGGCGCGGGAGGCGCCGGGCTCCTTGAGCAGACCTCGGCGGCCTGCGGCGAAGCCTGCAAGGGCGGCCGCGAGGAGGTGCACTGCGTAGACAATCGCACTGCCGAGCGTCTCGCGGTAGGCCGTGATGTTGGCGTGGACGACAGAGAGGGGCCCGCCCCGGTACGCCGCAATGCGTCTGGCAGTTGCGGCCGCCGCCTCCGTGACGCGCCCGGGATCGTCCAGCCGCAGAACCGTCACGCCGACGGTGAGGAAGACAGCCGTCAAGAAGACGACCAGCAGGGCCGCCGTGCGCAAGATTGTCCGCGTTCCGAGCCTGCGTGCGGCAAATAGCGCCACGCTGAGGACCGCGTACGTCATCAGGATGTCGCCCGGGTACAGCAGCGCGGCGTGGGCGAGGCCGATCAGGAACAGACCCAGGAAGCGGCGCCCGTGGCGGCGGGCGAAGCAAATGCCGTCCCGGTCGGCCGCCGCTTCCTGGAGGACGAAGCTGTAGCCGAACAGAAACGAGAAGATCAGATAGAACTTGGTCGTGAACAGGGCTGTCACCAGCCATGCGATGGTGCGGTCGGCGGCTGTCGTACCTGGGCCGGATGTCAGGTCCCAGGCTCCGGCCAGAATAGGGGCATTGACCACGCAGATGCCGAGCAGGGCGAATCCCTTCAAGGCGTCGATCTGCGGTATCCGGGGCGGGCCGCCGGCCCACACATCGGTGCCCGAAGCCGCAGGCCGGTGCGACGCCTTCACCGGAGCGTTCCGTGGGCGCTCAGGCCGAAGGCGCCGCAGGTTCCGTGTCTTGAGGTGGAACGGTTGTCGTGACGGCGGAGGGTGGGTCCGCCGTGGGCCGGGCGGCCGCCAGGTGCGCGGGCCCCGACGACCTCCGGGGTCGCCGGGGCCCGTCTTCCGGTGCGGCGGGCAGGTCGCTCGCGATGCTCCATCACGTGGCCTTCTTCGGGGTCGGTGGGTCTGTCGGCGTGGGGCGGTATCGCCAGGCCGCGCCGCGCGCCTGGTTCCTCGCCGGCGCGCGGATGCTGTCGAAGGATTGCCGTCACGGTTCGCCGGTCGGGGGCGGTTCCTTCGCCCGGTGCTGTCCGGGCTTGCATCCCGCAAAGGGACCGGACGGGTCACGCAAAGAGGCCATCACAGGCATGAGGTAGTCCCGGTGCCAGGCGGCCGGACCGGTCAGCGGCGCTTTACTCCCGGTCAATTCCTGCCAGGCCATCCACAAGCCATAGAGCTGTGCGACGACTTCCAGGTGCTCCCACCAGCGAGTGCACCAGGGAGCCATGGAGGAGACTTCCCTGCCGTAGACCGGAAGAAGCAGTCCATGGACCCACATGGTGAGATCGGCGACGGCCGAATCGAACTCTGCTCCGGCCTTGTAGAGGATGAAGGGCGGGTCCGGGGGGAGCGGGTCCAGGTCCGACAGGTCCAGCAGGTCAGCCGCCGTATCCGTCGTGTTGTCCTCCACCGGCGGTACTTGTGCGGCGGATGGAGCCTCGTCCGGCGCCCGCACTGCGCTGTCCACAGGTTCGGGCGTCCCGGCCAGTTCTGTGTCCGTTGTCGGCGCAGCGGAGACAGGCGGCGAGGCCAGCGTTTCGAACAAGAAGTCGCCCCAATGAGGCGGCATCGGCAAGGACTCCCCAGGCGGCGAGGGCGAAGGGGTCCGGTCGGTAGCTGGCTCGGCGGTCGGAGGACCGGTCTGGCTGGGCGGCGGAAGCGGCGCGGCACGCGTCCAGCCGTCTGCCCCCGTCGAAGGGTTCGGCGTGGTCATGTCTACGGTTCCTTGGTGCTGGAGGTCGAGCGCCGCACCGTCGGTGCCTGTGGTTTTGCGGTCAGTGCTCGATGCCATGACCTGCCCACTTCAGCGCGGCGCGCCGGGTGATCGCTTCGGCCTCCGCGGCTGCCGCGGCTGAGATGGCGGCTGCGCCAGGCTCCTTGTACCAGGGCCGCAACCGGATCAGGGCCGGTTTGACCCCCGTGGCCAGGAGCAGCGCGGTCCCCTTGGGCAGGGCGCGGATGCGATCTGGCGGCAGGATGGGGTCGAGGCGGTAGGAGACCGACCGGGAGGTGCCGTCTTTGCTGCGTGAGGTGCTGAGGGTGCTCACCTCGTGCTGGCCGACGAGTTTGGAGACTTTGTCGACGAAGTCCGCGTCGTCGAGGCCGGCGCCGAGGAGCTTGATCGTCGCGGCGCTCCACAGGGCGTCCATTCCGGCCTCGCCCCATACGCGGCTGCCCTGCCGGTAACTCTGCAGGAGTGTCACGACGTTGATCCCGCGGGATCCCAGGTGGCTGTAGAGGTCGGGCAGGTCGGAGATACGGCAGACGTTGGCCGCTTCGTCGAGGACGGCGGTCATCGGCGGGTCGAGACGTCCACCCATGCGTTCGGCAGCCATCACTCCCGCCCGCATCGTGCCGTCGGCCAGTCCGGCGATGACGCCGGCGGCGGAGCCGCCGCCGTCCTTGGAGAGCAGGTAGAGGGTGTCGCGGGTGAGGACGTGTTCGTGCGGGCGGAACTCCGGAAGGTCCGGATTGGGGGTCACCCATGCGAGGATCTCGGGGTCGAGGAGGCAGGATACGCACTGGCGTGCGGTCTCGTAGATGCCGTCCCGGGTCTCCACTGCGCCGCGGACCGTGCCTTGCAGCTGTTCGGCGAGCGCGTGCATTCCCTTGTCGCGCAGAAGGTCGATCGGAGTACGGTCGGCCGGGTCTGCGAGCCAGGCCAGCAGGTCGGTGATCTGCGCCCGGCCGCCGGACGCGGCGAGGAAGAGCGCGGTGAGGGTGTTCTGCGCTGCAGAGATCCAGAAGTCCTTCTTCGAGGAGTCGTCGTTAACGGAGGCGACGAAGTGGCCAGCCAGGCGGCGGGCGCCCTCGATGGTGACGCAGTCGGCCAGCATGTCCCACCACATCTCCCGGGGTGCGTGCGCGATGCCCTGCGGGTCGAAGGTCCACACTCTGCCCGTCTTGGTGCGTTCGGCCCTGGTGACGGAGTAGACGTCGGATTTGTTGGACGTCAGCAGAACCGCGCCGCGGGCGCGCAGCACACGCGGTATCGCGATGCCCGTGGATTTCCCGGCGCGCGGCGCCATGAGGTCGAGTTCGACGTCCTCGAACGAGGAGCGCAGTTCGGGCCCGTTGGGGGCCAGGTCGCCGAGCAGATTGCCCGTGTCATCGCCGCTGAGTTCCTTGACCCCCTTGAGCGAGGGGCGCAGATCGCGGGCTCGAGCGGCGATCCCTTCGGGAGCCAGCGAGGCCAGCTCGCGCACGCCCGCCAGTCCCGTGCCTTTGCGGGTGCGTCCGATGAGGCGGCTGAACACAGGGACAGCGAGGACGGCGATGGCGGCGAACGCGGTCACGATGCCCGCGTAGACGGCCCATGGTGCGGCGTTTGGCCACAAGCGGCCAGGTCCCTGGCCCATCAGTCGGGTGAAGGTCGACAGGGCGAACGGCGGCGGGTTCCAGCCCGCCCCGGTTGCGACGGCCCCAAGAGTGCCGCCCAGCCACGTGATCCCGAACACGACGAGGGCGACGCCGGCGACGGCGACGATCGCCCAGGGGGCGAGTTCGCTGCCCGTCGGTCTGGGGCGGGCGCTCATGTCGCCTGTCCCGGGATGTAGCGGGTCGAGGCTGCCCTGTCTCCGGCCGCCCAGCGGCTGTTGGTGTTGTGCAGGTTGCGTTCGGTGTCGGTGATGGCGACCTTGATGGGGATGCCGGGACGGCCGCCGACCTTGATGAGGAAGCGGCCGCGCCCCGGTGGCTCGTCGTGCCCTCCGGTGACGGCCCAGCCGGGCGGGGAGGACCAGGAGGAGACCAGGTCGATTTCCCGTTCGGAGAGACCGACCACGCGGCCCAGTTCCTCCATTTCGGTACGGGGAAGACCGGCGCAGATGACCATGCCTGCGCGTTCGACGAACCCTCGGGCCTTGGCCCGGTCGGACTCGCTGCCCAGAGCTTCGGCGTCCTTCAGGGTGTGGGTGATCTTCGCATCGCCGAGCCCGAGGGACCGATTGAGGCGGGTCAGGGCGTCGATGCGGTCGACGATGCCGGAAGCGGCGCGCAGCGGTCGCCACAGTTCGTCGAGCACGGTGAAGTACCAGCGCCGCGGGGCCAGTCCGGCATCGGCGAGGGCGTGTGCGGCCGCGACGGTGCCCAAACCGTCGGACCATGCCGCCAGCATGGCCGCGGCGGTCAGTTGGGTGTCGGACTCTCCGATGCGGGAGATGTCGATGCACACGGCGGGGGCAGCCGGGTCGATGCGGGTGGAGGTCGGCGAGGCGAAGGTGTCACCGAGCGGTCCGTCCAAGATGCCGAGCAAGGACCGGTGCAAGGGGTCGACCGCGGTGCGGTAGCGGGCGTCGTCACCGCGGTCCAGAGTGACGGCACGGACCCGGTCCGGTCCTTCCTGGAGCACGGCGAGCAGGTCCGGCAGCAGGGGCGCCCTGCCCTTCGGTGTGCGTTCCCTCAAATGGTGCAGGGCGGCAGTGAGTACGGACTGCTCGTGGTCGTCCATCGGTCGGCTGCGGACCACGGAGATGAGGGCGGCGACCATGTTGAGGACCCGGCCGTGCGTCTCGGCGGCCAGGGCCTGCCCGGCGGAGCCGCCAAGACGCGCGGCGGCCGATCCCATGGCGCCGGGGTCGAGGATGTTGATGCCGCCGACTCCGCGCCCGATGGAGATGACCTGTCCGCCCAGGGCACGCACGGTGTCGGCGTAGTCGGGTTTGAGGTCGCCGAGTACGAGGGGTACTACGCCCGTGGCGGCCAGGCCTATGAGCATGCGGTTGACGAGGGTGGACTTGCCCAGGCCCGGCATGCCGAGCATGAACAGTGAGGGGTTGGAAATGTAGCGGGCCCGGGTGAACCAAGAGATGGGGTCACCGCACACTGTGGCGCCCGTGCCGATGTGCTGTCCGAGAGGTACTCCCGTCATGGGGGAACCCGAACCGGCGGCGAACGGCCACAGTCCGCAGGCCTGGACGGTCGTGGCGCGCCACATCGTCGGCGGATCAAGGTGGCCGATCTCTCCGCCGCCGGGGCCCGGCCAGCCGCGGGCCCCGGGCAAGGGCTGTCGGCTGCCGACCGGTCGCCCTGTGCTGCCGCCGGTGTTCTTCACAGCGCCTCCTGGAGTGCTTGCGGGATGAGGGTGTGCTCCCACGGCAGAACACCCACGGGGAGCGCGCAGGTGAAGGCCGCGGCCTGCATGCGGTCGGCCGGGCGCAGCGAAAGGCGGGCGGCGGCCTGGAGGTTGCGCACGGTTCCGGCGGCGTCGGCCAGTTGTTCCTGGGAGTCGACCGTCACGGTGACCATGAGGGAGAACTCCACGAGTCCTGCGCCGGCTGCCTCCTCGGCAGCGGTCTGCTCAGCCGCGTGCATCTCGGAGGCGGCGCGCGCCTGGACCATGCCCTTGCCCGAGGTGGCCATGAACTGAGCCGCTCGCCGGTCGGCTTCTACGATCCGTGCCGAGGTGGCCGGGTCGATGGGCCGGTAGAGCAGGGCGACCCGCTTGCGGCGAGTGCCGGGGGATGCCTCCAGCAGGCCGCGCAGCACGTTGGACCGTACGGTGCCGCGAGGTGCGAGGGTGAGCAGCCAGGTGCGCGAGACGCCCGAGTCGTGCTGGTAGGAGCTGACGGTCTCGACTGCGGAAGCGGGTCCTGAGTCCTCCCAGACGACGCCGGTGCCGCCGTGCTGGGCTCGGGCGCTGAGGATGTCGCCGGCGGCGGCGGGGTCGTAGGCGACGCGCACCGTTTCTGCGATCTGCTCGGCCGACAACGGTGCAGCTGATCCTGCACCTGCGCCCACGAGGCCGCCGAGGAGGCCGGGGATGCGGATGGCGAGTTCGGTGATGATCTCGCTCTGTTCGCGCCTTTGCCCCTGGGGTGCGCCGTAGGTGAGAGCGATATAGGTGTGCATCTCGGAGGAGGCGGAGGGATAGCGTTCGACGACCTCCCTCATCACGGCCTGGGCCGCGGCCGGCGCGTCTTCCCTGATCCTCGGCAGGACCTCGTTGGCCAGGCGGGTGCCGGAGTCGGGTGCTGTCTCGATGACGACGGAGGCGCCCCGCAGCTGGGGTTCTTGCGACAGCCGGGCCAGCCACTGGCCCCAGGCCGCCACCCATACGTCCGTCTGATCGGGGTCCACGAGCGACCCGCCGTCGGGTTCGCAGCCGAGCACGATGGTGTAGGTGTTGCGGCCCGGATGGTGCAGCACGCCGAAGGGACGGTCGTAGGCGTCGCGGCCCTCACTCATGGTGATGCGGCTGAGGAGTCCGGGCGGGCTGAACCGGCCGCCGGGCCGCTGCGACAGCGGGCCGCTGACGTACGTGTGAGCGCCCTTGGCGCGGCGCCGCAGCCAGCCGATTCGCAAGGCGAGCAGTTGGTAGAGGTTGCGGCCGTCCTGGGTGCGCACCATGAGCGGGGCGATGAGGAAGGACAGGGGGAAGATGACGAACAGGGCCGCCACCAGGGAGACCAGGGACACGAACAGGGTGAGGACCAGGCCGGCAAACACACCGAACGTACCGATCAGCCCGAGAGGGCCGAGTCCGGGGCGCCGGGGACGGCGCCAGTTCCCGTAGGTGGGATGCACGACCGCTTCTGTCGACATAAGGGTTCCTGAATTGGTGAGTGGTCGGTCTGCCGGGTGAGGCTGCCGCGGATGACGGTGGTCGGGGAACGGGTGGTTGCCGGAGGGCGGGCCCGGGCTCTGCAATCCGCCCGGGCCTGCCCTCCGGTGTCATCGGTTGTGTCCGCGGTCCCCGTCGGCGCCGTCGACCGCGCCGGCGGCCACGTTTCCGACTGTCTGCACGACGGTCATGGCCGCTGCGGCGGCAGCACCGACGGGGCCTGCAGCGGCCGCCGCCCGAGTGGTGGCGGCGCCCGCTGCGCCACCACCGCCTTGGAGGGGCGCTGCTGCACCCGGTGCACCGGATGGAGCGCTCGCACCGCTCGGGCCTGAGGGGCCCGAGGGGCCCGAAGCACCGGCACCGCCGGATCGGCCGGGCATCGCCCCGCCGCCGGACGGCATCGAGCCGCCGATGGATTTCGCACCCGAGGCGAGCGCACCGACCATGGCGCCGGTGGCGCCCTGTCCGCCGCTGCCGAGCGCTGCCGTGGCCGGCATGACGAGCTTGAGCAGGGCGGGCAGGGCAACCGCCGAGAGCAGCAGGACACCGATGCCGGCGATCTTCTCGTGAACGCCGTTGTCACCTGTGTTGGAGATCATCGAGGCGCCGGCGAAGATGACGAGCCCCGCCGCGGGCTTGTACAGCAGCCAAGCGATCATCCAGCCGATGTGCTTGCGCCACCAGCCGCTGCCCCAGTTGGTCATGGAAGCCGCGGCGGCCAGGGGAAGAGTGCCGAGGAGAAGGATCATGACTCCGAGCCGGACGTACATCAAAATCGTCTGCACGATGGCCGCGATGAGCAGGAGAAAAGCGAGGACCAGCAGCAGCACCGACGGGATGCCGTCGCCGCCGCTGCAGCCGATGGTGGTGAGCTGCTGCTGCGCGCCGGTGGCAAAGAGGTGGTCGGCATAGCGGTCCGACAGGCTCGCCAGTGCCGTCACGACGGCCGTGGCGGCGCCGGCTACCAAGATCACCCGCAGCAGCCCTTTGAGGGCCGTGCTGCCCGCCTCGCCGCGGCGTTCGAGCGCCATCCGCCCGGCGGCGAAGAGCAGCGACGCGACGGCGGCGTACACAACGATCCACTGGGTCTGCTGACTGACCTTCTGCGAGGTGCCACCCGTGCCCAGAGTGGGCACGTTGGTGGTGAGATCGCCGAAGACCGTGATGGCGGCGGACAGAACCTTGTTGGCGATCACTTCCAGGATCGTTCCGACGGGATCTCCGAGGAAGTCGAAGAAGCCCTTGATGATGTCGCCGGGACCGCTTCCTGTTTCGCAGGCCATCTCACACCTTCCAGAGAACGAAGCCGTCGGTGCTGCTCGCCGCCGACATCTCGGTGTGCAGGGAGCCGTCGTTGCCCGGCATGACCTTCCAGTCACCGCCGCTCCACCGCAGGGAGACCGAGGTTTTGAAGTAGGGCCCCTCGGGACTCTTGATCAACACGCCCACCGTGGCGCGTGTCGTGGTGAACTGCGAGAGCAGGAAGCCGGCGTAGGTGCCGTTCCTGCTGGACTCGAGGCCTCCCTGTGACAGGGAGCTGCGCTGTGAGACGTAGAGGTCGCGTCCGAAGCCCGCGACGACCTGGTCCCGGGTGACGGCGCGCCAGTTCGCTGAGGTCATCTGGGCGGGGATGACGTGGGCCGCCATCACCGCCCCCATCCGGGTGCGGGCGAAGCACCACAGCACCGGCCCCGTCGTACGGGTCGGTCCCGACGCCGCCGAGAGCGGTACGCGGGTACCGCCGACCGTCCCCCAGCGCACGTCCATCGGCGGGGCACTGGAAGCCGTGCGGTCGCGGTCGTCGGTATCGCATCCCTCCGGTCGGTGAGGGGTGTCCGTCGCGGAGCGGGTGAGGGGGCCGGACGCGACGGTGGTGGTCAGCTGCCCAGCGGTGTTCTCCCTCGTGGCAACGGCGACCAGCGACATCACGAAGGCAACAGCAAGGAAGGCGGCGGCGATCAGGCGCCCGCGCTGTCGCCAGAACGGCGCGGGCCGGTCCTCGCCTTCGTCGACCGAGGTGAACATGGGTTCGGCCTCTTCCTGTTCAGGCGAAGACGAACTGAACAAGGGGGCCGGCGGTGGCGACGAGGACACAGCCTCCCAGGACCATGCCCAGGCGGCTCATGTGCTCGGAACTTTCACCACGCTTCACCGAGATGGCCATCATCGCGCCGGTGACCAGGACACCAGCCACACCGGCCGCGGTCCCCGCCCAGGCCGCAATACCGAGAACGAGGTCGATCTTGTTGGCGAGCGCTGGTGGCGCATTGCGCTGAGGGTTGGGAACAGCGGCAGCAAGAAACGTGAGCATGGTGGTCTCCTGGTAAAAGGGCGAGAGTGATGCGAGCGGTAAGGAAGGGTGATGGCTGAAGAAGGTGGGGCTGGGGCGAACTGTGCGCCGAGGAAGGCCGGCGTGTGCCGGTCATAGCCCCAGGGGGCCGAGAAACTGAATGATGGGTCCGGCGGTCGCCGCAAGCACGCTGCCGGCGAACACGTAGAACAGGCCGCGCATGTGCGAGGCGCCCTCTCCGGGCTCGCCTCGGCGCAGTTGCAGAGCCATGACCGTTCCGGTGAAGATGACGCCGGCGACACCGGCAGCGGACGCGCACCATGCCAATAGGCCAAGGAGGAAGTCGGCGTCGGCGCCGGGGTCGAAGGCGGCCGCGAGAACGTCATGGGCGGCGGTGGGGTTGCTCATTGTCCGTCTTTCGGAGTGGGTCGCACGGGCGGGAGGATCGCGGCAAGTTCCCTGACGGCTTTGGGGACTTTGGCGGCCGGCTCGCCCACCCGCCACTCAGCGATCCACGGGATGTGGAACGTGCGGGCGGCGGAGCGCAGTACACGAACGCGACGGGTCAGTTCCAGCGGAAGGCGGCCCGGCGCGTCGGCCACCAACACGAGCGCCAGCAGGTCCACCCCCGAGGGGTGCCGGACCGTCCTCAGTGCGTCCAGGGCTTGGGAGGCGGCTCGCAGCCCTGTCGCGTTGGTGCGAGCCAGCAGAAGTACTCGGCCGGGCTGGCCCTGCGCGATGTCGGGCCAGTCCTGTCCGGCGTCCGTTCCGCCCAGCGCCGCCGCGAACGTGGTCGCTCCGGCACCTCCGTGAGCGCTGACCCAGCTGGCATCAACGGCGGGCGGGGCGGGCGACGCGGTGTCGCCGCCCTGGTCGCGGTCGGCTCGTAGACGAGGCATCGCGGGGACCGCGACAGGTGCTGGAGGTGAGGGCCTGACAGGCGCGGAAGCCGGGGAAGGGATTTGATCCGGGGAGAGAGGCCTCTGGCGGAGCGCCTCGTCCAACGAGGGATGCTGCGGGTATGGCGCTGCGGGGGCGCGGGACGAGGGCGGTTCCTGAGGGGCGGACACCGGCCCGCGAACCCATACGTCCGACGGGGACGTCGCGGCCGAGGCGCTCATCGTGTGCATCTCCTCTTCTCCGGGCTGTGGTTGTTCAGGGCAGGTGGCGCACAGGATCGGCAGCGGTGATCTCGAGTGTTGTGAAGGCGAGCGGAGCGGCCGTACAGGCGGCCGTTCCCTCCTCGCGGCGTGGCTCTCGCCACGTCGCTGCAGATGGTCCGCGTTCTCCTCGATCTGCGCGTCGCGCTCCCTACGACAGCCACCTACGGCCCATACCTGTTGCGCAGTTCACTCCCGACCGCAATTGATCTGGATTGAACTGCGCGGGCCCGGACGACGTTGCCGACCACGTACGCATCCGCGCGACACAGGTCCGTCACACGGAGCAGGGCTCGCGCGGGGAGTCCGTCTGCGGACCACACGGCGGACCTCGTCCGAGAGGGACTCCAGGAGGGGATGAAGCGGTGCGCAGAGGCGCTGGAAAAGGCCCATCAACGCCAAAGGGTCCGGCTCGCCAGAGACTGTCGCGGCTGAGGCCCGGCGCGTTCGACCGCCTGACCAAGGACGGCGACGGCGGGAACGCCCTCCCACTCGATAGACCGGACTCGGCCGCGGCCCAGGGCCGCTTGCCGTGCGAACGGCACTGCGGGGTGGAGTCTTTGGCCGGCCCGAAGCCGCGTGGCACGCGGTGCGCCTGGCTTCGGCGACCTGTGAGGCGAGGCCGAACGCCGCGCGCGAAGCAGGCTGCGTATCCCGAGCACCGCGGCCGTTCTCCTGAGCCACCCGAGTCTATGTCGCAGGAGAGCCGATTCTCCGGCTCCGCCCCGTGCGCCTGCCTCCCCCGCCGACACTGAAGAACAGTGAGGTCTCCATGTTTCCGAAGCCGACCGGCCCCACGACGGACACCGGGAAGAACGACGCTCCGCCCCTGCCGCGGTGCAATGTCTTCATCTCCACCGACGGCAACGTGGCAGTCGACGGACAGCGCATCGAGGTGCCGGGCAACTCCGCCCAGACTGCCGCCCTCGACCACCTGCATCAGCTCGCCATGGCCATGGAAATGCCCGTCGAGGCATCGGTACTCGACCAGCAACGAGGCTCAGCCTTGCTGATCAGGGTCCGACCGGACGGCGCGAGCGAACTCGTCGACGCCCCCTTGTCCCTGGACCATCCCGAAGCACCCGTCCAGGTACCCCCGGCGCAGACCCCCGTGCCCCAGGCGCCTCCACCCCGGCCACCCCTGGCTCCGGCAGCCCCGGCGCAGGTGCCCCAGCCTCACCTGCCGCCAGGTCTGACGCCTTCGGCCGGAGTCAGATCCCCGTATGACCGCCCCGCCGAAGCCGATCGCACTTCGGATCCCGCTCCTTCCACGACCAACCCGTACCTGTCTCCCCCGAAGTGGGACTACACCGACCCCGACACCGCCATGCTGACGCCGGTCACGCCGGCGACCGGGCTCGACCTCCATGACGGTGGTACGGGTGGAGACCAACACGGCGCTGAGCAGTGGCCCGCTCCGGTCACGGCCCCCAAGGTTCCGGTCGGCCAGCCCCGTCCGGCGCCGTCCGCTTCGAAAGCCCCCGACGCGACGCCGCCTGCGCCGGCCCCCCACGACACCCGGATGCGCGCGCAAGAGCCAGCACAGACGGCCATGCCCGCTCGGGAAGCGGCCCACGCACCGGCGTCGCCCCCGCACTCACCGCGCCCGTCGTCTCTCGCAGCACCCTCCGAAGGGCTCCGACGAGCGGTGCCGCGTGGCCAGCCGGAAGCAGAATCCCAGGAATCTCACAACACGACCACGCTGCGCCCCGCAGACTTGCCGTCACCCCGCATGCACGAAGCCATTGAGCAACAGGTCGCGCCCACTGCGGCGGATCTCGTCCACGCGCCCGGCTCGCCCCCCGCTGATCCGCATGCTCCCGTCGCCGTTCCGATCCCGCCTAGCCTGGCCGAAGGAGTGGCCCTGGTCTGCGAGGCCGTGACAACCGGCGACCTGGTCCTGGCCAGGAACCGGGCATCCACGCTGGAGACGCAAGCGGCGCGCGAGTACGGACCCGAGCACCTCTACGCTGTGGAGACCTGCGCTCTGTCCGCCTACGTGGCCCACCTGAGCGGGGACCACAGCGCGGCCACGGCACTCTCACTGCGCGCGGCCGAGCTGAGACATCGACAGGGCGACCAGCGCGCCCAGGAGGACATCGAGCGCGCCGCCGCTACCTGGGATTTGCTGAACTCCCCCCGCACCGCCGTACCGCTCGGCAGGCAGCTGCTGTACCTGTGGAACTTGATCAGCTCTGACGACGTCACCGGGCGACGCAAGTTGGTCGAGCGACGCCTGTCCGCCTTCTCCCGCGTATCCGCTCCGGCCTTCGCCGCCGCCCTGGACAGAGGCAAGAACGCGGACCCGCCACGCTCAGAGGGGGGAATCGCTCACCACTCGTGAGAGGCGCCGATCGGGACGACCGCTGCCCCACTCCGGCAGACACCCGGTCGGGCGCCAGAGCGCCAGGTGGCGAGGGAGACGCCGGACCGTCTACTACGGCGGGACGGGAAGTAGACAACACTGCCTCTCGATGACGCTCGCCCTCGTCGCTACGGTCACGAGTCGCGCACTGGCCTCGACTCGAGCAGGTCCTCGAAGCGGCGGGCAAAGAGATAGGCGTCGCCAGGCCAGCGCGCCGACACGTAGTTCTCGTCGCGCACGACGAACGCCGCCGAGTCGTCGGTCATGGTCCCTCTCCTGGAGAGAATGACATTCCCCCGCTGGAACTGCTTTTCAGGGTTTTCGAGCGCAGCTCTGACTTCATCCTCAACGTAGAACGGCGACGTCCGGTAGTATTTGCCGAGCCGCCACGCTGTCAGGAAGTAGGCGGCTCGTTCCAGATATTTGGGAAGACACGTTGTGTTTCGAAGGGTGAGGACGCTGTTCTGGGTAGCAGGGTCCTTTGTGCGCGCGAGCACCAGGACCCCGTGGCATATCGCACCCACAGGCCGATTCAGCGACCAGAATTTCGAAACCTTCTCTTGAAGTAGTTCGGATTCGAGAAACTGTCGCATACCGAGCGCATGCCCACCGGGCAAGATAAGGCCATCAAATTCGCCGGGTTCGATTTCGTTCCATCCGATCGTCGAGGCAAACTCCCCAGACCGCACCAAACGCATGTAGATTGATTTGGCATCCGATTCCGCCCCCATTCGGCCGAACATCACACCTGTCAATAGACGCGGATCAGCTTCAGGTATCGTTCCTGCGGACTCGGTGGCGAAAATTACGTCATGCCCGGCATCCCTGAGGATGTGCCAGGGGACGGCAACTTCAGTCACATCGAAGTCATGGTCGGGAAGCGGTATGAGCACGCGCATGGACTGCTCCTCACAGCGGCTTGAAAATCCATCATGTCTCGCAAAGATAACCGGCCCGGACTGCCGGGTCCATTGATTCAGCAACTGTTGCTCACGGACTGGACTACCTTTGCCAGGAGCCAGTGGACACCACCAGCAATTGAATGATCACACGTGCCCGCGAGCTTCGGCAGTGACGCACGACTCAGCGCCACGGGTGACCGGGCGAGGCTCGGCACGGTGACTTGAGGCTTTCAGTAGCGAAATGTCTGCACGACAGAGTCTTTTGAGATATATTCGAGACGCTTTACCGCAGGGAGCGAGTAGGCTAAGCCAGACGCATCAAAAGAAGCTCCTCGGTCACGACTGCTCCGCCCTTGCCACCCGTGGCGCGTGCCCAATAATTACGGCCATTCGGAGTTCCAGGCCCAACCCTAAATGAACCGCCATGGCTGGCGCGACGAACGCATATCCCATAGGGCGGAAGGGCAGCGGTCGGCTATTACGGGAAAGCCACCCTAGCGGGCCGCAGAGCAGCATCATCACCGCACTCAGCCCAGGTTGCCTCGGCTCGGTGAACCTGTGCGGCCAGCTCTCAGCGCCCTCACCGCAGTCGCCGGCCCGGGCGCCGAGGATGTCGCTGGCGCCACTGCGCGGACTGAGCGGCGCCAACGTTCCGGGCTCTGACTGTGGTCCCGACGCCGGTGGCGTCCTTAACAGCCCCAGGCCGAACGCACTGGTCCCCCTCAGGCGCCACAGCCTCAACTTGCCTGAATAGTCGGTCACTTGCTGCCCCTCCGCGATCGTCACATCCGCCGCCGGACACGCAATCGCCCTGGTCGCAGCCACCTTCCACGCGGTGGGACACCACAAGGAGGGCGCGACTGGCGATGGCGTGCAACATCCATAAACCACTCATCAACGGGACGTAAACGATCTGCTGGTTGCCTTGGCCGGGAAACGACCCCTGCCGGACTCGACGTGCGCGGTACGGGTTTCCGCCACAAGCACCGCACGGCCCCTCGCCACGGGATGAGCCGGGTTCCGGCACGCCGACTGTCCGCACCAGAAATCCGAACACCATGAACACACCTGAGACTGCTCTCAAGAACTCCGTGATCGGCTCCGACCTGCTGGATGCCATGATGGCCGAGCACGCCCCCGCTGTCATCGCTTACGCGGAAAAAATACTCCGGGATCGGCATCTGGCGGAGGACATCGCCCAGGAGGCATTTATCCGGGCGTGGCCGCACACCGAACGGCTTTGTTCCACCGCCGGCTCCATCCGTGGCTGGCTTCTGACCGTCACCCGCAACCTGATCATCGACCGATCACGCAGTTCCATGGCACGTAAAGAAGTAGTCGGGGCGCAAGGGCAAGAGGCATTGCTGCCCGATCACGCCGAATCCATCGCTACCTCGATAGAGATTCTCGCACTGCTGCACGGCCTCACCCATGAACACCGGGAGGTCGTCCTGCATCTCTATGTGTTCGAGCACAGTGTGCGGGAAACCGCCGCACTGATCGGCATACCCGTCGGCACCGTGAAATCTCGCCACCATTATGCGCTTAACGCCCTCAGATCAAGGCTCGCCCGAGAGCAAGACCCATCGGCCTGAAGAAGGTACGCGATACGGTGACCCAAATCGGTGCTGGAACCGTTGGTTCTTATATGTACCGCATGGAATGGACCGAACTCGTGGAACTGCTGCTTCGCCGCCGTGTGGCCGCCTATCAGGACAGCCACGTCACAAACACCGCGTCGATGCACGACTGGCGCCGGGCCCGGGCGGCCGCAGAAGCCGCGGTCCAGCACGCGGTGCGACATGAGGAACGCGTGGTCCTGGTCTCGGATGTGGTGCGACAGGCCGAGGAGCAGTTCATGCTCCGGCTATCGACTCACATGGCCTCGCTCGTCCTCAAAGAACGGATCGCGTCGCACTGTGGTCTGACGACAGATGCCGTGGACCGCTGAACAAATCCCGCTCCGCCGCAGACCTGACGGCGGCCTGGCCCGGGAACGGGCCAGGCCGGCGAATTCATCGACACGACACATACCATGCTCCGCGGACGCCCGATGTCATGATTTGCGCGTCAGACTCCTACTTCGACGTAGTGTTTGCCTTGGTCGTTTTCTACGATCAGGGATTTCACCTGGTCGATGGGTATGGCTGCGGAGCCGGAGAGGTCGAGGCCTTCGGCTTGTGTCGTCTGTTTCTGCTCTGCCACTAGCCAGCTGCCGGCAATCTCGCGCTCGCCTGATGTCGACAGGACGATCAGCCGGCACTTCTCGCCGGGCTGGAGT
Organism: Streptomyces sp. 3330; assembly: GCF_031456635.1. Lineage (NCBI taxonomy): Bacteria > Bacillati > Actinomycetota > Actinomycetes > Kitasatosporales > Streptomycetaceae > Streptomyces > Streptomyces sp. 3330. The sequence goes on from NZ_JAVDVA010000051.1 coordinate 27,097, forward strand.
CCGGCGACGGTTGCGTCGACACGGACCCATCCCGC
>NZ_JAVDVA010000052.1:0-19618 GCF_031456635.1 Streptomyces sp. 3330
TATCAGATCTTTTCTCGACCCGATTTCCTCGGTGCTTTCCAGGTTCCCGCTTTCGCGTTTCCCTTTCCGGCGGTTCCGACTCTATCAGATCCTTTTCTTGATCCGATTCCCTGTCGGGGGGATTGTCTTGGGCTTTGGGCTTTCGCCCGTCGGCCTTTCGACATTCACTACGTTAGCCGACTCCCTCCGCAACTCATAATCGAGTTCCGCCGGGTTGAATTCGGGCATGCGGACATGCCGAATTCGCTCCCGCTGAGGGGCGTCGTAGGTAGTGGGTTGGCCGCTTCCGGCTGCAGGCGAATGCCGTACCCGGTTCAAGCGGCTCGGGCCACGTTACGCTCCGGCCAACAGCGAGTCAACTTCGACGGCGCCTGGGCGCATGGGCCCGATACGGGCTCACCGTCGGGTCGTCGGCGACCCAGTACCGCCACGGGTGGACCGCTCCATCGCCGGAGACTCCGGTGCGCGGTCCGCTGCGTACCTGGTCGGAGGGGACCGGGGTGCCGGTCAGGATCCTCAGGGGGGTGTCCCCCGCGGCGCAGGCGTCCGTGCCGTCGAGGGCTCGGTCCACGTCCAGGGCGGTGGCCAGGCGGGCGGGTCCTTTGGCCAGTTCCTTGTCATTTCGGGCCGAGAGTCGACGTTTGCGAGCCGACTCGGCGCCCTCGACGATCTCGCCGGCGCGGAGCAGGACGGCGCTCGCCGTGCCGTCCGGACCGCACACCAGGTTCATGCAGTGCCACATGCCATAGGTGAAGTAGACGTACACGTGTCCGGGCGGACCGAACATCACGCGGTTGCGGGCCGTGGGGCCGCGATAGGCGTGGGAGCCCGGGTCGTTCGGGCCGTCGTAGGCCTCGACCTCCGTGAGGCGCAGGGTGATCGGACCGTCGGGGGTCGTACGGACGAGGAGACGGCCGAGCAGATCCTGGGCCACCTCCAGGACAGGGCGGTCGAAGAAGGTCCTGGGCAGGGGCGTACGGTCGGGGGTCGCGATCATGCCCTCCGAGCGTAGTGCAGACGCGTGGGTGCGTCGGGGTGGTCAGCGGGCATCCGTCTTGCCAGGGTGTGGGCACGGAACCGGTCACGCCGGGATCGCGTATGTAGGGGTCGAGGGATCCCGTAAGCAGAAGGTCGTAGAGGGAGAGACATGGCGTTCAAGAAGCTGCTCGCGAGTCTGGGGGCCGGTGGGGCTTCGGTCGAGACGGTGCTGACCGAGGTCAACGTCGTTCCGGGCGGTGTCGTGCAGGGTGAGGTGCGGATCCAGGGCGGGTCCGTCAACCAGCAGATCGAGGGGCTCTCGGTCGGGCTTCAGGCCAAGGTCGAGGTCGAGAACGGCGACCAGGAGTACAAGCAGGACATCGAGTTCACCAAGCTGCGGCTCGGGGGCGCCTTCGAGCTCCAGGCGGGCGCCGTGCACGCGGTGCCGTTCGGTCTCGAGATCCCGTGGGAGACGCCGGTCACGACCATCGACGGCCAGACGCTGCGCGGCATGAACATCGGGGTGACCACGGAGCTGGAGATCGCCCGCGCCGTGGACTCCGGTGACCTGGACCCGATCAACGTGCACCCGCTGCCGGCGCAGAAGGCCATCCTGGACGCCTTCATCCAGCTGGGCTTCCGCTTCAAGAACGCGGACCTGGAGCGCGGGCACATCCGCGGCACCCGGCAGAAGCTGCCGTTCTACCAGGAGATCGAGTTCTTCCCGCCGTCGCAGTACCGGGGGCTGAACCAGGTCGAGCTGAGCTTCGTGGCCGACGAGCACACGATGGACGTCGTGCTGGAGATGGACAAGAAGCCGGGGCTGTTCAGCGAGGGCAGCGACACCTTCCGCTCGTTCCAGGTGGGTCTGCACGACTACCAGGGAACCGACTGGGCGGCGTACCTCAACCAGTGGCTGTCCGAGGTCGGCAGCAAGCGCAACTGGTTCTGACCCACCCGAGGGCCCGGAATTGCCGTACGGCGCTCCGGGCCCTCGGTGCGTCCTCCCGGGGGTGCGGAGGTCGTAGGCTCCGAAGGGAGTGCCTTGTCGATCGATCAGGAGGTGTCGAAAGTGACCGAGCCGAAGAGGCGGCCACTGCCCCACGACTTCCACCCGCCGGTGCCGTCGTTCACGGTCACCAGCGAGGACGTCGAGGAGGGGGCGACGCTCAAGGACGCCCAGGTCCACGCGGCGGGGAACACCTCGCCCCAGCTGCGATGGGCGGGTTTCCCGTCCGGGACCAAGAGTTTCGCCGTGACCTGCTACGACCCCGACGCCCCGACGGGCAGCGGGTTCTGGCACTGGGTCCTGTTCGACATCCCGGCCTCGGTGACCGAGCTGCCGGCCGGTGCGGGCGGCGGCAAGTTCGAGGGGCTGCCCGAGGGCGCCGTGCACGCGCGCAACGACTACGGGACCAAGGAGTTCGGCGGGGCCGCGCCGCCGCCGGGGGACGGACCGCACCGGTACGTCTTCACGGTCTACGCCGTGGATCAGGAGAAGCTCGGGCCGGATGCCGACGCCTCGCCCGCCGCGGTCGGTTTCAACCTGCGGTTCCACACGATCGGCCGCGCTCAGCTGATCGGTGAGTACGAGATTCCCGCGGAATGACGAGTCAGCTCATCGTTCATTGAACGTTTGCCCGCCTCTGGTCTTGGAAGTGATCAGAGGCGGGCATTTTTGTTGCCGGGGGTCGCGGGAGTCACCTCCCGTGGAGCAGCAGATATTGCGTTGTCCATCTCGGCGTGCCCGGCCAGAGTTGACCCCAGCCCGCCAGGGGGTGGGCCGGTGCACACAGGAGGTGGGCTGGTATGCGGGACACGCTGGTACTGAACGCGAGCTTCGAGCCGCTGTCGACGGTGACGTTGAACCGAGCCGTCGTTCTGGTGCTCCAGGACAAGGCCGTCGTCGAGCAGGCCCACCCCGAACTGCGGATGCGCGGAGCCGAGGTCGACATACCGGCCCCTCGGGTGATCAGGCTGTGCAGATACGTACGGGTGCCCTTCCGAAGACAAGCTCCGTGGTCGAGGCGGGGTGTGCTGATCAGGGACCGGCACCGGTGCGCCTACTGCGGTCGCCGGGCGACGACCGTGGACCACGTGGTGCCGCGGGCCCAGGGGGGTCAGGACGTGTGGCTGAACACCGTCGCCTCCTGCGCGGAGGACAATCACCGTAAAGCGGACCGGACTCCGGAGCAGGCCGAGATGCCGTTGCTGCGGCAGCCGTTCGAGCCGACGCCCGCGGACGCGATGCTGCTGGCTCTCGGGCAGGACGACCTCGCCGCGCTGCCGGAGTGGCTGACCATGGACGCGGCGTAACCCGTATCCGGATGTGACCGGGGCCCGCCTTCGCTCGGAAGGCGGGCCCCGGTCGTGTGTCCGTGGGTCAGTCGATCGACGGCTTCTCGCGGCGTTCCGTGCCGCCGCCGTTGCCGGAGTTGTTGCCCCCCGAACCGCCTCCGAAGTTACCGAAGTTGCCCATCGCGCCGGACAGCCCCTTGAGGGCGTCGCCGATTTCGCTGGGGACGATCCAGAGCTTGTTGGCGTCGCCTTCGGCGATCTTCGGCAGCATCTGGAGGTACTGGTAGGAGAGGAGCTTCTGGTCCGGGTCGCCGGCGTGGATGGCCTCGAAGACCGTGCGCACGGCCTGGGCCTCGCCCTCGGCGCGCAGGGCGGCCGCCTTGGCCTCACCCTCGGCGCGCAGGATCTGCGACTGCTTCTCGCCCTCGGCGGTGAGGATGGCGGCCTGGCGCGTGCCCTCCGCGGTGAGGATCGCGGCGCGCTTGTCACGGTCGGCGCGCATCTGCTTCTCCATCGAGTCCTGGATGGAGGTCGGGGGCTCGATGGCCTTCAGTTCCACGCGGTTGACGCGGATGCCCCACTTGCCGGTCGCCTCGTCGAGGACTCCGCGCAGCGCCGCGTTGATCTCCTCGCGGGAGGTCAGGGTCCGTTCGAGGTCCATGCCGCCGATGATGTTGCGGAGCGTGGTGACGGTGAGCTGCTCGATCGCCTGGATGTAGCTGGCGACCTCGTAGGTCGCGGCCCGGGCGTCGGTCACCTGGTAGTAGATGACGGTGTCGATGTTGACGACCAGGTTGTCCTGGGTGATCACCGGCTGCGGCGGGAACGGGACGACCTGTTCGCGCAGGTCGATGCGGTTGCGGATGGTGTCTATGAACGGGACGACGATGTTGAGGCCCGCGTTGAGTGTCCGTGTGTAGCGGCCGAACCGCTCCACGATGGCGGCACTCGCCTGCGGGATGACCTGGATCGTCTTGATCAGGGCGATGAAGACCAACACCACCAGAATGACCAGGACGATGATGACCGGTTCCATCGCGGCTCCCCGTACCTTTCTCCGCCTCGGCGCTTTCGGAAGATCTTATGCCTGTTGAAGATCTTGCTGGACGAGTGTGACAGACCGTCGTGCGGCTCGTGAGGTGTTCTGTTCACTTACGTCGTGCGGGAGTTGCGCAGGGTCAGATGACGATCGCCGTGGCCCCCTCGATGTCCACGACGTCGACTTCCTGCCCCACGTCGTAGGCACGGTCGGTGTCGAGGGCGCGGGCCGACCAGATCTCTCCGGCCAGTTTGATGCGGCCGCCCGAGGCGTCGACGCGCTCCAGCACGACGGCCTGTTTGCCCTTCAACGCGTCGATGCCGGTGGCGAGTTGGGGACGCTGTTCGGCGTGCCGGGTCGCGATCGGGCGTACGACGGCGATCAGTGCGACGGAGACGACGATGAAGACGAGCACCTGAGCGACGGCTCCGAAGCCGAGGCCTGCCACGACGGCGGCCGCCACCGCGCCGACGGCGAACATCCCGAACTCGGGCATCGCGGTCACCACGAGCGGGATTCCGAGCGCTGCCGCGCCGACAAGCCACCACACCCACGCGTCGATGTCGTTCACACCGTCATGGTAGGGCCGCGCGTCCTGCCGGGGACAGGGCGCAGAGGGAGCGGTCAGGACATCGGCAGGCCCTGCGCCGTCCAGCGGTCGCCGACCTGTTCCACGACGAGCGGGAGACCGAAGCAGAGGGAGAGGTTGCGGGAGGTGAGTTCCAGCTCGACCGGGCCGGCGGCGAGGACCTTGCCCTGGCGGATCATGAGGACGTGGGTGAAGCCGGGGGCGATCTCCTCGACGTGGTGGGTCACCATGATCATCGAGGGGGCGATGGGGTCGCGCGCGAGGCGGCCGAGGCGGCGGACGAGGTCCTCGCGGCCGCCGAGGTCCAGGCCGGCGGCGGGCTCGTCGAGGAGCAGCAGCTCGGGGTCGGTCATCAGGGCGCGGGCGATCAGGGTGCGCTTGCGCTCGCCCTCGGAGAGCGTGCCGAACTTGCGGTCGAGGTACTCGCTCATGCCGAGGCGGTCGAGGAAGGCGCGGGCACGCTGCTCGTCGATGTCCTCGTACTCCTCCTGCCAGCCGGCCGTCATGCCGTAGGCGGCGGTCAGCACCGTCTGCAGGACGGTCTGGCGCTTGGGGAGCTTGTCGGCGAGGGCGATGCCGGCCATGCCGACGCGGGGGCGCAGCTCGAAGACGTCGGTGCCGGGGCTGCCGAGGGTCTCGCCGAGGATGGAGACGGTGCCGGAGCTGGGGAAGAGGTAGGTGGAGGCGATGTTCAGGAGGGTCGTCTTGCCGGCCCCGTTGGGGCCGAGGATGACCCAGCGCTCGCCCTCCTTGACCGACCAGGAGACCTGGTCCACCAGAGCCCGGCCCTCACGGACCACGGATACGTCCTGAAGCTCCAGAACATCGCTCATGAGCGCGTTGTCTCCCCTTGCAGTGTGGCCGGTCGGTTGTCGCGGGCGCCGGTGGCTCGGACCGCCGCGCATGGGTGGGCGCGGCCTCTCCGGGAAAATCTACGCCACCGGTCGGGCGGCCCGATCCATCGGTCCGGTCCTTAGGGTGGAGGCATGCTTTCGGAACCGCGCTCTGGTCGCCTTGCCGCTTGGGGAAATGCCCTGTTGGTCGGACTTGTCTCGCCGGACGACGCCGTACTCGCCATCGTCGGCGAGGACGCCGTGCACCGGGTAGAGGGGCTGCCCGGTGAGGCGGCGCCCGTCGGACTCACGCTCGCGCTGGGGCGGCTGCGGTCGCTCGGGGTGAGCGGGCTACGGGTGGCGCTGCCCGCGCCGGGGCATCCGCTGGGGCTGAGCGGGCCGCCGGAGTTCAACACGCGGGCGCTGGAGGCGGAGGAGGCGGTGGTCTGTCACGGCGCCGGGTACGGGCTGGTGCCGGAGGTGTACGAGGCCGGGCCCGACGGCGATGTACATGTCGAGGTGGTGTGGCACTGCCTGCCGGTGCGGGAGGCTCCGCCGGCCGATGTGCCCTCGCTGGGCGAGGCGGAGCGGGAGCTGGCGGAGGCGCTGCGGGACGCCACGGCGGTGCTGGCGCGGCTGGACCTGGCGGGATCGGGGCCGGTGGCGGAGGCGGCGATCGACGCGTACCGGGCTCGGTCCGAGCGGGGGCGGGAGGTGCTGGCGCCGGGGTATCCGCCCCGGGCGGTGCGGGTGCTGGAGCTGGCGCAGCGGGTGGGGCTGCTGGTGTCCCTCGCCTATGAGAACGGGCCCGGCGGCGCGGTCAGCTCTGCGGAGATGGCGGTGCGCGCGGAGGCCCTGCGGCCGGTCGAGCGGACGGCACGGCGGGCTCAGGTCGCCGCGTACAACGCCGTGGTGGAGGAGCGGGAGCGGGGGGTTCGGTGAGGACCGGCGCTCCGGCGCCCGCGAGGGCGGGTTTCCGGGGTGCCCCCGGACCGGGGTGAGCCCCGGGGCGCAGTGTCCCCGGGCACGGCGCCCTCGCGCCCGGAAAGGGAGTCGTCCTCGAACGCCGGGCGGCCGTTCCGGCCGGGCGGCCGGGCGGCCGCCGACGGGACGCGGCACGCGGAGGGCCCACGCGTCGTCGATGACGCGTGGGCCCTCCGCGGTGCGGCTGAGAACTAGTCGTTGATGCAGGTGTTGCCGAACGCGGGGTTCAGCACGCCGACCACGTTGATCGTGTTGCCGCAGAGGTTGACCGGGACGTGCACCGGCACCTGGACGACGTTGCCCGAGATGACGCCCGGGGACTTCACGGCCGCGCCTTCGGCACCCGCGTCGGCGACGGCGGCACCGGCCGAGGCGCCCGCGGCGATACCCGCGACGGTCAGGGCCACGGCAGCCTTCTTGGCGATGTTCATGAGAAGTGTTCCTCCTGCGATTGCGTGTCCGACCCGGCCGCGGGTCGTGCGCTGCCCAACGCGGAGTGATCGGGAACGATGCGGGGGCCGCCGGGAAGACACCTCGTTCGGATCATTGGAGCGACAAGCAGACCGGCCTCCCCCGGTGGGGGCCGGGGGAGGCCGGAGGTCACCGCGGGTGCGGGCGGGACCTCAGTGGTTGAGACCCAGGTTGCCGAAGGCCGGGTTCAGCACGCCGATCACGTTGACGCTGTTGCCGACCACGTTGACCGGGACGTGCACCGGGGCCTGGACGAGATTGCCCGAGACGACGCCCGGCGAGCCCTTGGCCTCGCCGAGGGCGGTGGCGCCGTCGTTGGCGGAGGCCATGCCGGCGCCCGCGGCCATCAGGCCGCCGGCCACCATCGTCACGGCCGCTGCCTTCTTCAGGTTCTTCACTTCTGACCCCTCCTAGCGATTGCCGCGGCAATCGCCGCGGCACGCACTGGAGAACGGCGGCGGGCCATGAAGGTTGCGCCGTCCGGGGGACATTCCCACGACGGTATGAATCTCGGATCGGAAGTCAACCTTCCGCGTTGCCTCACCGATGCGCCCCCGCGACGCCCCGGTGGTGCGCCGGAGCGGGACTCAGCGGGTCACGCCGTGACGGACGGCCCACAGCGCGGCCTGGGTGCGGTCCGCGAGGTCGAGCTTCATCAGGATGTTCGAGACGTGGGTCTTGACGGTCTTCTCGGAGAGGACCAGCGCCCGCGCGATCTCGCGGTTGGAGCGGCCGTCCGCTATCAGACCGAGCACCTCGCGCTCGCGTTCCGTGAGCGAGCCGCCCCTGCCCTGGCCCGAGGTGCCCTCGTCCTGGGAGAGGAGGGCGCCGGCGACCTCCGGCTGGAGCAGGATGTGGCCGGCGTGGACCGAGCGGATGGCCCCGGCGAGGGCGTCGGGATCCACGTCCTTGTAGACGTATCCGGCGGCGCCCGCGCGCAGGGCCGGGACCACCGTGCGCTGTTCGGTGAAGCTGGTGACGATCAGCACGCGTGCGGGATTGGCCAGGTCGCGGAGCCGGCGGAGCGCCTCGACGCCGTCCATGCCGGGCATCTTGACGTCCATCAGGACGACGTCGGGCTTCAGCTCCTCGGCGAGAGCGACTCCTTCGGCGCCGTCGGCGGCCTCTCCGACGACCTCGATGTCGTCCTGCACCTCCAGGAAGGTGCGCAGGCCCCGGCGCACGACCTGGTGGTCGTCGACGAGCAGCACCTTGATTGCGTCAGCCACCGGGAGCCTCCATCTCGATCATGGTGCCCTTGCCGGGCGCCGATTCCACCGTGAGCGTGCCGCCGACGCCGCTCGCCCGGTCCCGCATCGACACCAGGCCGAGGTGACGGCCGGCCCGGCGGACCGTCGTCGGGTCGAAGCCGGCGCCGTCGTCCGTGACGCGCAGGACCGCGGCCGGGCCGCGCCTGGCGAGGGTCACCTCGACGTGCCGCGCCCCGGAGTGGCGCAGCGCGTTGTGCAGCGCTTCCTGGGCGACCCGCAGCAGCGCCTCCTCCTGCGCGGCGGGCAGCGCGCGGACGCCCTGGCTGGTGAAGGTGACGCGTGCGGTGTGGGCGCGGTCGAGGACCTGGACGTGGGTGCGGAGGGTGGCGACGAGGCCGTCCTCGTCGAGGGCCGCGGGGCGCAACTCCACCACGGCGGCGCGCAGTTCGTCGGCGGCCTCCGCGGCGAGCGCGGCGACCTGCTGCAGTTCGCCCTTCGCGCGGGCGGGGTCGCGGTCGACGAGAGCCGTGGCGGCCTGGGCCGTCAGGCGCAGGGAGAACAGCTTCTGGCTGACCGCGTCGTGCAACTCGTGGGCCAGCCGGGAGCGTTCCTCGGCGATCGTCAGTTCCCGGCTGCGCTCGTACAGGCGGGCGTTGGTGAGGGCTATCGCGGCGTGCTGGGCGAGGATCGAGAGCAGTTCCTCGTCGTCCTCGGTGAAGCCGCAGCCGCCCCGGGGCCGGGCGCAGTTCTTGTTGGCCAGGAACAGGGCGCCGAGGACCTCGTCGCCGTCCCGGACGGGCAGGCCCAGGAAGTCCGACATCTCGGGGTGCGCGGCCGGCCAGCCCTCGAAGCGGGGGTCCTCGCGGACGTCGGCGAGGCGCTGGGGCCGGGCCTCCTGGAGCATCGCCGCCAGGATGCCGTGCTGGCGGGGCAGCGGGCCGATGGCCTTCCACTGCTCCTCGCCGACGCCGTCCACGACGAACTGGGCGAAGCCGCCGTGGTCGTCGGGGACGCCGAGGGCGGCGTACTGCGCGTCCAGCAGTTCGCGGGCCGAGGCGACGATCGTCTTGAGGACGTCGCGGACCTCGAGGTGCCTGCTCATGGCCAGCAGCGCGGAGCTCACCGCGGCGAGGCCGGACCGGGGGCCTTGACTCATGTCCTCACGGTACCGGCGGGGTGCGACAGCGCGGATCGGACCTGTGACGGCCGCGGCTGGGCCGCAAGACCTAGGTCGGAGGTCCCCGGCAGCGCGGCCTAGGGCGAGCGGACCGGGCGCGCGGGCGTACGTCGAAGGGCCCCCGCGGCTTGCGTCCCGCGTCCGAGGCGGGGGCCGGGGCCCGTTCCTACGGTGGGATCACCGCCGGACGGAGGCGGGTAGGACGAGGGGACGGTTGTCATGCCGGTTGCGATCATCACGGGTGCGTCGAAGGGGCTGGGGCGGGCGCTGGCCGAGGCGCTGGCCGCGCGCGGCTGGGATCTGGTGCTCGACGCCAGGACCGCGGAGGTGCTGAAGGAGACGGCGGCGGCCGTGGCGGCGCACGGGACCCGGGTCGAGGCCCGTGCGGGGGACGTCACGGACGCGGCGCACCGGGCCGAGCTGGTGGCGACGGCCTGGCGGCTCGGGGGGTGCGACCTGCTGGTGAACAACGCGAGCGCGCTGGGCGCCGAGCCGCTGGTGCGGCTGGCGGAGCTGCCCCTGGACGGGCTGCGGCGGGCGCTGGAGGTCAACGTCGTCGCGGCGCTGGGGCTGGTCCAGGAGGCGTTGCCGCTGCTGCTCGGGGCGCGGGCGGGCGCGGTGATCACCGTCAGTTCGGACGCGGCGGCCGAGGCGTACGAGACCTGGGGCGGCTACGGGGCGTCCAAGGCTGCCCTGGACCATCTCGCGGCGGTGCTCGGCGCGGAGGAGCCGGGGCTGCGGGTGTGGGCGGTGGACCCCGGGGACATGGCGACGGACCTGTACGCGGCGGCCGTGCCGGACGACGACGGTCCGCGGCCGGATCCGGCGGGAGTGGCTCCGGCGTTCCTGCGGCTGCTGGACGAGCGCCCGGCGAGCGGGCGGTACGGGGCTCCGGCCCTGCTGGAGGGACGGCGATGACGCTGGCCGTGCAGCGGGTTCCGGAGGAGTTGTCGGCGCGGGTGCCGGCCGAGCAGCGCGGGCCGGGGCGGGGCCGGGACGACGTACGGCTGCTGGTGTCGCGGGGGACGCGGGCCACGCATCACGTGTTCCGGGAGCTGCCGTGTCTGCTGCGGGCCGGGGACCTGCTCGTGGTGAACACCTCGCCGACGCTGGCGGCGGCCGTGGACGGGCGGGTCGGGCCCGCGCGCGTGGTGGTGCATTTCTCCACGCGCGGTGACGACGGACGGTGGGCCGTGGAGCTGCGGGAGCCGGACGGGAAGGGCACCACCCGCGCGCGTGCGGGCGGGCCGGTGGGGAGCGAGGTCCGGCTGGCCGGGGGTGTGCGGCTGGCGTTGGAGGAGCCGCTGAGCCCCGGGAGCGGGCGGTTGTGGTGGGCGCGGGTGTCGCCCGCCGGCGCGGTGCCCGGGCTGCTGCGGGAGCACGGGCGGCCCATCCGCTACGCGTACACGGAGCGGGATCAGCCGCTGTCCGTCTACCAGACGGTGTTCGCGCTGCCGTCGGCCGACGGGTCGGGCAGCGCGGAGATGCCGAGTGCGGCGCGGCCCTTCACGGCGGGGCTGGTGGCGGAGCTGGTGAGCCGGGGGGTGCAGTTCGCGCCGGTCACCCTGCACACCGGGGTCGCCTCGGCGGAGGTGCACGAGCCGCCGTACCCGGAGCGGTTCGTGGTGCCCGAGGCGTCGGCGCGGCTGATCAACGCCGCGCGGGCCGGGAGCGGGCGGGTGATCGCCGTCGGGACGACCGCCGTGCGGGCCGTGGAGTCGGCGGCCGGGGCGGACGGGGTCGTACGCGCGCGTGCGGGATGGACGGACCTCGTGGTCACTCCCGCGCGCGGGGTGCGCGTGGTGGACGGGCTGCTCACCGGGCTGCACGAGCCGGAGGCCTCGCATCTGCTGATGCTGGAGGCGGTGGCGGGGCGTGCCGCGGTCGGCCGTGGCTACGACGCGGCGCTGGACGGGGGCTACCTGTGGCACGAGTTCGGGGACGTGCACCTCGTCCTTCCGGTGGAGAGCGCTGACGCAGAGCATTGCTCGGGCAACCATGCGTGAGAACAGGGCGGGGCCCATGTGAGCCCGCGCATAGGGCGCGGATCACGTACTACGGGCAATAGGAGATAAAGGGGACGCGGTGAACGGGGCAGATGGTTCTATCTGTCCCGATTTGCCCATCCCTGATCCACTATCGGGGATCGTACGTCACACCTTTGCCTGCCCTTTTTGCGGCCGCTAACAATGGCTCTCGTCGCTCAGCGCCGTGGGTTCTCCCCCGGCGGCGCCCGTGCCGAAAGCACCCGCTGTCCGCCGTCGGACGAAGAGAGCGACCTCCGCGCTACTCGAAGAGGTCCATCCGCATGCCCAAGAACACTCGTAAGATCGCGATCGCCGGTGCCGCCACGCTCGGCGCTGCCGCCCTCGCCTTCTCCGTGGTGCCGGCCGACGCGCAGACGACCACTACGGACGCCGTCTCCTCGGCCCGGGTCGCCTACAGCTCCACGCCGGTGCGGGCCGTCAAGGCCAGCGTGACCGACCAGCTGGCCGCGACGAGCGTGAAGGTCGATGCCATCGAGGCCAAGAAGAAGGCCGCAGCGGCCGCCGCCGCGAAGAAGAAGGCGGCCGCCGAGGCCGCCGCGAAGGCCGCGGCAGCGAAGAAGAAGGCCGCCGCCGCGGCCGCCGCCGAGAAGGCCGCCGCCGCGCGCGAGGCCAAGGAGGCCGCGAGCCGGTCCGCCAAGCGTGTCGCGGTCAAGAAGGCGGCCACCAAGAGCTACGCCAACAACCTCGACGGCTGGATCAGGCACTCCCTGGACATCATGAAGGCCAAGGGCATCCCGGGCTCCTACAGCGGTCTGCACCGCAACATCATCCGGGAGTCCTCGGGCAACCCGAAGGCCATCAACAACTGGGACATCAACGCCATCAACGGCATCCCGTCCAAGGGCCTGCTCCAGGTGATCCCGCCGACCTTCGCCGCGTACCACGTCGCCGGCACGTCCTGGAACATCTACGACCCGGTCGCCAACATCACCGCCGCCGCGAACTACGCGGCCGACAAGTACGGCACGATCGACAACGTCGACAGCGCGTACTGACCGACCCGCGCACGCCGATGGGCGGCACCCCGTACCGGGGGTGCCGCCCATCGGCGTGTCACGGTGACGACTACTTGCGCATGACCTCGGGCTCGTGGCGGCGCAGGAAGCGGGCCACGAAGAAGCCGCAGATCACGCCGAGGACGATCAGCGCGGCCATGTCCAGGCCCCAGGCGCCGACGGTGTGCTCCCACAGCGGGTCCGTCTCGCCGCCGTCCTTGGGCGGGCTGATCTTGTTGAAGTCCAGCGTGGCGCCCGCGGCGGCGACCGCCCAGCGCGAGGGCATCAGGTACGAGAACTCGTTGACGCCGACCGCGCCGTTCAGGGTGAACAGGCAGCCCGTGAACACGACCTGGATGATCGCGAACATGACCAGCAGCGGCATGGTCTTCTCGGCCGTCTTCACCAGCGACGAGATGACCAGGCCGAACATCATCGAGGTGAAGCCCAGCGCCATGATCGGGATCGAGAGCTCGAACATGGTGGCGCTGCCGAGGACCAGGCCCTCCGTCGGGATCTCCCGGCTCGCGAAGCCGATCACGCCGACCAGCAGGCCCTGGAGCACGGTGACCACGCCGAGCACGAACACCTTGGACATCAGGTACGCGGACCGGGACAGACCGGTCGCGCGTTCCCGCTCGTAGATGACGCGTTCCTTGATGAGCTCGCGGACCGAGTTGGCCGCGCCCGCGAAGCAGGCGCCGACCGCCAGGATCAGCAGGACGGTGGTGGCCGTGCCGTTGGGGATGATCCGGCCGGTCTTCGGGTTCACCGGGTTGGGCAGCAGGCTGTTCCCGGAGTCGATCAGCAGGCTCACCGCGCCGAGGACGGCCGGCAGGATCACCGTCAGGGCAAGGAAGCCCTTGTCGGAGGCGATCACCGAGACATAGCGGCGCACCAGCGTGACGAACTGGGACATCCAGCCCTGCGGCTTCGGCGGCTTCATCGCCTGCATCGGCGGCATCTGTACGGACTGCGGCGCGATGGCGTCGATGTCCGCGGCGTACATCTGGTAGTGCTGCGAGCCCTTCCAGCGGCCCGCCCAGTCGTAGTCGCGGTAGTTCTCGAAGGCGGAGAAGACGTCGGCCCAGGTGTCGTAGCCGAAGAAGTTCAGCGCCTCCTCCGGCGGACCGAAGTAGGCGACGGCGCCGCCCGGCGCCATGACGAGCAGCTTGTCGCAGATCGCGAGCTCGGCCACCGAGTGCGTCACGACGAGGACCGTGCGGCCGTCGTCGGCGAGGCCGCGCAGCAGCTGCATGACATCGCGGTCCATGCCCGGGTCGAGGCCGGAGGTCGGCTCGTCCAGGAAGATCAGCGACGGCTTGGTGAGCAGCTCCAGGGCCACCGAGACACGCTTGCGCTGGCCACCGGAGAGGGAGGTGACCTTCTTCTCCTTGTGGATGTCCAGCTTCAGCTCGCGCAGCACCTCGTCTATGCGGGCGTCGCGCTCGGCGGCCGTGGTGTCGGCCGGGAAGCGGAGCTTGGCCGCGTACTTGAGGGCCTTCTTGACGGTCAGCTCCTTGTGCAGGATGTCGTCCTGCGGGACCAGACCGATGCGCTGGCGCAGCTCGGCGAACTGCTTGTACAGGTTCCGGTTGTCGTAGAGCACGTCGCCCTGGTTGGCCGGGCGGTAGCCCGTCAGCGCCTTGAGCAGGGTCGACTTGCCGGAGCCGGACGGTCCGATGACCGCGATCAGCGACTTCTCCGGGACGCCGAAGGAGACGTCCTTGAGGATCTGCTTGCCGCCGTCGACCGTGACGGTCAGGTGGCGGGCCGAGAAGGAGACCTCGCCGGTGTCGACGAACTCCTCGAGCCGGTCGCCGACGATCCGGAACGTCGAGTGGCCGACGCCCACGATGTCGGTGGGCCCCAGCTGGACCGAGCCGCCCTTGGGGATCGGCTGGCCGTTGACGTAGGTGCCGTTGTGCGAACCGAGGTCGCGGATCTCCATGCGGCCGTCGGGCGTCGAGTGGAACTCGGCGTGGTTCCGCGAGACCTGGAGGTCGGAGACGACCAGCTCGTTCTCCAGGGCACGGCCGATGCGCATCACGCGGCCGAGGGAGAACTGGTGGAACGTGGTCGGGCTGCGGTCTCCGTAGACCGGCGGCGCCCCCGCGCCTCCACCGGGCACCTTCTGTGCGTACGGCTCGCTCGGCCCCTGCTGCTGCGGGACGTGCGGCGCGCCCTGCTGCGGCTGCTGCCAGCCGGCCTGCGGCGCCTGCTGCGGCGGGGCCTGCTGGGCCCAGCCCGGGTTCGCGGCCTGCGCCGCGTACGGCTGCTGGGGCTGCGCGGCGGGCGCCTGCGCTCCCGAGAGGTTCAGGCGCGGCCCGTCGGTCGCGTTGCCCAGGTGCAACGCCGAGCCGGGGCCGATCTCCAGTTGATGGATCCGCTGCCCCTGCGCGAACGTGCCGTTGGTGCTCCCGTGGTCCTCGACGACCCAACTGCGCCCGTTGAAGCTGACCGTGGCGTGACGCCAGGAGACCCTGGCGTCGTCGAGGACGATGTCGCCCTGCGGATCACGTCCGAGGGTGTATGGCCTGGACGGATCGAGCGTCCAGGTGCGTCCGTTCAATTCCAGTACGAGTTCCGGCACTCCAGCCCCACTGAGTTGTCCCCCGAGTTAGCCCCATCAACGGGGAGTCTAGGGATGTCGAACATCGGGGGGAACTATTTCAGTAGCGGCCCCCTGACCGAAAGTCGGGCCTTGTGAAGAGCGTGCGCGAGCGTATCGGCCGTTCCCGTTGACGGGGTTGAAACCGGCCCGGAGAGTGGTAAAGGCACGCGAGGGGGACGGAAGCGGCGATCTTCGTCGTCGCGCGCCGCGGATCGGGGGGTCTGCATGAGTGCCGGTACGGATGTCGAGGGCAGTGGGAGCGCGGCGCGCGGCAGGGGCGTGCCGTGGATCGACGTGCTGCTGGCCGCTGTCGCGGCGGTGAGCTGGGCGTTGATCGGGATGGCCGGGACGGCGGCGCTGGGCCTGCACCTGCTCCAGGCGGACTCCGCGGGCTCGTTGGGCCCGATGACGGCCGCGGTGGTGGCGCTGGCCGCCGGGGGCTCGGTGACTCCGTCGGGCGATGTGTCCGCTTTCGGGCTCACGGGCGCGGAGGCGGACACGGCCATCGAGATCACGCCATTGGGGGTGAGCCTGGTGGGCGCGCTGCTGCTGTCGTGGTTCTTCCTGCGGTCCCTGCGGACGGCGGGAGTTCGGATCGCCCCGGCCGAACTCCTCGCGCGCGTCGGCGCGGTGGCCGCGCTGTACGTGGCGATGCTCGGCGGTCTCGTCTGGGCGGGTCACGACGTCATCACGCTCGACGGGGGCGCGCTGGGGCTGGACGACCTGCCCGGCGGCGGTGGGGGCGGTGGCGGCGGCCTGGAGGTCCCCGGGCTCGGCGACATCGGCGGACTGCTGCCCGACCGGCTCGGCGACCTCGTCGACGCGAAGGCCGCGGTCGGCTTCACCGTCGACACGGCGCCCACGCTGCTCGGCGGCCTCTGCTGGTCCCTCGGCATCCTGGTGATCGCGCTGCTGGCCTCGCGCCGCACGCCGCTGCCGGGCGGCTGGGAGGCGGTGCACCGGGTGGTGCGGCCGGCGGTGTCCGCCGTCGTGACCGTGCTGCTGGTGGCCGTGGCGGCCGGGTTCGCCGCGGCGGCGTACGCGGCCATCGGCGACGACCATCCCCGGCGGATCGCGGGGGCGGCGGTGCTCGGCGCGCCGAACGGGGTCTGGCTGGGCATCCCGATCGGTCTGTTCGTCCCCTGGGACGGACGGGCGACGGGCGCGCTGACGAGCGTCCTCCCGGCCCCGCTGGACGATCTGCTGGGCGCCGGCGCCGAGCGGACGGTGACGCTGGGCCGCCTCGCGGAGCTGGACGGACGCGTGTGGCTGCTGGGCGTGGCGGCGGCGCTGATGATGCTGCTCGCGGGGGTGCTCACGGCGGTGCGGACGCCGGTCGGGCCGACGGGGCCTCCGCCGGGCCCGGGGGCCGGCGCGGGGTCCGGGAGCCGGGGCGGGCGCGGGACCGGTGCGGTCGGGTTCGCCGGGCGTTGCGCGGTGCGGTCGGGGGCGGCGACCGCCCTCGTGCTGCCGTTGATCGCCTGGCTGACGAACGTCTCGGTGGACGCCTCGCTGTCCGTGCTGGGGTTCGACGCCTTCGGGGCCGGGATCGAGCTGCACGGGCACCTCGGGGCGGCCTTGCTGCTGGGCGCCGTGTGGGGCGCGGGAGCGGGGGCCGCCGGTGCGCTGCTGGCGTGGGCCACGGGCGCCGCGGGACGGCGGGCCGCGCCCCTGGCACGCAGTGACGTGTGGGGCACCGCGGGTCACGGTGGCGGCCGGGGGCCTTCCGCGTACCCGGGCGACCGGGCCGGGCCGTACGCGCCGGGCGCGCCCTCGTACCGGCCGCCGAATCCGGCGACCAATCCCTATCTGCGGGTTCCGGAGGAGTTGCGGGAGCCGCGGGACGCGGGGCCGGAGCGGGTCCGGCCCGAGCGGGCCAGGGGGGACGGGGGCGGGCGGTCCCGGCCCTACGAGAGCTCGCGGTGGCCCGAACCGCCCTCGGGTGACGAGCGGCCGCCCGCCGGGCCGCCGGGGGCGGACGACGTCTACGGCGCCCCGACGGTGGTCCGGCCGGTCGGGCCGTCTCCGCGCCCACCGCGTCGGCCTTCCGGTCCACGGCCCGGCGCCCGGCCGTCACCGGGCTCGGAGGAGGGCCCGCCGCCTCCGCCACCGCCTCCTCCCGCTCCTCCGAGGGGCCCCAGGCCGCCCGGCGGACCGCGGTGAGGGGCGGGAACCGGAACACCCGCAGAACGCCCGCAGCCGACCGTTGTGGCGCGCGCCGTCTCGCCGACATCCACTGTTCCCCGTCCGTCAGGCGGACCTCGGCGGCGCGCGGCACTGGGTGCCGGATACGGTGGGTACACCATGAGCGCTTTGCAGACTTCGTCCTCTGACGTCCCCACGCTCCTTGTCAAGATCTTCGGCAAGGACAGGCCGGGCATCACGGCCGGCCTTTTCGACACCCTCGCCGCCTTCTCCGTCGACGTGGTCGACATCGAGCAGGTCGTCACCCGAGGCCGGATGGTGCTGTGCGCGCTCGTGACCGAGCCGCCGGCCGGCTTCGAGGGGGAACTGCGGTCGACCGTCCACAGCTGGGCCGAGTCGATGAAGATGCAGGCCGAGATCATCTCCGGCCTCGGCGACAACCGCCCGCGCGGCCTGGGCCGGTCGCTGGTCACCGTGCTCGGGCATCCGCTCACCGCGGAGGCCACGGCGGCGGTGGCCGCGAAGATCACCAAGGCCGGCGGCAACATCGACCGTATCTTCCGGCTCGCCAAGTACCCCGTCACCGCCGTCGAGTTCGCCGTCTCCGGTGCGGAGACCGGGCCGCTGCGCACCGCCCTGGTCACGGGCGCGGCCGCGCTGGGCGTGGACATCGCCGTGGTGGACGCGGGCCTGTACCGGCGGGCCCAGCGGCTCGTCGTGATGGACGTCGACTCGACCCTGATCCAGGACGAGGTGATCGAGCTCTTCGCCGCGCACGCCGGCTGCGAGGACGAGGTCGCCGAGGTGACGGCGGCCGCGATGCGGGGCGAGCTCGACTTCGAGCAGTCACTGCACGCGCGCGTGGCGCTGCTGGCGGGGCTGGACGCCTCGGTCGTGGACAAGGTGCGCGCCGAGGTCCGGCTGACGCCGGGCGCGCGGACCCTGATCCGGACGCTGAAGCGGCTCGGTTACCAGGTGGGGGTCGTCTCCGGCGGCTTCACCCAGGTCACCGACGACCTTCAGGAACGGCTCGGGCTGGACTTCGCGCAGGCCAACACGCTGGAGATCGTCGACGGCAGGCTGACGGGCCGGGTCACCGGCGAGATCGTGGACCGGGCGGGCAAGGCTCGGCTGCTGCGCCGGTTCGCCGCCGAGGCCGGCGTGCCGCTTTCGCAGACCGTGGCGATCGGCGACGGCGCCAACGATCTCGACATGCTCAACGCGGCCGGTCTCGGGGTCGCCTTCAACGCCAAGCCGGTGGTGCGCGAGGCGGCGCACACGGCGGTGAACGTGCCGTTCCTGGACACCGTGCTGTATCTGCTCGGCATCACCCGTGAAGAGGTCGAGGCCGCGGAGACGCACGACGAGCAGTAGCCCGCGCGGGCGGGGTCGAGGCCCGGCGGCCGGATGCCCGCAGGCCCGCGCGGCCGTGTCTCCGCGTGGACGCGTGCGCCCGAGGCGGCGGCGGCCGGGGCGACGGGGACCCACCCGTCACGCGCGAGGGCCCGGCACCACGGTGGTGCCGGGCCCTCGCGCGTGACGGGTGGGTCACTCGGAGGGCGCCCAGTAGTCGAGCAGGGTGGCCACGCCCGGCTCCAGGGACTTCCAGGAGCCCTCGAAGGAGACGACGGCGAAGGCGGCGGCCGGGAATCCGCGGCGGCGCATCCGCTCGCCCGCGTCGCCGTCGCTCCGGCCGGAGAGGATGTCGGCGAGACCCTGGATGCCCGGGTTGTGGCCGATCAGGACGACATCGCGGACGTCGTCGGGAGTCTCGTTCAGCAGCGCGATCAACTCGCCCGGCGAGGCCTCGTAGATCCGCTCCTCGTAGACGGTTTTCGGCCGCTGGGGGAACTCGTGCACGGCGAGCTTCCACGTCTCGCGGGTGCGGGTCGCGGTGGAGCAGACGGCCAGGTCGATGGGGATACCGGTGTCGACCAGCTTGCGTCCGGCGACGGCGGCGTCCTGACGGCCCCGCTCAGCGAGCGGACGTTCGTGGTCGGTCACCTGCGGCCAGTCGGCTTTCGCATGGCGGAAGAGGACGATCCTGCGGGGTTCTGCGACGCTCATGAGTCCCAGCTTCGCATGAAACAGGCCATGGGGCGCAGGGAGTTGACATGCGCCTTCACCAGCGGTCCGACGCCCGCCCTAGCTGTATTGGTCACGAGCGTTGTTGACACGGGCCCGGGCTTGATCATGGTGAAGGCCCCCGTGTGTGGTGGAGGTGTCGAATCTTCAC
>NZ_JAVDVA010000053.1:0-17006 GCF_031456635.1 Streptomyces sp. 3330
GGGCGGGGGCCGCACCCGACCGGGGCCGGGACCGGGCCGGGTGTCGGGGCGCCCCCGCGCCCGCCGACGCCGCCCCCCGGGGGGGGGGGGGGGGGGCGGGGGGCCCCCCCCGCGCCCGGCCCCCCCGCCGCGCGTCCGCGCCGTCAGCCGCCCATGTCGCGTCGGTCGCCCACGCCCGGTCAGCCGCCCACGTACCAGCTGAATCCGCCGTTGCTCGCGGCGACGGCCAGGAGCACCAGCCAGAGCACGACGTCGACGACGCCGAGGATGATGCCGGCCTTCGCCATGCCGGCGCCGTTCCTGACCCCTGCCTGACGTCGGGCGACGGCACCGAAGACGATGGCCAGCGGCCCCAGGACGATGTTCAGGAGGAACAGTCCCACGATGCCGCAGCACAGACTCGCGACCGCCAGGCCGTTGGTGCGTGATCCGGAGGACGCGGTGGAAGAGCTGCCATAACTCGTCATCGAATACTCCCGGTTGTCGGTTGCACGGACCGAACGGGCCACGCGCTCCTCGCTTTCGACTTGCTTCTCCGAATGCCCCTTCGAAGCGACCTCATGTCGGTGGAACCATCAGATGAGCTGCGCGAGGACGGGATACGGGCCGCGAGCGGTCTGTACGCGCGAGGCGGCAGCCGACGAAGGACCGTGACAGCCCCGTGTGACATGGCAATTGCCAACGTAAGAGTCCGTTTCCGCGTCCGCGTCCGCGTCCGCATTGCGTGTGATCGACAACCCCCGCGTCATGGCAACCTGTTTACCGACAAAGCATTTTTGATCCGGAGGTACCCCGCGCGTGGCGGCGAAGAACAATCCCACTGTCAGGAGACGCCGTCTGGGGGCCGAGCTTCGCCGGCTCCGCGTGGCGAGTGGGCTGAAGAGCACAGAAGTGGCTGAACGGCTCATGGTGTCGCAGCCCAAGATCAGCCACCTGGAGAACGGCAACCGCGCCATCAGCCCCCGCGATGTGCGCGACCTGTGCGTGATCTACGAAGTGACGGACCAGCAGGTCATCGACTCCCTTATGGAGATGGCCCGGGAATCCGGTCAGCGGGGCTGGTGGCACGCCTACGGCGACCTCTCCGACAGCGTCTACATCGGCCTGGAGACCGACGCTGCCTCCCTGCACGCGCACGCGCCGCTGCGGGTGCCCGATCTGCTGCAGACTCCCGCCTACGCCGAAGCCGTCATCAGGGAATCGGTCCCCCGGCTCACCGCCCGGCAGGCCGACGCCCACCTCAAGGTGCGGCTGCGTCGGCAGCATCGCATCTACGAACCGGTCGAGCCGCTGCACGTGTCGGTCATCCTCGACGAGTCGGCTCTGCGCCGCGTCGTCGGCGGTCCGGACGTCATGAGGGAACAACTGGAGCACCTGAGCGCACTCGCCGCCGAACCGAACGTCACGGTGCAGGTCCTGCCCTACACGGCGGGCGCCCACCCGGGCCTGTCGGGACAGTTCTCCATCCTGCGGTTCGCCGACGGTCCCGACGCGGGGGTGGTCTACCTGGAACGGTTCACCAGCGATCTCTATCTGGAGAAGCCGTCCGACGTGGAGCAGTACGGCGTGATGTACGACCGTCTCCAGGCCCGCGCCCTCTCCCCGGACAGCAGCCGTGACTTCATCACCGAGGCCGCGAGGACGTACATCGGCACGGCGATCGCGCTCTGAGCGCCGGCCGACCGACGGCGGGACGTTCTCCCGGTGAACAAGAGCCGGTTCCTCGCCGAAGTGCCCGGACGGTGGTCCGGGCACTTCGCGTGAGATGAGTGAGGGTAAGCCGCTCTGTTCGGCCGTCGCCCTCGGCCCTGACGGCCCGCTCGCCCTCCTCGACCTGTTCGGGCTGCCCGCCCTGCCCGCCTCCGGATCGCGTACCGCCGAAGTATGTCGATGTCATCGGGCGCCGCCCCTTCGAGGACGCATCGTCGGAATTGCGAATCAAATTATTTACGCAGCACTGTGCGCTGTTTGAATGAGTGCCTATTTCCCCGGTGCCGTTTATGCCGGGGTCAGGATATTTCTGCGTAATATGCGGCAGCAGCGACAAGGCTTGCCGGGTGATCGGTAGGGCCCGGTAGGCCACGGCCCCCACAGAAAATGGCCTTTTTGATGAAGCTGAAGATCCCACAAGCGGCCGGCCGCCGTGTTTTGTCCGGTGCGCTGGCCTCTGCCCTCGCCGCGACGGTTTCCGCTGCGATGGTCTTCCTGACGCCGACGGCGGCGTCGGCGATCGCACTGCCCGTCCCTCTCGGGACCACCGCCAGCTACTCCGTCCTGGCGGGTCAGGGAGTCACGAACACCGGCAACTCGGTGCTCGCCCACGACCTCGGCACACACCCGAATCCGGCCATCACCGGGTTCCCGCCCGGCCTGGTGGGAGGCGCCATCCACGCTGCGGACGCAGCGGCCCTCCAGGCCAAGGCCGACCTGCTCGTGGCCTACAACAACGCCGCGGGACAGGCCGTGGACTTCGCGCTTCCGGCGGGCATCGGCGGAGGTCCGGCGCTGCTTCCCGGCGTCTATCACGCCACGGCCGGTGTCGGCATCACCGGCGACCTGGTCCTGGACGGCCAGGGCAGTTCCGACGCCGTCTGGGTGTTCCAGATCCCCGAGTCCCTGACGACGGCGACCTCCAGCCGGATTCTCCTCACCAACGGCGCTTCGGCGTGCAACGTCTTCTGGCAGATCGGTGAGGACGCGTCGCTCGGCGTCACCACCAGTTTCGTAGGCACCCTGATGGCCGAGAACTCGATCACGGTGAACCAGGGGACGAACGTCGAGGGCCGGTTGCTGGCCCAGGTGGGCTCCGTGACCCTCAACAACAACAGGATCTTCCTCGGCGGGTGCGCGGCTGCCACCACCGGTGGAACGACGACGGGAACGACCACCGGCACCACGACCGGCACCACCACCAGCGGGGGGCTCCTCGGCGGCGGCCTCGTCAGCGGTGGCCTCGTCACCGGCGGCGTCCTGGGCGGGCCCATCGTCGGGACCGGCGGCACCTCGGGCAACACGGCCGGCAACTCGTCCGGCAACACGGCGGGCAACACCGCGGGCAACAACGCGGGCAACACCGCCGGGAACACGACCGGCGGGAACACCGCGGGCAACAGCGCCGGGAACACCACCGGCGGAAACGGCCACGCCGGGAACGGCCACGGACCGGGCGGGCCCGGCCACGGCGGTCATGGCGGCAACGGCGGCAACGGAAAGCCGGACCACGGCGGCAAGCTCGACCTCGGTCAGTACCTCCAGCCCGGCAGGCCCGACCACGGCAAGTACGACCACGGTCGGGACGACCACGGCAAGTACGACCACGGTCGGGACGACCACGGCAAGTACGACCACGACCGGGACGACCACGGCAAGAACCACGACGGCCGGGACGACCACGGCAAGCAGTCCGACGAGAACTTCGGTTACGACGACGTGCCCAAGGTCCACGAGAACGACGACCACTCCAAGGACCACGAGGGCTAGGCAGCGCACCTCGGTCGGTCCGCTCACCGGATGACGGCGCGCGGCGGATTCCTCATCGGGTCCGCCGCACGCCGTCGGTGGCGGTCACCGCGAAGGCCGGGCGCGAGCCACTGTGAGAGAAAGACAGGTAAGCGGTGTCGAGCGGAATCGACTCAGCGGACGTGGAGGAGATCCGGCAGGCCGACTCCGGTCCGGCCACGCGGGACCGTCCTGACGCCGAGGCAGCACCCCCGGATCTGCCGAGAGGGACCCGCGCGCGGCGAGCGGGGCTGCGGGCCGCCGTGATCCTGTGCGTGATGGCGAGTGTCGTCCACGTGCTCGTGGTGTTCCTGCACGTGGCGCCGGCCAACACCGTCTCCAAGCGGTACACCCCGCTGATCAACGCCTGGGTGTACCCCTTCTTCGAACAGAACTGGCGGCTCTTCGCCCCGGATCCCGAGTCGGTCAACCGCAAGATCCTGGCGCGGACGGCGCACACCGGCTCCGACGGAGCGGTCGAGGTGAGTCCCTGGTTCGATCTGACCGCCGTGGACCGTGCCGCCGTCGAGCATCAGCCGTTCCCCAGCCACACGGCGCAGAACATGCTGCGTCGCGCCTGGGCCGGATATGTCGACTCGCACGGCGGAGACGACAAGGCCCACACGGAACGCGCCCTGATGATGCAGAAGTACCTGCGCAACATCGCCGCGGACCGCGCGGCCGACCGCGACGCCGGCGCCTTCGACTTCATTCAACTCCGCGTCGTCGCACTGCCCGTCTCCGCTCCCGGCACCGGCGCGGGTGATCGCCCGCCGACGCCGGTCGAGAACCGGCTCCTGCCCTGGTGGAAGGTGACCCGCCATGGAAAATGAGGCACAGCGGACCGCGTCCGTCGACGTCGGCCGGTTGCTCGCCCGCCGCATCACGGCCGGGTGGTACCTCCTGACCGGCCGCCCGGTGTCCCTGTACGCGGCGTCGGTGCTGCGCATCGGCTACGGACTGCTCTACCTGGTCTTTCTGCTGCGCGAGTTTCCGCACCGCGCCGAGATCTGGGGCCCGGGCTCTCCGTGGACGCCCGCCCTGGCCCACCAGCTCTTCGAGCAGACGGGATGGCTGAGCGTCCTGGCCCTCTCGGACAGCCGCGCCTACTTCGAACTCTGCTACGCGCTGGCGCTCGTCACGTCCGCCCTGTTCATGCTGGGCTGGCGGACGCGTGTCCTGTCCGTGCTCTTCGCCGTCGTGGTGACCTCGTTCCACGGCCGGGCGATCTTCATGACGGACGGGGGCGACAACCTTCTCCTGCTGATGTCTCTCTACCTCGTGCTCACCGCGTGCGGTCGGCGCTGGTCCCTGGACGCACGCCGACACCGGCGGAATGCGGCTCGGACGGGCGACGCGCCGGAGCCGAAGGGGAGCCGCTTGTCGCATCGACTCCGCGACGACCGGACGATGTTGGTCACGGTGGTGCACAACTGCGCGATGTTCGTCATCGCGGCACAGGTCTGCTTCCTCTACGGATCGGCCGGCCTGTACAAGGTCCAGGGAACCTCCTGGGGCGGCGGCACGGCGCTCCACTACGTCCTGAACCTCGAGCTCTTCCGGCCCTGGCCCGCCCTCTCCCACTTCGTGGACGAGCACACGCTCGTCGTGGCCGTCGCCGGATACATGACCGTGCTCCTGCAGGTGGCCTTCCCGTTCGTGCTCTTCGGCCGACTCAAGTACCCGGTTCTCGTGCTCCTGTTGGGCATGCACCTCGGCATCGCCGTGCTGATGGGGCTGCCTCTCTTCTCCGGCGCGATGATCGTCGCGGACGCCGTCTTCCTCCCCGACCGCTTCTACGCCTTTCTGCCCCGCCTCCGTCGACGGGCGGCGCACGGGAGGGAGAGCGCCCGGCCGACACACGGACGAGCGGCCGTCCCAGGAGCCGTACCCGCGCAGGGCGGGCCCGGCGGCGCATGCGGACCGCAGCGTCGCGTCACGCTCCCGGCCGGCCGGAAGGACGCCGTACCTGCCGCCGAGCCGGTGTCCCGTCAGGCTCCCCCCGACCACGGTTGACACGTCGGACGTCACGTACGGGCGGCGGATCCTATTTACGCTCACGAGATGTGAGAAGACAATTCGCTCGGGTAATAACGTGAAATCCAGGCGCGAATTATATTGACGACTAAATGCACTCCTCAATCTTCCCCCTGGAGGGGGGTGCCGTCACTCGTTTGCCGCGCATCTGGCGGAGGGTGAAAGGCGTTATCTGAATATGACGAAAGCAGGGTCCAATGGCCTCCCCCACCGTGGCGTGGGGAAAGGCAAACCGTCCGCGATCCGTTATGCGGCAGCGGGGAAGAACGCCGACCTGACCGGTGGGACGCACACGGCGGTCGAGCCCCGCGGCCGCTTGCACGGGGACGATCCTTGGATCGAACCACCGGTGACGGAGTCTCTGCTCCGCGAGTTCCTCGCACTCCTGGAGGCGGCCCAGGCGGAACTAGGTCAGCGGTGGAACGATCAGGAAAAGGCCGGCCGGCACGCGGACTGTGCGTGACAGGGGCGTATTTCCATGAATCACGAGTATGCGGATGCATCCTTCACGCGGCGCGAATGGCATTCTGACCCCTATTCCTACGGGCCCTCCGCCGGCCGCCATGGTGGTCCCGTCGATGCCCTGAACTCGGGGAATCCCGTGTCACCCTCCGACCCGGGCTGGGATCCGGTCGAGGAACTCGCCTATCTGCTGCAGGAGGCCGTTCCTTCGGAGCAGGTGGTCGGGGTGCCGCCACCTCGCAGCGAGTCGCCGGCCGGCGTCGACTTCACCGACCCGATGGACAACCTGGCGCAGATCACCGCTCAGCTGCCGCCCATCCGGCGCCCTTCCGTCGGGCATCGGAAGATCCGAGCCCGAAAACTCCGGCTCAAGTGGTTGCGTACCGGCAGTTTCGTGATCGTCGCGTTCGTCGCCGTCATGGTGGCGATGGTCAGCGTCTTCGGCGGCATGGTCGCCTACGGGCCGCTCCAGAGCATCTCGTCCGGCACGAAGAGCGGAATGATCCCCCAGTGGCCCCTTCTTGTGTACGGCCCCTGGATGGTGGCGTCTCTGTCCATCCTGCGAACCGCCTTGCATCAACGCCGGGCTCTGCACTCGTGGTTCATCGTGCTGCTGTTCTCCTCCGTCGCGATCATGCTGTGCGTGGCGCAGGCCGACAAGACCGTCACCGGTATCGCCGGTGCCGCGCTGCCCGCGCTCGCGTCCCTGGCGTGCTTCCAGCAACTCGTCCGGCAGATCACCCTGACCCTGCCTCCGCGACAGGGGTCACCCCGGCACCGCCAGTAGGGCGCGGTCGTCCGGCGCGGTTCATGGGCGCGGTCGTCCGGCGCGGTTCATGGGCGCGGTCGTCCGGCTCGGCCTTCCGGTTCGGTCGTCCGGTTCGGTCGTCCGGGGCCGTCCTCCCGGCGCGGTTCCGGTGCGGCTCTCCGGCGTGCGGCGTTCGACCGGGACGGCGCAAGGCCCTCCCTCCTCCCGAGGCCTTCCCTCGTCCTGAGGCCTCTTCGACCCGGAGGGCCTCGCGCCGGGTGGCGCCAGGGGCGGGGCATTGCCTCAGGCCGGGAAGCGCCGCCGTAGGGCGGGGTGCCGCCCCGGGGCGGGGGGCGGCCCGCACCTGCGCCGGTGCCTGCTTCTGCCGGGCACCGGCGCCGCCGCCCACGCGCCGCCGCTCGCTGCCGCTCTCCGGGTCGACTCGCCGCGTGCCGCCGTACGTCGGTCCGTCCGTCGATCCGCCCCGTCGCTCCGTTCTCCGGACGGCACGTCACTCCCCCCGTCCGTCCGTCACGTCACCCCTTCCGTCACTCCCCGCGGCGCTCTTCGCCCCGCTCTTCGCCCCGCCCTTCGTGGCGGCGTCCCAGATGCCCGACGCCACCGTCTCCGCGAAGCCGGTCGGCGAGGGCTCGTTCGGCAGCTGCGCGGGCACCGTCGTGCCCTTCTTGCCGCCCGGCCGGTCGGCGAACAACGCGACGGTCAGGGCGAGTCGGCTGTCGTACCCGGTGGTCCACACGGTCCGCCGGGTGATCCCGCCACCCGCCCCGGCGGTGGCGAAACCCTTCGCCCCCAGCGGCGGCACGGGGACGCCGGCGTCGGCGGAGACGGCGGTGGCGCCGGGCGCCGGTCCGGCCCCCGACCGCGCGCCCGCCAGCAGCGCCTCCTTGTCGTCCAGGACCTGCCGCACGTCGGGACGCGCCCGGTAGACGGTGCGGCCCTCCCGTGTGATGCGTGCGACCGTGTACGGCGTGGCGTACGCGCCGCCCGCCGCCACTGTCGCGTACGCCGCCGCCAGGTTCAGCGGAGTCGGCGCCTCCGTCTTCAGCAGCTTGCCCAACGGATCGTCCACGCGCCGCAGTTCGCCGAACGGCTCCAGGGCCGTCCCCGCCTCCACCGCCCCGCTCACCGCGTCGTTGAACGACTGCCGGGCGTAGTCCGAGCCCCCGTACAGCAGCCGCACCGCCCCGTCGCCGGGCACCACGCCCACGACGGCGGTGTGCACGCGCACGCCCTTGCCCCCGGGATGCTGCCGCACCCGCTGGGTGGCGTTGTCCTGGAGCGCCAGGTCGAAGGTGGTCGTCACGCTGTAGCCGCCGCTCGCAAGCCGGTCCTCCGTGATGCCGAGCCGGTCGGCGGCCTCCTTCGCGGCGACGTCGATCAGGTACTGCCGCTGCCCCTCGGTCTCGCCCGGCGGATAGAACCGGAACGCCGGGAAACGCGCCCCGGCCCGCTGCTGCGTGGTGATGTTCCCGCTCGCGGCCATCGCGTCGAGCACCCACTCCCAGCGGTTCCGCAGTGTCGCCGTCACCTTCGGATCCGAGCCCGCCTTCTCGTAGAACGAGGGGATGTTGACGATGGCGGCCAGCGCGGCGCCCTGCGCGACCGTCAGGCTCTTCGCGTCCACGCCGAAGTAGTTGCGCGCGGCGGACTGGATGCCGGCGGCGCCCCGTCCGAAGTACACGGTGTTCAGATAGCCCTGGAGGATCTCGTCCTTGGTGCGGGTGCGGTCCAGCTTGATCGCGATGAGCGCTTCGCGCGCCTTGCGGGCCAGCGAGTGCTCCGGGGTGAGCAGCGCGTTCTTCACGTACTGCTGGGTGATGGTGGAACCGCCCTGCGGGTCGCCGCCCGTCACCGCCGCCAGCGTGGCCCGCGCGATGGCCCGCGGCGAGATCCCGCTGTCCGTGCGGAATGAACGGTTCTCCGCGGCGATCACCGCGTCCTGCACATGCCGGGGGACCGCGGACAACGGGACGTCCTGCCGGTCGACCGGTCCGCGGCGGCCCAGATAGGCGCCGCCCGAGTCGAGGAACACGGTGCTCTGGGTGACAGTCTCGGGGTGCGGCTTCGGAACGGCCGTCATCTGGTACGCCACGACGGCCGCCGCGCACACCGTCGCGAACAGCGTGAGGAAGGCGTAGCACAGCCGGCGAAGCCGCCGACCCCGGTTGCGCCGCAACCGGATCCGCAACGGCACGCGCTCGCGGCGCCGGCGCTCCGACGGCCCCCGCGTCCCCGGGCGTCGCACCGCACGCACCGGCCCAGCGCTACGCACCCGCCGCGCCGCACGCACCCGCCGATCCCTCCTGCCCGACCTGTTCGTGTCCGACTCCGACTCCGAGTTCGAGTCCGCTTGCGTGTGCGTGTGCGTGTGCGTGTGCGTGTGCGTTTCCGCTTCCCGGGTCTCTTCCCCTTCCCCGGCCCCTTCCGCTTCCCGGGTCCCGATGGCGTCCGGGGGCCGGCTCCCGTCCCGGCTCGCATGGCCGTCCCGGCCCGCACGGCCGTCCCCGCTCCCGATCACGTTCATATCCGCCACCACTCGCGGTCCGACCGTGCGGCGACCTTGCCCGAGGCGTCGTACACCGTGACGATCCGGTCGTCCCCGCTCACGGACATGAGCGCCTCCACGCTCTCGCCGGGCAGCGGCGTGCCCGCGTACCAGATGCCCCAGCCCGGACTGCCCGCCAGGACGAGGACCTTGGCGGTGATGCTGCCGCCGTCGCCGGTGCGCACCTCGACGCGGCCCGGTTCGCCGCTCAGGCCGTGGAAGAGACCCGACAGGAAGAACCCGCCGTCCACGCTGTCCACGCGGAGGGAGACGCCCGGCGCGCCGAGCGGGCGGTCGCCGTGGTCACCGGGGAAGGGCACCGACCAGTGCCCGCCGTCGGCCGTCAGCCACATCCGTACCGTCCCGGCCGCGACCCGCTCGCCCGGCGCCACGATCCGGATCGGGCTCGCGGCCGCGCGATCGCCGTCCCCCGCCCGGACTCCGGACGTCGCGTCCTGCGCCCCGCCGCCCCCGAACCGGTCGGCGGCCAGGAGGGCGAGGGGGGTGAGCAGCGCCGCGCAGAGGGCCGACGCCACGGCGAGGCGACGCCGGCGCCTGCCGCGGCCCGCCGCCCGGAGGTCGGCCAGCGGCACCCGGGACGGGACGATGTCCCCGGCAGCACGGGCGAACTCCTCGCGCAGCCGCCCCTGTTCGGCGCCCGCCTCCTTCAGCGCGAGTCTGGCGTGGGCCCGCACCGCCCCGACCGAGCAGCCCAGCAACTGGGCGATCTCCGCGTCCGCGAGCCCCTCCCAGACCCGCAGCACCACGACGGCCCGTCGGCGCGCGGCCCGCCGTCCGCGCGGGCGGCGCAGATGAAGACGCACCAGACAGCGCCGCACATGGAAGTCCACGTCGTTGCGCGGCACACGTCGCCACCGCGCGCACATCCGCACCAGCGTTCTCCGCGCCAGTTCCTCCGCGGCACCGGGGTCGTCGGTGAGCAGCCCGGCGGTCACGACCAGCCGGGACCAGTGCGTCCGGGCGTACGCGGCGAAGTCATGGCCGGCGGGGAGGGCGGGGAAGGCGGGGAGTACGTCGGGGGTGGGTGGCACGGGGGCGGTCCTTCGGCTCGGGAACTCGGTCGTGGGCGGACGCGTGGGGCCGTCCGTCCTGGTCGGGCAACCGTTCGGTCGGGCAAGTAGGTTGAGCGGGCAGCGAGCCGACACCGTCGCAGAAGAGGGAGCCTGTAACCCGTGTGCGCCGTCTTCCTGGTGGGGTTCCGCTTCGCCGGACGCGACCTACGCGACCTACGCGATCTGTACGCACGAGGGAGGTGGCCGGGTTGCAGGGCAAGGGCAGAGATTCCGGCGGGGGCATGACCGAGGACGAGTTCGACGCCTTCTACGCGACCGCGTTCCCCCGGCTGACCGGCCAGCTCTTCGCCTTCACCGGTGACCACGGCGAGGCCCAGGACGTCGTTCAGGAAGCGTTCGTACGAGCCTGGGACCGGCGGCAGCACTTCCTGTCGGACAGCGCTCCCGAGGCGTGGATCCGCACCGTGGCCATGCGGCTGGCGGTGAGCCGCTGGCGGCGCGCGAGACGCTGGCTGGAACTCGTACGACGCACTCCGCCGCCCGACTCGACCCCGGGGCCGGGTCCCGAGCACACCGCGCTCGTGGCCGCCCTGCGCGAACTGCCCCAGGCCCAGCGGATGGCGATCGTCCTGCACCATTTGTGCGACCTGAGTGTCGAGCAGGTAGCCTCCGAGACCGGCGCGCCCGTGGGGACGGTCAAGGCCAGGCTGTCCCGAGGACGGGCGGCGCTGGCGAAGCGCCTTGCGGGGGACGAGGCCGACGAGCGCGTCGACGACGCCGACGGGCCGGTCCGGAAGGAGAGCCGCCGTGTCCGATGAACTGTCGTCCGCGCTGCGCGAGTTGGCCGCCGCCCGGTCGACCGCTCCGACCGTCGGAGGCCCCGCGACCCGTGCCCGGGCGATGCGCCGCAGGCGCCGCCGCCGTGCCGCCGTCGTCCTGGGCGCGGGGACCGCGGTCCTCGCGCTGCTGGGATTCGCGCTGACCCTGCAACTCGGCGGGGCCACCGACCACCCGGCCGGAGGCCGAACCCCGGCCGTGCAGCCTTCGGTCTCCGCCCCGCCGTCCGCGGCCACCCCGGACACCGTCTCCGGCGCGCTCGACCTGCGCGGCCGCGACCTGGCGTTCGGCGGCCGGGTCATGCCGATCCTCTCGACCTTCGCCCTCCCGCCCGGGTCCGGGGACACGACCCCGATGACGGTGGTCGCGAAGCCGGCCCGGGTGGCACTGGCCGTCGACGTGCTCTCCAAGGGCCGCACCGTGGTGAACGTCGCGTCCGCGGTCGAGCTGCGCGACGGGAACGGCAGCCCGCTCTACGTCGGCGCCGTCCCCCCGGACATCGAGGCGCGAGGGGACTACGACGTCAGCGGCGGCGTGATCGTCCTCGGCGCCAAGGACGCAGAGTGGTTCCACGCCCGCATCAGCCTCGGCGACACCGTCGCGGTGACCACAGCCACGGCCACAGCCACCCCAACAGCCGCCACCTCCTCGGACGTCACCCCCTCGGACGTGACCGTCTCGCCCGGCGCGGTCACGGCACCCGCCGCCACAACCTCCCCGTTCCCGTCCGCCGACACCAAGATCGCGCCCCCTGCCCGGGGCTCGGCGGCGGCCGGGGAAGACGTGGGCTAGCTCCGAGCCACCGCCCACCGCAGCGGCGGCTCGCGGAACCACGACCGGGTCCAGGACGGGACGTCAGCTACGCCCTGCACATCGCGAAGGTCGAGCCGAGCCACGGATCCCGCAGCACGTGTTTCCCAGCACGTGAGCACGTGCGACACCTGAGGAAGGTGATGCGCCGCCGTCATCGGTGCGGGTCGTCATGGTGCGTCAGCCGGGCAGGAGGACTCCTCGCCGACGGCGGCGAGCAGTTCGAACGGCAGCTCCCGGTCACCCTGGCCGATCGTCAGCCCGAGCCAGCGCCCGGTGGACGGCACCCGCCACGCCAGCAGGTCGCCGGCCAGGACGCTCAGCGAGCACAGGGGCTCGGGCGCCTCGGCTCCGGGATCGCCGGGGTCGTCGGACCCGAGGTACGGCGACAGATCGACGGTGACGGGGCTGCCCCAGCGTCCGGTCAGCGTCTCGGCCAGGGCCGCGAGGTCGGCTTCCAGCTCCCGCTCGATCGGCTCGACGACCTCAGGGCTCCGGTCGTCCCAGAAGTCCTGGGTCACCCGCAGGACGGCGAGGTGATACCCGGGCCCGCTCCACCCGTGATCCGTTCTCGACTCGCCCTTCCCTTCCGGGAACGGCAGCGATATGCAGGCGTCGATGATCGCCAACTGCTCCTCGTGGGAGCCTGCGGTACGGTCCTGGATCGGCATGGCGCCGGAGTGTAGGCCCCGCGCCCCTTGCCGCGCCCAGCCACGGCCACCGAGCCGGACAACAAAGAACCCCCGGGTCGTCGACCTGGGGGTTTCATATGGAGCGGGTGACGAGAATCGAACTCGCGCTCTCAGCTTGGGAAGCTGATGTTCTACCATTAAACTACACCCGCGTAAGACGCCGGTTCGACCGGTGTCGGAACGCTCCGTCACTCTACCTCATGCCGGGCCCCGGGCGATGAAGCCCTGGGGCCCGCGCGCGTTTCAGGGGGTGGATCCGGGTGCGAGGGGCCGGAGTTGGGGCGTACGGTGGGGCGGTGGAAGTGGGGTCGGGCGGGGTCGGAGTGCCGCCTGGAGGGTCGTCCCGTTCGTCCCGTAATGTGGCTTTCGTGGTCCGGTGGGTAGCAGCCGGACAGGGCTCTTGGGGAAGGGACTCTAGGACTTGATGGAGCGCACCGTCGTCCGTTGTGCCGATGGGCACGTGTTCAGCACCGCTTCGTTCCCGATGCAGCAGGCGGAGCGGCTCGGTCCCGGGCGGCTCGTCCGGTGCCCTCGGTGTACCCGGTTGCGGAGTGCCGTACCGGTGATTCTCGAGAAGAGGTAGCGGCAACAGGAGCCGGAGGCGCTGGAGGCGCCGCCGGTCGAGCGCGCGGAGTCGTCCGATGGTGGTCGCTCCGCGCGCTTTGCGTATCCTCGGGACGTGCTTCTCTCAGACAAGGACATCCGGGCCGAGATCGACGCCGGGCGAGTACGGATCGATCCCTACGACGAATTCATGGTGCAGCCCTCGAGCATCGACGTGCGGCTGGACCGGCTGTTCCGGGTGTTCGAGAACCACCGGTACCCGCACATCGACCCCTCCATCGAGCAGGCCGACCTGACCCGGCTCGTGGAGCCCGAGGGCGACGAGCCGTTCATCCTCCACCCGGGGGAGTTCGTCCTCGCGAGCACCTATGAGGTCATCACGCTCCCCGACGACCTCGCCTCCCGGCTGGAGGGGAAGAGCTCGCTCGGGCGGCTCGGGCTGGTCACGCACTCCACCGCCGGGTTCATCGACCCCGGGTTCTCCGGGCATGTGACGCTCGAGCTGTCCAACCTGGCCACCCTGCCGATCAAGCTCTGGCCGGGCATGAAGATCGGCCAGCTGTGCATGTTCCGGCTCACCTCGCCGGCCGAGTCCCCCTACGGCAGCGAGCGGTACGGATCCCGGTACCAGGGCCAGCGCGGGCCGACGGCCTCCCGGTCCTTCCTCAACTTCCACCGGACCCAGGTGTGAGCGGCGACGGCATGAACGGCGCGGACCCGGCGCGGGAGAACCTGAGCTACGAGCAGTTCGGCACCGCCGTCCGTGAGCTCGCGCAGACCATCGCCGACGACGGCTACGTCCCCGACGTCGTGCTGAGCATCGCCCGCGGCGGTGTGTTCGTCGCCGGCGGGCTCGCCTACGCCCTCGACTGCAAGAACATCCACCTGGTGAACGTCGAGTTCTACACCGGTGTGGGGACCACGCTCGAGATGCCCGTCATGCTCGCGCCCGTACCCAGTGTCATCGACTTCTCGGACAAGAAGGTCCTGATCACCGACGACGTCGCCGACACGGGCAAGACGCTCAAGCTCGTCCGCGACTTCTGCCTGGACGCCGTCGCCGAGGTGCGCAGCGCCGTCATCTACGAGAAGCCGCAGTCGCTCGTGAAGTGCGAGTACGTGTGGAAGCGGACCGACGACTGGATCAACTTCCCGTGGAGCGTTCTGCCGCCGGTGCGCAAGGCGGGGGAGGCCGTCACGCCTTCCAGGGAAGCCCTCTAGCCCCCCTTCGCCCCTTCGCCCCTTCGCCCCTTCGGCCTTCCGGCCGTCCGGGGTTCCGGCCCTCGGCGGCCTCCTGCCGTGCCGTATGCGGGGCTCCTGGGGCGTGAGGCGATGCGGGCCGGCCGTTCTCCGGCGTCGGCCGGCCCGATCTGACTCATGACGTCGCGTCACTTGGCGCGCAGCACCTTCACGCCGTCCCGCTCGAAGTCGTAGACGTAGTCGTTGAGCCGGAGGCCGTCGATCGCGCCGATCCACAGGAAGTCGGGTCCCTTGCCCACGGCGACCGTGTAAACGGTCGGCTTGGCGTTGACGCTGGTGAACGACGTCTTCAGCTGGGAGAAGGTGCACCGGGCGGCCCGGTCGCAGCGCGTCTCGCCGTCCGTGAGGTACCAGTAGCCGGTCCTCGTGGCGTCGAGGAAGGGGCTCCAGCCGTTCGTGACCGGGGACGCGTTCGGGACCCACACCAGCGTGGCGTAGTCGTCCCCGGACGTCACGTTCGGGTCGATCTCGAACCTGATGTTCGGCATGTTCGTCGGGCCGCCGTAGCCGACGTTCTCGCCCGTCTGGAACACGTGGAAGCCGACGCGTCGCAGCCCCAGCACCTGCTTCCCGAAGAAGTCGACCTCATTGCCGAAGTCGACCTTCTCGCTGGGAGGGGTCAGCGAGGTGGACCTGTCCGCCACCTCGATGCCGAGGCTGCCTCGCCCGTACGGTGGCCTGGCGGCCGCGCCCGTCGTGCCGAACGGGCCGTAGGGGCCGTTGCGGAGTTCGGCGACCGGGGAGCCGATCGTGTTGCGGGCGATCACGCCCCAGTGGTCCGAGTGGGCTCCGTTGTCGTCCGTCCGGGCGGCTGCCGGTCCCGGGAGGAACAGGGCGATGACGGCGACCAGCAGGGCGGCCACGAGCGCCGTTCCCCGCCTCACGCCAAAGCGAGCTTTCACGCGCACTCCTTGTAGGAGGTGTAGGGAACGATCACAATATATTACGCTCTGTAGTCATCATGGTGCGACATGCGGTGTTTTGGTGTGCTTGTTCCGGACGGGTGTCGTCGGGTCTCGCTTTCGGTGACGACATGCCGAGGGCCCCCGGCGATTCCGCCGAGGGCCCCGCAGGTGTCCGCCGCGTACTAGAAGGTGCCCAGCTTCACGATCGACAGCAGCGCGATCAGCTGGATCGACGACGCGCCCAGCGCCTTCGGCCAGGGCAGGTCGTGCGAGCGGCTGACCATCAGCGTCAGCAGGGCGCCGGCCGCCACCCAGGTCACCCAGCCCAGCAGCTGGACGAACGACGCGTCGCCGCCGAAGAACATCGCGACGACCAGACGCGGGGCGTCCGTGAGGGACATGATCAGCATGGAGAGGCCGACCGTGGGCTGCCAGGCGCCGTCGCCGCCCAGCTGGCGGGCCAGGGTGTGGGTGACCACGCCCAGGATGAACGAGCTCAGCACCATCGCGACGGCCGTCGTCAGGACGATCGGGATCGCGTTGGACAGCGTCGCGTTGATCGCGTCCGCGCGCGTGTCGTCGAAGCCGAACACCGCGAGCAGGCCGTAGAGGAACGTGACGATGAGGGCGGGGCCCCACATCGTGTAGTCCCGCATCTGGAGGAAGGTCTGCTTGGGGGTGAGGACGATGCCCTTCAGCAGCTCCTTCCAGTGCAGACGCGGACCGACCGGACCCGCCGGGGCGGAGCCCGCGTGATACGTACCACCCTGGTTGTACTGGTCGTACTGGTGGTGCTCGTCGATCGAGAAGGCCTGGGTGTGGCCCGGATTGTTCGCGGCGTACGGGTCGTGCGGGGCGCCTCCAGGACCGCCCGGAGCGCCGTACGGGTCGTCGCCGCCGAAGTACTCCGGCTCGTCGCCGTTCTGGCCGCCGTACCCGCCGCCGTTCGCCTGCGGCCACTGGCCGCCGCCCGCGCCCGTGCCGCCGTACTGCGGACGCTGCTGCGGGTACGGCTGCTGGGCCGCCGGGTAGCCGTACGACGGCCCCGAGGGTCCCGACGGTCCCGAGGACCGCGACGGTCCCTGGGGCGCCTGCTGCCCGTACGGAGGGTTTTGCGGTCGCGTTTGCGGGGCCCGGTTGTCCCGGCCGCCGCGTCCGATCCTGAATCCAGCCACGCCTTCGAACGTACCTGGTCCCGCAGAGTGACGTGCCCGGGCCTGCCGTCCAAGTACGGCTTTGCTGCCGAGCTGTGACATCCCCTAAGGGGAGCGGCCGCGCGGGATTCGGGGTGCGTCAGGGGAGCGTCCCAGGGGGCGCAGGGGTTGTCAGGGGAGTGAGGAGAGTGTGGGGAAGTGCGGGCGGGAACAGTGACGCCCCCGGTGTCCACGGGGGACCACGGGGGCGTCGCTACAGCCGGGATACGGCCGTCAGGGTCACTTCACCGGCTGGGGTTCGGGTTCGTCCTCGGTCTGTGTCTCGCCGGCGGGGGGTTCGTCGTCGGCGGGGGTTTTGACGGATTCCAGGAGGAGCTGGGAGACGTCGACGACCTGGATGGATTCCTTGGCCTTGCCTTCGTTCTTCTTGCCGTTGACG
>NZ_JAVDVA010000054.1:0-14038 GCF_031456635.1 Streptomyces sp. 3330
TCCCACTCCGCATTCGTCAGGTCTCCGCGTCCCATGGAGCCAGCCTGCCCTCAACACCCCACCCAAGGAGGGAGATCCGAGAAACAGCGCCTAGGGCTGGTCAAGCTCCTGGCCGACGGGCCCGCCGTGGAAATTCTCGCCGATGCCGGCTACCAGGGCCTAGGCGCGCAGACCAGCGGTCGGGTGGTGACACCGCCGCACCGCAAGTTCAAGAAGAACGCTCCGGACTGGTACGAGGAGATGTACGAGCGGCAGCGGAAAGCACATTCCTCACGACGCATCCGCGTCGAGCACGGCATCGCTCACCTGAAGATGATCAACAGCCCCGCCGTCTTCTGTCTGGTCGCCGCGGTCGATAGGGATCTCATAATAACGTTGCCGTTCCCTTACCTCGCCGAGTAGTAGGTTGCCTGCATACACTCTGAACTTTTCCCAGTTTTCCGGGTAGCCCAGCAGATGGTCGGTGATCCTGATGCTTACCATTTCATGAATGGAGGCTCGTCCGCTGCCCAGTAGGCACTCCAAGAAGTCCGCACACCGCTGCGCCAATTCCTCGTCCAACTCGGGAGCAGACGCCAGAAGTGGAGCCAGGACCCCCTGGACAAAGATCTCGCTGGCGAGTGTGTACGCACCCACCTGTACCGGCGCAGAATCGCCCGGAGGCGCATACTCCTGCTCGTCCTTCTCCAGCGCGAGTACTGCATCCCGCTGCTCCGGAAAGTACCCCCACAACATTTTCCGGATCAGAGCAGAGTCCGTGATGGCCCGATCTTCTGGATCCATATTTTCCGAGATCTCTACCACTGAACGACGTCCTTTCGACCGGCGCAACACGGAAGCACCCTTCGAGGATTCTACCTCAAGGAGTGCTTCCGCCTCTTACGGATAGATACTAGCTGTATTCCGGCACAGGAGAGGTTCCCGTAACGTCACACGTCTGATCGCCACCCATAATGGACTTCATTCCCTCCCCGATGAACAACAGGTCACCAAGGGCGCCCGCACCGTTCAGCAGCTTGGGAAGCTTCGGCTCGCCCCGCAGGCGCGGCACGCCACGCGGGTTCAGGTCGAATTCCGCACCCGTTATAGACTTCATTTATGGCGCCCGCCACATGCGTTCTCCGGCAGATTTCACCGAGTTATAGACTTCGGAATTATCCGTTATCAGTTTCGTGACCGCGCCAGCGTCGTCCACGGTATTCAAAGCTTTCCAGAGTTCGTCTGCCTCAGCCAGGGCTACAGCGCGGTCCGCCTCCGAGAGGTTCACGTTCTTGTCTGGCTTTCGGTCGTCTTCGAGAAGCTTCACCAACCGGGTCAACTGATCGGCAGCGTCGGCAACGTGCCACAGGTTCTTGGTCGGCTCACCTGTCTGAAGCTCGGAGATCAGGGCGGTTCCGACCTTCCCATCACCCACAGCCGGGACGGATCCTGGCTTGATGTAGATGTCTGCGAGAATCCCCCGCAGCCTCCCGTTCTCGACCTGTGGTGCCTTGGCAGCGGCGCGGCCCCCTACGGAACTCGCGTCGGACGTGCCGCTCTTGTTGCTGGGGGTGTTGCCTGATCCGATGGTGTCACGTATCGCTGCGTCGGTGCTGGCTTTGTTACCTGGTGTGGAGTTGAGGCAGGAGGGGCAGTTGCGTGTGGGGCAGTCAGCGTCCGGGCACAACCCGCTGGGGTCGCTGTTGGTGATGGGGTTGCCGGCGGCGTAGGCGTAGCCGGCGAGTTGTTGGTCGTCGGTGGCTTCGAAGAGGGGGTCGAGGCTGGTGAAGCGGCCGAGGGTGGGGTCGTATTGGCGGGCGCCGAGTTGGGTGAGGCCGGTGTTGGCATTGTCGGGGGCGTTGAGGAAGCCGCGGTTGTCGATCCAGCTGACGGTGGTGCCGCGGGGAGCGCCGTAGGGGGTGAATTGGCGCCAGGTGGGGGTCTGGGCGGTGTTGTCGAGGTACAGGCCGCTGGTGCCGTGGGGGTCGCTGATCTGGAATTTGTAGTTGGTGCCGGTTCCGGTGCGTACTGCGGTGCCGCCGCCGGGCAGGGGGAGGTAGCGGACGCCGGTGGTGGTGGTTCCGGTGAGGGTGAGCTGTTCGCCGGGCAGGTAGAGGGTGGTGCTGGTGGGGTCGGTCTGGAGCAGGACGTTGCCGTCGGCGTCGTAGACGTAGCCGGTGGTGCCGTCCGGACGGGGGATCGTCACAGCGGCCGTGATCGTCCCTGCGGATCGTTCCACTACGGGATGAGCCAAAGCTTCGATGCGGTTTCAGAGAGTGAGGCCGGTGGGCCCATAGGTGCTGCAGAACTCGCAATCACAGCTGGTCAGGGAGTTCGCCTGGCAATGAGCCGCCGGCCAGTAGCGGGATACACAGGGGCCTGGGTCGAGCAGCGTCTCGTCGCGGGACACCGTCCGGTCGCACCACGTGCACCGGACGGCTGCAGGCACGCCAGCCTCCTGTAGGCGCCGGGCCGCGACGACGGCCGTGTCGAGCGGGGCTTCGTCCAGAACCGCCGCGGGGGTGCTACTCAGAAGAAGCTTGCTCCGCCACAGGCTCAGTCCGGTCACCGCTCCGACAGCCTGCAGGGCTCTCTGTCCCCTGCTCCCGGATCCGATCACCAGCACGGTGAACCCTGGCACCTCCATGGACACATCTCCTTCGGCGATTGGGACAGCCGCCCTCAGTATGTCGACGAAGAGAGCCCTCGGCCCATCAGTTTTCGGTGACCGCTTAGCTGTCGCGCATCGGCGTCTTCACGAAATCCGGCCAGAGCCAGTATCAACGATCCCCAACCGTCGGGTGACGTCATCTCTGGTGAACATCCGTAGCAATCAAGATCGCTAGCTGCTGCCCAACGTGCTGACCAATCCTTGCTACTTCACGTGAACGAAGCCAGACATCGACTACATCGACGTCAGCTACTAATTGCCCCACACACAACAAAGGCTCTGCCTCTGTGGGTGAGCCGAAGCACGATAGTTGTCACACAGGCGGGCTTGTTGTCACCCTCGGTCCGATATTGCATCGCCTGAGGTGGGCGCCCGATGGCAGGCTGCCCGCATGGACCACGCAGAAGCACTGCTTATCGGAGGACGAGCTGGTGTCGGCAAAACGACGGTGGGGTGGGAGGTTTCGGCGCTGCTGCGCTCCGCGGCTGTCGCACACGCGATCATCGATGGTGACTTCATGGGGCAGGTGCATCCTGCACCAGAGGGAGACCCTTACCGCGCGGAGATCACCGAGAGCAATCTGACTGCCGTGTGGGCGAACTTCACCCAGCGTGGATACCGGCGTCTCATCTACGTGAACACCTTGAGCGTGCTGCCGGAGGCAGCGGGCATGTTCGAACGTGCCATGGGACGTGGGGTACGGATCACACGGGTCTTGCTCACCTCCTCCGACGCCACTGCCCGTGAGCGGTTGGTGGGCCGGGAACGCGGCTCAGAGCTGGAACAGGAGCTGGAGGGAAGTGTCCGCAAGGCACGGCTCCTGGATCGGCGGGCCCCTGAAGACACTGTGCGAGTAGCGACGGAGGGGCGGCTCATCGTCGACATCGCACGGGAGGTAGTGGCCGCCACCGGTTGGGCAACCACCGTTTCTCCGTGACAGAAGGGCTGCCGAACGAGTACTTGTGACAAGTCGAATGCCTCGTTGGTGACAACCAGGCTGCCTCGTCCAGCTCTGCCCGCCAGCTCAGCGGGCTTCGCCGGTGACAACTTCTGCGCTTCGGCTCAGTGGGACTGAGCGCTGAGCGTTCAATGTTCAGTCCTTTCCCATCATCCATGCGACGTGGTTGCCGAACCCTTTCTGGTCAGCGATCCTGGGACTGCGCCTGTAGGAGCAGACGACACACTGCCCGAAGCCGACCCGCCCCCACATGTCCAGGCCCTGGACGCAGAAGGTCTCATACCCGCACACCGGGCACTCATCGAAGTCGTGGCCTTCAGGGTTATCTCGGGGGTCGTACTCGTTGGGGTTCTCGGCCGTCTCCGCACGGCGCGTGGCCTCTTCGTCTCCGATGAGTGCCAATAGAGCTTGTGCCTGCCCGGCCGACCGTGTGTCTTCGCTCTGGGCCAGTTCGTCATCGTGGTCAGACTTGGCCGCAAGCAGTGTTCTCAGGGCTGGGTGGTGGTCGAGGTCAAGCAGGGCGTGGACATGACGGTGCTGAAGGCGCCCCGTTCCGCTTCCATGGCGGGCTTTACCGCTGACGTTGATCGCATCGGTCAGGAGGTCAACGTTTACCCGGGTGTCCCAGAAGCCTTCGGGCAGAAGGTTTTCCTTCTCCCATCGGGAGCGGACGGCGGCGTCCCGATCGGGTATGACGTACAGGCCCGTCGCCGGGTCCGGCACAATCTTCTTTGCGATCACCTTTAACAGTTTTCTCGCAAAGTGCACACGGTCCTCGCTGTCCAGTTCCTCCCCTGGCCACTCCGCTGCAACGATCGCGGCCAGGGCGTTTGACAGCGCCTGGTCGTAGATTCCTTCATGCCCGGGATCGGTTTCCGCGGACAGATCGGCGCTGGTGACCTCGGAAAACGGGTCTGCGCCATCCTCCTGGCGGAGCGCCTTCAGCATCTTCACCGCGCACTGGCCGAAATATTCTGCCCGTCGATCGTTCGGAAGGTCGTTGGCCAGCTGCATGCGCACATCATCCTCCAGGCACGAGAGCGAGGGCCAGGTGACGTGCTCAACTCGCCAACAGAAGCGCTGAGTCACACCACCCT
Organism: Streptomyces sp. 3330; assembly: GCF_031456635.1. Lineage (NCBI taxonomy): Bacteria > Bacillati > Actinomycetota > Actinomycetes > Kitasatosporales > Streptomycetaceae > Streptomyces > Streptomyces sp. 3330. Next base: position 4,706 of record NZ_JAVDVA010000054.1, read on the forward strand.
GCCCGAGCCGGGGACCACAGCCTGTGCCTCCATGTCGGTAACCAACCCGGCTGCTTGTTCACGGTGTTGGCCCGAATCCGGATCGTGTGAGGTATCGCGGGGCCGCTAGGGTTCGAACATGATCAAGGCCCTTCCCTCCGATGTGGCGGGGGTCCTCGATGTCCTTCTCCGTGGTGATGACCTGGTTCATGTCGCGCTCCTCGGCCAGATGCCCCACCTGTACGAGCGGGGGCGCTGCACATGCGGATGCGGCACCACCTTCTTCGACCTCGATACAGCTTCGGTCCAGTCGGCCCCTTCCGGACCGAGCACGGTGGTGGCGGCCGAAGCCCAGTTCTGCACTGAGGGCGGCGCCTGTCACGGTGAAGTCCTGGTCTTCGCCGCCGTCGGCTACCTGTCATGGCTTGAGGTCGTCTCCTGGGGTGCCGACGACCAGAAGACAACGTTAGCCATGGTCCGGCAGGCGTTACGCCACTGACGTGCCCGGGATCAGTACCCGGTCGCAGGGCATCCGCAGGACGGCGGTCGCGCGCGGCCCCGCCGCCGCGCGAGAACACCAGCAGGCGCCCGATCCCCCGCAGCGCGCCCTACGCCCCGCCCGGCCCTGTTTCTTCCTTCTTCTTCGGCTGATGTGGGCGCGGGGGTGCTCTGTGGGGGATGTCAGCACCCCGACCACGCCGTTTCAGGCGTGGTGACCTGCAAGAACACGCCACCGTGCGACAGGCGTGTGCAACACCTATCGCAACCCCCTACGCACCACCCCTGGGGATCTGGTGCGCTGGTCGACTAGCGGGACAGGCGGCAGGTGCGCCAGTCACGGCCGTCACGCACCAGGGCGCCGCGCTCCTCGAGGTTCCTCAGGTGGTACACGACGGACGCGGGACTGTTCATCCCGACCTCCCGTGCAAGCTCACGCACCGACAACGCCTCACCCCGTTCCCGGATCGCGCACGCCGTGACGGCACAGACCCACACGCGCCGCCAGCACCGGCACGGTCAGGTGCCGGCGCGGTCGGGCCGCCGTACAAGCCCCCACCCGGATCCCTGCCCTCACGTTCGGTCTGGCCGTGTGGACGCCGCCTGCGCCTTCCTGAAACTGTGACCCGCCCCGGCATTCAGACGTCTCCCGTTACTCCGCCTCGGGCGTCTGGACTGGCTCGGTCGTTGTTCGAACCCTCCGGAGAGAGGATCCCCAGCGCCTGCTCAAGTTGGTGGGCCCGTTCCCGGTCCTCTTCGTCCAAGCCGCTTTCCTCGGCTTGTCGAGCGAGGTCCTCCAACTCAGCGGTCATCCATACCCGCCGGTAGTGGTGGATCGCCTCCGCGATGACCCCGGTTATATCGCGCCTGTCCGGAACCTTCGACCCACGGACGAACAACCCCAGGAACTTCAGAGCCTCGGACAGGAGGAACGTCCGTCTCCACTTCGTATTCTCGCCATTCGGGAGTTCCATACCACTCCTTGATCATCCGGAGAAGCATCAGAGCCTGGCCGCGTGTCTCTTTGTACGCATCCGGCAGCAGCGTGATCGCGCTGTTAGCCGTGGCGATCAGCGTCTTGCGTTCCCGATTCCAGGCCGCTCGGGTCTCGGCCGTGCCTCTGCCCAGGAAGGTCTGGGCCTCAAGATGAACCCTGAGCTGTGTGAGTGTGTCGAAGGCGCGCTGGGCGTTCGCTTTGGCCTGGACCAGAGCTGCCGCCTTGTCGCTATACCGCGACTGCCACCAGGACCCCAGGATGGTGAAGAGCCCACCGGCCAAGGCGCCTAGGAGCGCGGCACCGAACTCCATCGACCAGAGCTTCCCCAAAAGATCATGCATAGCGGGCATCATGCCGACGGGAACCTCCGCCTGGGCCTGAACCCGTCAACTCCTCGGCAGATAGCTGCCGCTCATGGATGCCAGCCCCACGAAGGCGACACCCGGGAACGGATGGGCGCTCAGCGGTCGGCCTGCGCCCGCCCTATGGCCCTCTGATCACGTATGCGGGCGTCAATCGCTCGGGCCTTGCTGGTGAGCGGGGCTTGTCAGACCCCGCTCCTAGGATGCGGCCGTGGACCGAGACTGGATGCGACAGCAGCTTGAGGCGTTTGCCGACCTGGCCCTGCGCTACGAACGCAGCACAAGGCCGAGCGACTACATAGGTGATCCTGCGCTCAATGAGCAGTTGCACCGCGCAGAGCCCACGGTCAAGCAGATCCTGCGGCTCCTGGACCCACAGCTTGCCGAAAAGATCAACCTGGATCAGATGGCGGGCGAAGCGATGGCCCGCCATGAGGTTCACCGGGGCCTGGGCATCCTGGCCGACATGGACGAATGGGCCACCCGGCTCGTACCGGATGCACCGACGCTGCCCGCCGACCAGTTCCACCCCTGGGTGTGGGAGCCGGCGGCCCCGCTGTGGGGCGCAGAGGCCCGGCAGGACGCCGTCCTGGCTGCTGCCCGCACCGTCAACCGCCGGCTCCAGCAGAAACTGGGGCGTCACGACATCGGCGAGATGGACTTGTGCATGCAGGCCTTCGACATGAAGGACCCCGTCGCGGGGAAAACGCGCCTGCGCTTCGATGGCGACCCCAACACGCCTACGTGGCGTGCCCGCCAGGATGGCGCCAAGTACCTCGCGGCCGGTGCCTTCCTGGCCCTGCGGAACGTTGCCGCTCACGAGGATGCGGTGACCTGGACCGAGCAGGAGGCGCTGGAGCACCTGGCGACCTTGAGTGTCCTGGCCCGCTGGATTGAACAGTGCGTGGTGGAGCGCGCTGTCTAGACCCAGATCTCGTGTTCATTGCGGTAGTGAGGCCATGGCTGCCCGGCCTGACGGGCAGCGAGGACATGTTTGATGCCCGCGGCCCACGTGCCTGGTTGCAGGAGCTCCATCAGATAGCGGTCCAGCGCGGACCAGCGCATCTGCAGTGCCCATCCCGGTGTCATCGTCAGACCGCCCGGCAGTGTCGTGGACCGCAGGCGTTCCTGCTGGTGGATCTCCATGATGACCTCGTCCCGCTCGAGGTGGTCCGCTTTGCCCGGCGGGCGGACCCAGCGTGCGTCCAGGCCGGTGGCCTGGAGCAGGCGGGTCAGTACGGGACCGGAGGTCTCCACGGTCGCCACGGCGTAGTCGCCGATCAGCCGGGCGCAGGCCACCGGATGCAGCGGGTAGTTTGCCCAGGGCACCCGCAGTGGGTCGAGGGCGGTGCTGTCCAGACTGGTGGCACAGATGTTGTGGTCCTCCCGGCCGGCCGCGATCCCCGCCCGTTGCAAAGCGCCGTCGACGGCGTGCTGAAGACGTTCGCGGAACTGCTCGGACGACATGCCATGCTGGGCACATACGTACTAGTCGACGACGAACAGGGCCCGGCTGCCGGGCACCGGCGTGGCGTAGATGCCCCCGGTTGCGGCCCCCTCCAGGGCGACGCGCAGCACGTCCAGGTGGGTGCGCAGCGGCAGGTCCAGGTCGTACAGCAGTTCCGAGGCGTTGTCCCCGGGCAGGGGGCCGCCGTCCAGCACCGCCGCGCGGGCCTGGTTGATCCGCCGCAGTTGCACGCTCCTGCTGTTCTTCGGATTGGTCTTGATCTCTTGCGTGCGGGGCGGGTGCACACCGTCCCATACCGTCATGTCGCCGATGCGCAGGCAGTTAGTCAGGTCGTGCAGGAGCGCGAAAGTGCCGTCCTCCTTGCAGGCCCTCTCGAAGTGTTCGAGTTCTGCCGGCAGGCCCGCTTTGCCGTACATCGGGCCGGGCGACTGGTTGCGGCACAGAGCGAGGATAAACGGGCGGTGGAAGCCGAAGACGCGCCAGGCCAGCGCGTCACCGACCGAGCGCAGCTGGCGAGCCAGCCGCTCGCACACGTCGTGCTCGAAACGCCAGGTCGCGATGTCGACAGGGTCCCGGCCTGACTGGAGCTCCGGGACCTCCGGTTGCGGCTGCTTGCCGTTGCGCATCCGGGTGACGGCACGCTTGAACTCCCAGCGGTCCTTCTCCACCTCCAGCAGGCGCGTGAGCAGGTCACGTTGAAAATCGACCCCGGCCTCCACCGACTCGCAGGCGCGGAGCTGTTGGATGAGCTGGACCAGGACCGGCTGCATCGCCTGATGGCGAGGATGCATCACCATGTCGTCGGGGCTGTAGGAGTCGGCGTGGAACAGGCTCATCCTGCAAGTGTGGCGATCACTGCGTTCCCCTGCTGCCGTTTTCCGAGCCGCCGACGCCATGTCCGAAACCCCTGAGCAACGAGTCCAGTTCGGCCGCCACGCTCCACAGGGAGCACAGCCAGGTCCCGAGGTGCTCCGCGGCGTCCATGTCCAGGGTCAGCTTCGGCGCCCCGGCTGGCGCTTCCTCTCAGTCGACGGCGTGGATGGCGCTGTGGCCGGAACCGCGACCGCTGTCCAGCTTCCCCTAGACCGGCTACCTCGGCAAGGGAGTGCCACTCAGCCCGGAGTCGTCCTGGACATCGTCGGCCGCAGCGACGACACCTGTGGCTTCCCAGCCAGGCACCGGCTGCGCAGTTGGGCGCCCTGGTGAAGGAACTGAGGGTGAGGGTGCGCAGAACAGGCTGAGACGCACTGGTTGCTGCCCCGGCCGGCCATTAACCGGTCAGGGCGTCCGTCTGTATCTTCCCGGGGCCCGAGCAGCTGCTGGTGTCAGCCGAGGAAGCGAAGCAGCTCTCGGCAAAGTTTGTCGAATGAGGGTGCGGCGTTCCGGGCTGCGTCGAGGTCGAAGTGCTGGACGAAGGACGGCTGGTGTGCGGCGGGCCGGTAGGTGATGCCCGCCGGCATGCGGGCGGAGAGCCATTCCTTGGCGCCGCGAATGGATTCTGGTTGAGGCGGAGGGGCGAGGTCGTTGGGCAGCCCCATGTGTCCGGCCAGCCCGGCGGCTCCGGCAAGGAACCATGCCTCGAACTCCCGCACGGCCACGACCGCGGTCAGGGGGACGTGCGCGTGGCTGGTCTGCGCCAGTTCGTGGACCTGGGTGGCCAGTTCGACGGCGCATTCGTCGTCCGCGTCCAGTAGGACGAGCACGGCGGTGGGCTGAGGTTGGCGTGCGGTGACGATGGTGAGGGCCTGCGCAAGCGGGGCGGGCTTGAGTATCCGGTCACGCGGAACACGGTGGGGAGACAGGACGTGGGCGTAGGCGTCTTCGCGAAGGTGGGAGATGAGCCGCTGCAGCAGGCCCTGGAGGGCCGCCGCCTCCCCGTGGCCTTCAACCACGGATGCGATCACAGGGTAGAGGTTGCTCACTGGAGGCCGTCCTCCCGCTGGCTGTGCGGCAGGTTGCGTCCTGGGCGCATTTCACCGCTGCGCAGGAGCTCGGGAAGGGTCAGGACACCGTCGGCGAGCAAGCGGCGGCCAGTCTCGTCAATCGGGCCGATGGTGCTGCCGTGGCCGTCGTCGTGGACGACCAGCAGGTGGTCCGGGTCAGCGGCGGGGTTGTCCAGCAGATCGGCGCTCTGGGTCGTCACCATCACCTGCGTATTGTCCGAGGCGGCCACGAGGGCGTCGTAGAGGGCGCCCAACACCGGAGGGTGCAGGGAGATCTCAGGCTCCTCGATGCCGATGAAGGGGATCGACCCGTCCAGAGCGCGGGACTGGAAGAGCGCGGCTAGGACACCGGCCAGACGCAGGGTGCCGTCGGACAGCGACCGGCGGTCGACCTTCTTGAGGCTGCCGTCCTCGATGAAACGCCCGACAACGTAGGCCACATCGGCTTCCTCGAGTTCCTTACCGTCCAGCCCCGCCGCGTTATCGATCATGGTGGAGATATAGCCGTCGATGGTGTCCTTGACCCAGGGCTGGCGGCGGTCCAAGGACTGCAGAACCCGTGCCAGATACTGTCCCTGTTCACCGAGCACGACATCACCGCGTCGTCTTGGTGTCTGGTCGATTTCCCGCAACACCGGCGTGTGCAGTTCATAGAAGCGCATGGAGTGCAGGCTGCGGGCGACCGGACGGCCCGGCCCGCCGGCGCCCTTCAACAGGGGCGGGTCTTCGCGCCAGCTGTCGGAGCGCAACTGCCAGTCGGGCACCTCAGGGACGAATGACAGTTCTTCCCGCCTGACGCCGGGCCTGCCGTCACCCCCAGGGTCGGCACTCACTTCGAGCAGGTAGGAAGCATCCAGCCTCTCCTGCTCGCTGCCTGGCCTGGGGACAGCCATGGTGAGGTCCAGCAGGATACGGAAGGAGTCGGCCTGCGTGCCCACTGACGACGTGTGGAGAACCTCTTCCAGGCCGCCTCGCGGCTCCAGAGCCTGTCCCGGCGACGAGCGCACAGCATCCCGTACGAAGCGAAGCGCGTCCAAAAAGTTCGACTTACCGGCCGCATTCGGCCCCGAGAGAACCGTCAGCGGCCCGAGCCGGACGTCACACTCGGCAATGGACCGGTAGTTCGTGATCCGTACACGTGTCAGAAGCATGGCCGCATACCGCATCCGTAGGAGGCGTCGCGCACTGCACGGCGCACTGGCGGATTGCCAGATCCCAGCCGGTCCGCCACCGCCCCTGGAGCACTGCTGTTCACGTGTGTCCCCACTTCCTCGTTCGTCACCAACCGCGCCGGGCACCGTCTTCACCAGCAGGCTGCGCCACCGTGTGACCATCCGCCGGTAGGACCAGGTCCATGATCGAGTGGTCCTTGCCCGCAACACTACCGAGGCCCTCATCCAGCCCTTCTTCTGCCACTCCCCCGAAGCGCGGAACAGCAGGAGGACCAGTGATCACGAGGCCCGGCAAGTGCTCTGAGTACCGCGCGGCTCGCCCCTGACGTGCCACCGCCGACTCCCGGACCGGCAGTGCCGCGCCTCCGGGGTCCCAAGCCGGACCTACTACGGCGCCGCAGGCGAAGCAAGGTCAGGCCGGCCCCGTACACACCGGCCTCGCGCCCCGGCCATACACGGGCAGCCTGCATACGCAGCGGGCAACACCTGGAGCGAAGCGCGTCCATCCCCCGCGCGGGTGCCGTACGGTCCAATTGCCTGGCCTAACAGGGCGGCCGCGGCGGCCCCGTCATCGAAGACCGCGACCAGGGGTGCCTGTTCTGGCTCGTCCCGCCCGGCACCAGCCAGACGGGGGAACCACACCTGTACGGCGTGTGCCTGGGCAGGCCTCACCAGATGCCGCTGCCGGCGATGGCCTGCACGCAGCCGCCTGAGCCGTACTGGCTGCGCCCGCTGCGCGGCGACCGGCTGGTGCCCCCGGGGCCGCTGCGGGACCTGCTGGCCCGGCACCGGCCCGGCCCGGTGCCCCACGAAGCGCTTCCCGACCTGCTTTCAGCAGCATCCTTCTGACACCCGCGCGACGGTTGTTCGTCCATGCCCACCGTCACGCGCGGGGTTCCACCCCTCTGCCGCCGACTCCGATGCCGGGCTCCCCGCTCGGCAGCAGAGGGCCTGACCCAGAGACCAGATGGAGACCTCCATGCGCATCGTTCCCCTCGACCCCGCCGAAAGAAGCGCACCTGTGGCGGTAGTCACCGGCGGGTGGTCCCGTGAGCGGGATCGTTCCTGGCTATCGGGCAGGACCGTGGCCAAGGCACTGGATGACATGGGGGTCAAGGCCCACATCGTGGACCTCGCCGGCTCACGCGACACGTTCCTCGAAGGGCTAGCCGAGGCTTCCAAGGCGTTCCTCGCTCGCTGGCTTAAATGCCTGTCAGGCACGGTTCGCTGCGGGCTACTTACCTCCCACGCGCCTGTCTGTCGTTCTCTCGCACCCGAGGTAATGGTGACAGCGTGGACGAAGTCCGGTTCACGGACATCGAGCACCTGGCGTTTGACCCGTAGCAGCAGCGTCCCGCACTGCCGCGAGTCCCGAATCAGTCGGTCCGGGACTTATTTGCATGACCGCCTTGAGCTCGTAACACGATCATGCGATCCAGTCCCGGTAGTCGTGTCGTGGTGGAGCGTGGGAGCGTAGCCCTGGAACGTGGGCGATGACGTTGTGGGGAAGGGGGGCTGGATGAGTGTGGTGTGGGCTGCGACGTCGCCGGATTCGGGACTGTTCCATCCGATTGAGAGACGTTCAGAGGTGAAGGATCTGTCAGACCGCTTCAACGACCTGCGTTCCCGCGGTCAGGGGTACGTCGAGGTTCGCTCGCCGAACAGGGAGTACCCGGTGCTGATCCTGGCCTTCCGAGATGATCACGCGGTCGTCCATCTGATGAGTGACACCGAGCGGATGTCTCTGCTCGTAGGAGACGGCACCGTGCCCTCGGGCGCCGAGGTCGAAGTCCCGATCATGGACGACCTTGCCGCGTTCACGGGCGACTTTGTCCTGGATACCGATCGGGCGTGGAACCTGGTGCGCGACTTCACCCAGACGCGGGCGGCAGGCCCGCTGGGTGAGTGGTGTGAGTTGTAGCCAAAAGCTCGTGACCCGATCATGATCGGTGCTTCTTCAGTCGCCTCCAGCAGATGAGGCCGCAGGCCAATGAGACAAAGGCATCGTGGAGTTCAGTTCGGCGTTCCCAGCGAACGGCCAGGCGTTTGAACTGGTGGAGCAGGGCGAAGGTCTGCTCGACGACGTAGCGGAGCTTGCCCATGCCCTTGATGTTCGGGGCGCCCTTGCGGGAGATGACCGGCAGGATCCGCCGCTTGCGGAGCTCTTCACGGATCGGATTGGAGTCGTAGCCCTTGTCTCCGAGCAGGGCTTCTGGACGCCTTCGAGGACGACCGGGGCGGCCGGCGACGGGTGGGATGCCGTCCACCAGGGCGAGGATCTGAGTGACATCGTTGACGTTCGCCGCAGTCGTGATGACCTTGAGCGGAGTTCCGCGTCCGTCGCAGATCAGGTGGTGTTTGCTGCCCGTCTTGCGTCGGTCGACCGGCGACGGACCGGTGTCGGCACCCCCTTTTTCGCGCGGACATGGGAGCCGTCCACGCAGGCCCGCGACCAGTCGAGCTGGCCGGCCGCGTTCAGCTCGGCGAGCAGGATGCGGTGCAGCTGGTCGAAGACTCCTGCCCGCTGCCACCGCTCCAGGCGGCGCCAGCAAGTCTGTCCGGAGCCGAACCCTCCAACGGTAGGAGTCGCCAGGCTATGTCGTTGTAGAGGACGTAGAGGATGCCCTGGAGACAGACCCGATCCGCCACCGGCCGCGGACCTGGTGACCGCTCGGGCCAGGACGGCAACAACGGATCGATCAGCGCCCACAAGTCGTCGTCCACGATCCACGGCCGAGTACTCACAGCATCACAAACGGCCGAATCGTCAGACTGGTCACGCCCAACCAGCACACCTCAACAAGATCGTGTTACGAGCTCTAGGCGCTGTTTCTCGGATCATGTGCGGAGCCAGATGATGAGTGCTGCGAGGGTGACTGTGCCGAGGTAGGTGTAGGCCCGTTTGTCGTAGCGC
>NZ_JAVDVA010000055.1:0-13158 GCF_031456635.1 Streptomyces sp. 3330
GAGGATCTTCGGCGTGGCCGCCGCTCGCGTGACAGCCGCTGCAGGTGTTGCCGCTTCTCCGGCCGGCAGCACATGACCGGGCACTCGCTCGCTGAGCCTGCCACCGAGGTGAATTGAGCTGCTCCGGTACCTGACGGCGCTATCAGGTCGATGATCACGCTTGATGCCATGATCCGAGCGTGCGGCCCCGACAGCGGCCCTGTCGGCTTCATACAACCGACCAGCGGCCCACCCGATCAAAGATGGCACGAGCCCCCCGGCTCCTTCGGGCTCGATCGGGTCACTCGCCCATTCTGAGAGACTAGAGACCGCTTGTGGGGAGGCGTGTCTACGTTGGAGCAGCAGTTGCGATTCTCGGTGCTGGGTCCGGTCCGGGCATGGCGTGATGAGACCGAGGTCCTGCTCGGCCCACCGCAGCAGCGCGCGGTGCTGACCACGCTTCTGCTGGCAGAAGGTGCGCAGGTCTCGATGACCAAGCTGTCGGCCGCAGTGTGGGGAAACGAGGCTCCTGCCTCCGCCCCCGGCATCCTGCGCGGTTACATCCACCGCCTCCGCAAGGCTCTCGACCCGGTGGGCGACCCTGCGAACTCGGCGATTCGTTCCATCGGTGACGGATACCAGCTCGGTGCCGCGTTCGAGTTGGACCTACACCGCTTCCGTGACCTGTGCGCTCAGGCCAAACGGGCACGCGGCGAGGGCGACATCGCGGGGGCGGTGAAGCTCTTTCGGGAAGTGAACAGTCTGTGGCACGGCACCCCGTTGGCCGACGTCCGGGGCGACTACGCACAGCAGCAACGTATGCGTCTGACCGAACTGTGGCTGTCCGCAACGGCCGACCGCCTCACCGCCGAACTGGATCTCGGCCACCTTACGGAGGCCGTCGCCGAGCTCGCCGACCTGGTTGCCGAGCATCCCCTGGACGAGCGCTTCCGTGAACTGCTGATGCTGGCCTATTACCGCTCGGGCCGGCAGGCCGCGGCACTGGACACCTACCGCGACACACGGGCGCTGCTTGCGGAGGAGCTGGGCGTGGACCCCGGTCAGGCGCTGCAGACGCTGTACCAGCGCGTCCTCCAGGCCGACTCTACTCTCCTCAGTGCGCCCCCTCCGCCCGATTCTGCTCCTGAAAATCTGCGGTCCGTGCCCGTCCCAGCACAACTGCCTCCCGTGTTGCCGGTGTTCGTCGGCCGACAGGCTGAACTGGCACGGGCGACTGCATTGTCTGCGAGCGGCACCGTGATCGTCAGCGCGGTCGCCGGCACGGCAGGTGTCGGTAAGACCGCGTTCGCGGTGCACTGGGCCCACCAAGTCGCCTATCGCTTCCCCGACGGTCAGCTCTATGTGAACCTACGCGGCTTCGACCCCGTGGGCCTGCCCGTCACCCCCGAACATGCCCTGCGCACCCTGCTGGAGTCCCTCGGCGCCGACATCCGCGCACTACCCCAGGACCTCGACGCTCTCGCCGCCACCTACCGCACCCACATCGCGGGCCGTCGGCTGCTCCTGCTCCTCGACAACGCCCGCGATGCGGCCCAGGTTCGCCCCCTCCTGCCTGCGACCCCCGGCACCCTGGCCATCGTCACAAGCCGGGACCGGCTGACCGGCCTCATCGCCGTAGACAGCGCCCATCCGCTTCAGCTCGATGTCCTCACAGCCGCCGAAGCCCGCTCCCTGCTCGCACGACGCCTCGGCACCGCCCGGGTGGACGCCGAACCGGACGCCGTCGACGAGATCATCTCCCGCTGTGCCTGCCTCCCGCTCGCCCTCGCCGTCACCGCCGCTCGAGCGGCCACTCGCCCTGGCTTCCCGCTCACCGCGCTCGCGGCTGAGCTCCGCGACAGCGCCGCCGACCTCGACGCCTTCCAGGACGACGGCGACACCGCCGCCGACGTACGCGCCGTCTTCTCGTGGTCGTACCACGCCCTCACCCCCGAGGCCGCCCGCCTGTTCCGTCTCCTCGCCCTGCACCCGGGCCCCGACACCACCGCGCCCGCGGCCGCAAGTCTCGTGGGCCACCCCCTCCCGCAAACCCGGCGTCTCCTCGCCCAGCTCGTGCAGGCACACCTCCTCGACGAGACAGCCCCCGGCCGCTACGCCTCCCACGACCTGCTCCGCAACTACGCAGGTGAACTCACACAGACATTCGAGACCCCCGCGCAGGTGAGGGCCGCTCGCTACCGCGTGCTCGACCACTACCTCCACACCGCCCACGCGGCTGCCGCGCTCACCAACCTCGCCCGCGCTCTCGTTCCCCTCGATCCCGTGGCCGAAGGCGTACGACCCGAGGAGTTCGACGGCAACGCGGGAAAGGCGACAGCCTGGTTCACTGCCGAACAGGCGGTACTCATCGCGGCTGTGGAGCAGGCGGCCGCGCACGGCAACGACACCCACACCTGGCGACTTGCCTGGGCCATTTCCAATTACCTTCACCTGCGTGGCCTGTGGCAGGAAGAAGAGGCTGCGCAGCGCGCCGCTCTGGAGGCTGCGCGCCGACTGGATGACCAGCGGGCCGAGGCATACGCCCATCGCGGCCTCGGCCTTGCCATGGCGGGCCTAGGACATTTCGACGAGGCGGCCTCTGAAGCTCGGCGGGCAATCAAACTGTGCACCGACACCGGCGATCTCAGAGCCGCAGCCGAGAGCTACCGCGTTCTGGCCTGGTCACTGGAACAACAGGGAGACCTGGAAGGCGCGCGGGATGGAGCACAACGGTCCCTCGCGCTGTTCCGCGCCTGCGAAGGCAAGGGCGCCGACAACATCCGCAGCCGGACGGCGATCGCGTCCGCGCTCAATGCGGTCGGCTGGAACGAGATGCTGCTGGGCCGCCCTCAGGAGGCACTCGATCACTGCCTGCAGGCCCTGGCGCTGTGCCAGGAACTGGGAGACGCCACCAACGCGGCGCATACCTGGGACACCATCGGCTGCGCCCACCATCACCTCGGGCAACACGCCGAAGCCGTCGATGCCTTCCAACGCGCCCTCGGCCTCTACCGGTTGCAGGGCGACCTTCCCTGGTTCGTCGCCAGCACTCTGACCCACCTCGGCGACACCCAACTCAGCGCGGGCACTCCGGAAGCGGCCCGCGTCGCCTGGACCGAGGCCCTGGCCATCATGGACCATCTCGGTCACAGCGACGCCGAATCCCTCCGGAAGAGACTCAATCCTGAGGAACGTCCCGCTGCGACGCCGGAAGAGTCGTCTCGATGAAGCTACGACAGGTTCTTCCCTGACCAAGTCGCAGATCTGCCCTTGATCAGACGTGATGCTCCCTGCCCCTGACCGATGGGGCGGACGATGATTGACGCCTGCTTCATTCCGGGACGCCCGTCGCATTGGCTCTGCTCCCATTGCCTGCCGCGTTCGTCCGGCGCACGCATGTGGGCGATGGGGCAGCAGCACCAGATTGCCGGCTGTCCGTCCGGGAACCGATCAGCTTCGCCACCCGGCGATCGCCGTCTCGGTGAGCAGCACGCCAAGGTCGATGAGCAGCGGCTTGCGGTCGATCCGTCGAAGGCGGGTTGAACCACATGGTATGCGTTGACGTTGTTGCTATTGGACAGAAAGGCAGCGTCTTGCAGGCTGGCCACTGATCGAGGATGCAATTGCGCTGCGCCAAGCAAGGGTCGCCGAAGAATATTTGAGGGATATTTATGCCGCACAGGAATGAAGACATGTCGTCACAGACGAACGAGTACTACACCATATACCCCCACCTCAAGGGCCTTTGTCTGCCATCGAGAGGCGAAAGGGTCGGCCGCTGACTGCAGGACGCTTCGAAAGGTATTGGGGCGCTGAATGAAAATGAAAAGAATGCCATGGGGGCTGGGGCTCAAACAGTGGATTAGCGTGAAAGATGCAGCCAAGGGTCCATATCGGGGAGTTAAAGAAGTGCCGCACTACCACATGCGCGCGGGGTCGCGAGCGTCCACGTTTGCCATCCCGGAGAATGCATCTGGCAACGAGTTCTGTCGCGTAGGCTGCTCCGGCAGCCCCGGCGGCCCATGCTGCTTCTATGCAACCGGTTCATCGACCAGTTGATCCGAGTTCAGTAAATCTCCTGGCGAAGGATAAGGTCGGAGCGTCCGCTTCCTTGCTGAATTCGACGAATGTTACCCCTCCCCCTCCCACCGTTTCGGGCGTTGATGCAGTAGTGCTTTTTTCTCGCCACCGCGCGGGGGCGAAATAACCACTATCCGGCGTGTCCGTTCTGCGCCCCTGCATTATACAAGGTATGTCCGTGAATGATTTCGAGTCGTTTCGGGCAGAGGCGGACTGCACGCGGGGCCGCCCGCCTGTCCGCCGAGGGCTGGGCTGTGCCTCCGTCCGACGCCCAGCGTGGAGTGTGAATTTCGCCGCCTTTGTGGCACCGCTTGCTGGGCAAGATATGTCCTTGTTTTCAGCCCGAGAGGTCAATTGACCGTGCTGTCGGCGGCGTGGAAAGCCCTGGCACCCGCAGTTACTGAGGTTGAACTCGTGATGTCGTCTTCGGTGATCAGGAGCTGATGGTCAGTCCTGTCTCGGTGAGGCAGCCGTCTATGAGGTGGCTGCGGTACTGGATGTGGCGGAGACCGCGTCGGACGGTCTGGACGAGGTGTTCTGGGGTGCTGGAGGCGACTTTGGAGAGCCAGCCGCGCCGCAGCAGCGACCAGATGCCTTCGACGGGGTTGAGGTCGGGTGCGTAGGGCGGCAGGTGGTAGATGGTCAGCCAGTCCTGGGCTGCCGCCCATTTCCGCAGGTCGGCGGCCTTGTGGACGTTGAGATTGTCCCAGACCAGCACGATCGGGCCGCCGAGCTGCTGGTGTGCGGCGATGAGCAGGTCGCGGTAGTCGCGCCAGGAGAAACTCTTGCGTCCGTCGCGGTTGCCGTCGTCGCGGCGGGGCCGATAGATCAGCCTCGAGCGGTGACCGGGTCTGTAGCAGGTCAACGCTGCGATGGAGATGCGTCTGCGGGAGCGGCCGCGGACGCATACCACCGGAGTTCGACCGCGCTGTGACCAGGTCTTCGCCTGCGGCGGCGTCATGGAGAAGCCGGCTTCGTCCTCGAAGACGAGCCAGGCTCCACGGGCCGCCGCGAGTCTTCCGCGCAGGGCCAGGTCTCCTTCACCCAGCCGGGCCACGGCCTCGTCGTCGCGTTCCATGGCCCGGCGGGCGGGGACCTGGCAGGACCAGTCGTTGCGCATGAGCAGCTTGCGCACACCCTGAATGGTGTAGGCCAGGTGGAAGCGCCGGCCGATCACGGTCTTGATCCGGCTCAGGGTCCAGCGCTGGTCCTGCCAGCCGTGCGCGGCCGGCCCCTTGGCCAGCTCCGCCTCCAGCTGTGCGAACTGCTTCTCGCTCAGCCTCGGCAGCGACGCCGGCCCCTGCGACCGAAGAGCGCACGGACCGTCCTCCTCCCACGCCTGCCGCCACCGCTGTACCGAGCGGACACTGACCCGCAGGTCCTTGGCGATCGCCGAGCTCGCCTCGCCCCGGGCGAACCTCTCGGCCGCCCGGAGGCGTAACTCCTCTCGGAACTGCTGCCGTTCGGCGGTCAGCCCGCCCCCTTGTGGATACCGCATGCAGCGGTGCTACCGCATGAGCGACGAGCCGCGGTGCCAGCACGTGCTACCCGAGCCGAAACAGAGACCCTGCGGCACGTACTACCGCTGGATCCCGGTGTGCAGCATATGCAAGATCCCGCACAGCACTTCCCAGTCCGGCAACGGCTTACGGTCGGGAGGCCGGAATCTGCGCTCGCGCTGCGGCGGTAGGGGCTCCAGGTGATTTCAGAGCTCATCCGACACAATCCGTGGCGACGTCTCTAACGTAAGCCCGACCGTTCAGGTGCGCGCCAGACAGGGCCATCAGGATCGTTCCAATCCCGCCTCATTCAGCACGGCTTCAGGGAAGAAATCTCATCATTGACTCCGGTATCGTCTCCGGAAGGGTTGAGGCTATTCACCTTCTGATGGGCCTCGACCGTGAGCTTCTCTCCACCGAACTCGGTGTGCTCATAGAAGCAGATTCGGTGGTCTGTCCGATTGTCGATGTAGGAAATCTTGTCATTGAAGTGAACTGAGGTCTCTTCGCCGGTGCTTTCATTCTTGGCCGCAAAGAACCTGCCGACGAGGCTCGACTCTTCGAACGGGATGCTGGTTGTGCACAGGCCCTTGCGGTCAGTGTTTGTGCAAACTTCGATTACCGCCGGTGCGCCCGCTTCGATACCCTTTACGATGCTCTCGAGAACGTCAGAGTCATCTCCGCTGCCCGGCTCCTCCGGAGCGGGAACGAGAGGAACGATGGTGTCATTGTCCGACCCGGCGACTGCGTCCTTCTTATCGATCTTTCCGGAACTCCCTTCAGAGGCGGCTCCGCAAGCGGTCATGGTCAGGGTCGCGACCATGGCGATCACAGCACATGCCGTAATCCGTGCGTGAGACATTTTAAGCTCCTTAATGAAGTCGGTCATCTTCCTGGTAGCACGCTCATACGCGGGCTCTCGCCTACCTCTACGGCCCGCACGCGAATGGGGTTCAACTTTCGCTGTTGACGTGAAGCAAGCAGGTAACGCCACGTTCGGCACGGGATGGCAGGCGAGCGGAGGCATCCCGAGTCCTGAGCTGTGCCCGGTCGAGAGGAGCTATGCCTTCCCGCCTTGTGCGATATGTTCTGGTTCGGGAACTGGGACGTGCGCCTAGTTTCTCCTGAAATCCAACGCTTACCCTTTGCCGGCAGGGAACTCTGGGGAGGAAGCCTCGGTGAACGAGGAGTTGCGGTTCGCACTGCTTGGGCCAGTCAGGGCGTGGCGGGGTGTGGAAGAGATCGACCTTGGTCCCCCGCAGCAGAGGTTGGTTGTGGCGGCGCTGCTCCTGGCGGACGGTTCACCGGTGTCCTCGTGTGAACTGGTCAGCGCGGTGTGGGGTGTCAGGGTGCCGGCGTCGGCCGCGGGTGTGTTGCGCACGTACATTCACCGCCTGCGCAGGGCACTGGAGCCTGCCGGAGCCTCGGCGACGTCGGTGATCCGCCAGACGGGGAATGGCTACAAGATCTTCTTAGCTCCCGGTCAGTCGGACCTCGCAGCCTTCCGCGAATTGGTCACCCGAGCCGAAGGAGCCCGACGAACGGGAGATACCGAGAATGCAGCCGAGACTATGAGGGAGGCATTGGCTCTGTGGCGAGGGACGGCGCTGGCCGGAGTTGCCGGCGAGTACGCGCAAACCCAGAGGCAGCGGCTCGGTGAGTTGCGTCTGTCCGCGCAGGTCTCTCTTGCCACTGTCGAACTAGACCTCGGATTGCCTGAGAAGGCTGCCGCGGAACTGACTGGACTGGTGTCCCAGTACCCGCTGGACGAGCGAATCCGGGAGTTGCTCATGCTCGCCCTGTACCGGTCAGGGCGCCAGGCAGCAGCCCTTGAGACCTACCGGGAGGCACGGATGCTGCTCGCGCACGAACTCGGAGTCGATCCCAGCCTTGGTCTGCAAGTTACGTACCAGCACGTCCTGCGTGCCGATCCCGCACTGTTCGCTCCGTCGACCCCCGCGGCCAGAACCACCCCTGCGGCACCCCGGGCTCCCGCCCCGGAATTTGCCGGCGCGACAGTCGTCCCGGCGCAACTCCCGGCCGGTATAGGAACGTTCGTCGGCAGGACTGCGGAGCTGGGCGAGATCGCCGAGCTCTCTTCGAACGGGGCTGCGACGGTCATTGCCGTCGCGGGAATGGCTGGCGTGGGCAAGACCGCCTTCGCAGTGCACTGGGCGCGCCAGATCGCCGACCGTTATCCCGGAGGCCAGCTCTATCTGAACCTACGCGGTTACGACCCGGCCGGTATGCCGGTCGGTCCGGAAGCCGCGCTGCGAACCCTGCTGATATCGCTGGGCGCCGATCCAGGCGCCCTGCCGAGGGACATGGACGCGCTCGCCGCGCTGTACCGCACCCTCCTCTCCAACAGACAGGTACTCGTGCTACTGGACAATGCCCGCGACGCCGCGCAGATAAGGCCCTTGTTGCCTGGAACATCGGGCTGCCTCGCCATCGTCACCAGCCGCAACCGGCTCACCGGACTCATAGCCCTCGACGGCGCCCACCCCGTCAACCTCGATGTCCTCACACAGCAGGAGGCCCGTTCCCTCCTCGCAAGCCGCCTTGGCCCTGCCCGGATCGCTGCCGAACCGAACGCGGTCAACGAGATCGTCACCCGTTGTGCCCGGCTTCCCCTGGCCCTGGCCGTGACCGCTGCCCACGCGGCCACCCGAACTCCTTTCCCCCTCGCCGTCGTCGCAGCGGAACTGCAGGAACACGCCAGGAGTCTCGATGCCTTCCACGACACCGACACTGCAGCCGACATCCGTGCCGTCTTCTCCTGGTCGTACCACGCTCTCACTCCCGGGGCCGCCCGCCTGTTCCGTCTCCTCGCCCTGCACCCGGGCCCCCAGGTCACTCTCTTTGCCGCCGCCAGCCTCGTCGCCGTCCCCGTGCCGCAGGCTCGGAAGCTCCTCTCCGAACTGCTCGAGACCCACCTCCTGGACGAACCTGTCGCCGGCCGCTATACGGCCCATGACCTGCTGCGTGCCTATGCGGCCGAACTCACCCAGACCCTCGATTCGCCCGACGAGGCGCGGACCGCACGTCGCCGCGCATTCGACCACTACCTGCACACCGCCCGCACGGCACTGGCCTTGACCGCCGAACGGGCATTGATCCCGATAAGCCCCGCGGTCGATGGGGTGTGCATCGAAGATTTCGGCGGCGACACCGTGAAGGCCACGCAATGGTTCGCCGCAGAGCAGGCGGCGCTCCTCGCCGCGGTGGAAGTGGCCGCCATCCACCGCTACGACGTTCACTGCTGGCAACTCGCCTGGTCCATGGCCAACCAACTGCACTGGCGGGGATTGTTGAAGGAGAAGGAGGCCGTGCATCACACCGCCATGGCCGCAGCGCGTCGGCTGGGTGACCGGGTTGCCCAAGCCCACATCCACAACGGTCTCGCTACGGCCACGGCAGGTCTGGGGCGCTTCAACGAGGCGGGGGTGCATGTCCGGCATGCCATCGAACTGTCAGTTGAGGCCGGCGATACGCGAGCCTGCGCCGAGAGCTATCGCACGTTGGCATGGTCTGCTGAGCAGCAAGGCGACCCCGAAGCCTCACTCGCCGCCGCTCAGCGGTTCCTCGCGTTTCTCCGAACGCACGACGATCTGGATGGCGACGACTGCCGTGGCTCACGTGCGCTGGCCGCAGCGCTCAATGCGGTCGGATGGTGCCACGCACTGCTCGGACAGCATGAGCAGGCCCTCGAGCACAGCCAACAGGCCCTCGTTCTGTGTCAGGAACTCGACTGCGTCACCGGGTCCGCGCAGACCTGGGACAGCATCGGCAGTGCCCACCACAACCTCGGCCAATATGAGCAGGCTGTCACCGCCTACCGCAGCGCCCTCGGTCTCTACCGGCGGGGCGGCTTGCCGTGGCTGACCGCGGACATCCTCAGACGCCTTGGGGACACTCACTTGAGCTTGGGTGACCTCGGCGCGGCTCGCGCTGCGTGGAACGAGGGGCTCGGCATCTTGGAACAACTCAACCACGCTGATATCGAAGGCTTCCATGCCAGGCTGCACGGGCTCGGTGGATGAACGGATCTGCAGGGGACGGACGGACACGGCATCCGACGAAGCGCAGTTGGCCCTTCCTGCAGAGCCCAGCAGATGAGACGTGGTGGGTTGTCGGTGTACGGACCTTTCTCCCCAGATGCGTACGGACGAACGTCCCCGGCTCTGGCCTCAGGCAGCGATAACGGTGCAGAGGATCTCGGTTGAGATCGATGACCCGAGCAGGGACACTCACGCGATGAGCCCCAGCACATTGTCTGAACCGATCGAGCGGGGGTGGGACGACCCTGGTATCGGGTCCGCATGGAGAACTTCCAGGCGTCGTTCCTGCCCAGCGACGGGCGACTTGGACGAGGTCTGCAACGTCGATGTCTTCGTGACTCTGAAGGACGGATCCTGTTGGACCGCGACCGTTTTCACCGTCGCGGAAGTCGAGCGCCTGATGAAGCTCTGGACAGGGATCGACGAGGCCCTCGGGGGCCAGTACTTCTGGGTCTCGGACGGCCTGTTCGTCAGGGATCCCGGCATCGACAGCATGACCGGCGTGATCGCCGGGCCCGTCAGGCCATGCGCGGCCGGGCCCGATGCAGCGGCTGCTGCGCTGCGCCCGCTGGGACGCCGACGCCGTCCGTGACGACATCCGCGCCTATGCCGTCGAACACCTCGGCGCCCAGGGCGCGGTGCTGATCGTGGACGAGGCCGGCCTCGTGAAGAAGGGCCGGGCTTCGGCGGGCGTGCAGCGCCAGTACACCGGCACTGCCGGGCGCATCGAGAACTCCCAGGTCGGAGTCTTCCTCGCCTACGCCACCAGCCGAGGACGGACACTGATCGACCGCCGGCTCTACCTGCCCGAACAGTCCTGGTGCTCCAGTCCCGGACGCCGCCAGGCGGCCGGGATACCCCAGACTGTGCAGTTCCAGACCAAACCCCGCCTGGCCTGGGAGATGATCGTCACCGCGCTGGACGCCGGGGTGGAGGCACCGTGGGTGACCGGTGACGAAGCCTACGGGCATGACCCTCAGCTTCGTGCCGCCCTGGAGTCACGCGGGACCGGCTACGTGATGGCCGTCGCCTGCTCCACCGGGTGCGGATCAACTCAGGCCGCACCACTATGCGCGCGGACATCGTCGCCGAACGCCTGCCCGCCCGCGCCTGGCAGCTGCACAGCGCAGGCAACGGCGCGAAGGGCCCGCGCTACTACGACTGGGCCTGGATCCACATCGGCACCGACGGACACCGCCACCTGCTCGTCCGCAGCAACCGCACCAGTGGTGAACTGGCCTTCTACCTGTGCTGGTCACCTGCCACGGTCACCTTGCGGAACGCGTCCGGGTCGCTGGCGTCCGCTGGAGCGTCGAGGAGTGCTTCCAGGCCGCCAAGGGCCAGGTCGGACTCGATCATTACCTGGTCCGCAACTGGACCTCGTGACACCGCCACATCACGCTCGCCATGCTCGCCCTCGCAGTCGACGCCGCCCCCGACCAGCCCATCGATCCCCACCACCCCGCCCGCGGCAGCGACCCGATCCCGCTGACCGTCCCCGAGGTCCGCCGCCTACTCGTCGTCGCGCTCATCCCACAGGCCGTGACAGCGGCCAGGCTTCTGCACTGGTCTGCCTGGCGCCGACGCCACCAAGCAACAGCCCGCCGCAGCCACTACCGACAACGGTCAGCTGACCAACTCACTGGATAGATCACGAAGCCGCACTGGAGTATTAGGCGGCTGAGCCTGTCCGATGGTTCGTGTGACGCTCCGGCTGGGACCTCGCGCCACGGGACATCGGGCAGGGTGCGGATCCCTCGGACGAAGATTGGCGTCGGCTGCAGCGACACTTGCCGACGAGTCGCGGCCGGGGTTGGGCGCAGACAGCGGATCCTGGAGAGTACCGGCTTGCTGATGGTCCGTCCGCCCCGCACGAACGTAGGTGCGGAAGCGCACTGGCGAGGGTGTGGTTAGAGGGTGAGCTGAGCCACCCGTTCACGCACGGTCGGGAGGTCCAGATACTCGGCTGAGCCGGGGCATTCGGTGGATGTCCAGTCCTGGTGGCCGCCGAGGGCGGGTCCTTCGGTGGACTTGCCGCTGGTGGGACTGAGGTAGGTGATGCTGGCGAGCGGATCCAGCTTGTGCCGCGCGGCAAGGGAGGCAGTCAGTCGGACCAGGGCGTCACGCATCTGTGGTGGCGGCTGTTCCTTATTGAAGTCACCCAGCAGGGCGATGCCAATGTTCCCGGGGTTGAAACCGAAGGTGTGGAATGCGGTGACGACCTCGTCGTCCGCGTTGTGTGCGGGTATGCCGTCCGTGCCGCTGTATCGGCCCTCGTAAACGGTGCCCTGGTGGTCGATCAGGAAGTTGTAGCCGATGTCACCCCAATCGTTCGAGGTGGCGTGCTGTTCGTAGATCGCTCGTACGGTGGCGGCGGGGTCGAGGTCGCCCACGGGCGTGGCGGTGTGATGGACGGTGATCGCCTGTACCTGGGTGAAGCGGGTGGGCGACGACTCGCGCCCGTCCGCGGTCAGGCGCTTCGCCTCGTCGGCACCCCAATCCGCACGAAGCATTAGGCCGGGCGGCGGGAAGTCGAGGGCGCCGGAGTCCGAGGTGCCGGGGACCTGCGCCGGGGCGTTTTTCGACGGGGTGTCCGACGGAGCGGGGCGCTGTTTCCGCCCGAGGTGTCCCGCGTCGATGGCGATCGCCTCGACGACCTTCACCCCGGGGTCGACGTCGAGCTGGTAGCCGTAGCTGCCGTGAGCCGGTACGAGCGCTCGATTCGGCGGGGTTGTCGATTTAGTGCGCAAGATCTCGGTGTCTTTGCCGCAAGGGCATCCGGCGGTTACGTCCTGCCAGGCACCAGGCTTGCCGCTGCGGTCGATCAGCCGCAACCGCACCCCGCGTGGTGAACCGGTCCAGGTGAGGCCGACCGCCGTGATCGGGAAGGAGGTCCGCTTCACCACGTTTCCCGGGGAGGGCTCCTGTGACACCCGGACTCTGGGATTTGCGTCATCCATCGAGCCCCGGTGGTCCGAGGCCGCTGGTCCGCCCGCGGCCGCCCCGCATGCTCCGAGCAGCGGCAGCCCAGCGGTAACGGTCCCGAGGACCGCGAGGAAGCGTCGGCGTGACGTAGGAAGCCCGCGCTCTGCCTGAGGCTCGTGCCGGGGGTACGTGTCGTTCACCATGCGCTCCGTCAAGATCGGCTGCCGTCTACCGACACCTACGGCGTAGTAGGGAAGGTGAGTTCACTCCTTTTCGCAAAGGCAGAAGCGGGTTTGTCATGCTGATCGGGATTCGGCCATGCCGCCGCGTCTTCGCTCAGCCCCGGTGTGAATCGAACCGCCGTCGCCTGGTCGCCGTAGTGACACGCGGATGCCGGGTCTTCCGCGACAGACCATCGGCTCGGCCTCGGCAGCGGACGGTGGTGCGCCCCCGTCGGCATCCGTCCTCGCGCCTGGAAGGGGAGGCCGCGGCCCGGCTCCGCCCTTCACCGACGGAGCGGACCGCGGTGCCGGCTTGCCGTTCCGAAGGCTGCTCCAGGCGCCCTCTGGAAGCCTGGCCGGATTCAACTAGCCATTTGGGAGCAGGAGTTGTCG
>NZ_JAVDVA010000056.1:0-12823 GCF_031456635.1 Streptomyces sp. 3330
CTACGACAAACGGGCCTACACCTACCTCGGCACAGTCACCCTCGCAGCACTCATCATCTGGCTCCGCACATGATCCGAGAAACAGCGCCTAGTACTCCAGCAGCGGTTCGCTATCTGGCCTGGTCAGAGGCATCGTCGGGAGGGCAGTCAGCGGAGGCGGTAGCGCACCGCGTCGATCATCTGACGGTGAGAATAGCTCTCCGGCCAGCCGCCCCGGGCCGCCGACACCGCCAGCACATCCCGCACCTCTGCCCCCTCGGCATCGCTCATGTCCGAGCCATACCGGGGTCGCCGCTATGGCCGGCCGGTCGCTCGGCCGCGTTCCCGAACACGATGGGCGAGACAATTGCGCCCTGGGCGACGGACTGGGCTGCGGCCAGGCACTGTTTGCCCGCTTGCCGCACTGTCAGCACCGCGAAACGTGAGGTCATCGCGCCTTTGCTGTCTTGCCCCCAGGTCACCTCGGTGAACCGCTTGGCACCCGCCTCCGCTGCGGGACACAGACGGCTCGCAGTGGAGTGCGGGCAGGAAAGGGTGGGCGGCCCGAGTCCGTCACAAGCAGGCTCGTGCGGCTCCAACACCCTCCCAGTGAGGGGCTTCCTCCCCGGTCAGGGCCAGGACGTTATAGAGCCCTCGCTCCCCGTGACCGAATCGGAACGGGTGCTGAAGCCGCAACAGGATCTTCCACCTTGGCAAGATGCCGAAATTTACCTGCTGGGCCCTCTCATCGCCCTTGGGCTTTGCGTCTTCTGCCAAGCAGATGGCACATCCGACGGGGTCGCTCCTACTGTGTTTGTCGGCCTTGAAGATTGCTGCAGGATGCCCAGGATTGCCCCAGTCCTATAATTCGGCAAAGCGTTATATCCGTCCGATTCGGCAGAAGTCACCCTCTCAGCGATTTCTTCTCTAGCTACATCGGCAGCTTGAGATGTCGCACTAACGGGACGGTCGGAATGCAGTATTTCACCTGGCGTTGGGGGGATGAATTGCGGCTGAAACCCGTCCCGCGAAGCGTTCGCAACAACGATTCTGAGGTTGTTCCGCCACATGTTTATCTGTTGCCCATTCCTGCTCGCAATGGCATGGGAAAGGCGAATAGTAGCTGTTGTGATGGGAAGCTCATCTCTCTGAAGGGTTGCGAGTTTGGAAAGCACGTCATCGGGTGAGTGCGAATGGTGGAATCTGCCAACATGTGCTCGTATCTGCCTGGCCCATGATGGATCCATCGAAGTGCGCCTCAAGTTCGCACGGAGGTTCTCCACATTCAACTGATCGATGCGCGACGCAACAAACCCGTCTATGCCAAATTTCCCCAACTTTTCACTTATTTGATAGAGGTCAAAGAAGTCGCCAGGCTGTAGGGCTTCAGATCTATTGGAGCAGCTCTCTATCTTGATTCGGACAGCGTCCTCGAAAGATATAACTCGACTGTCGGCAGGACCGTCTACATACAAGGGCGGTTCGAATTGAAGTTTTGGACTACGGGTAAAAGTCAGGGCATCACTTGGGTAGCCAAATTGCTCCATTCGTCCGCGCGTAACCCTCAGTGCATTACCGGCACCAAAAGACCCATCGTCGATCTTGGAGCCCGAGTAGTAGAAGCAAACCCGTTCGCTATCCGAAGCATCTCGTAGTTCGTGGACTCCGAGTGCGAAGTCTCCGCCGATTATAAGGTCGTCCCGGTTCATGGTCACGAGAACAATGCCAATGATTCGCTGTTGATCTTCGAATGAAAGATGCATAATTTACCTTGCCTTACGGAAAGTTAAGGTGTGACTCCTGGCGAAAATTGACTGATTCTGTTGCGAGGACAGCTGTACATCGCCCAGAACCCTGCCCTGCTACGAACGGTCATGAGCCCAGCCGGGTTCAATCTTTCTGGTCGCAGCAGTGGGCCTGCCCAGTAGGTGCGCGATGACGGGTGGTCAGGCGCTCGCCGGGGGCTGCGGTCGATTTGCGGGTGTTCGCTAACCGTTTGTTCACGGGCACTCGACCGTGCGTCTTCAGCTGAGGGAACGCCTCGATCCGGATGAACCGCGTCTGCTCCGTCGCCCGGACGTCCCCTTCCGGGCGATGTCGGATGACACCGCCCGCCACTCGGTCAACCACGCCCAGGTCGAGCGGGACCGCCAGGCCCGCGAGCACTTCGAGGATCCCAGCCCCGTCGCGCCGGTAGTGAGAAACATCGACCGGTCGGTGGAGTTCTTCGATGTGGTCACCGAATGCCACTCGTTGCCGCGGCCAGTCGGGGCGTTCCCGGCATGCGCGACCAGCAGCTCGGCAAGGACGACGCGTCATCGTGCACGAGAACGTCGCCCCGGTCCGCGTGACCCTGAACTCGGTCGAGACAGCGGTCGACACCGGCGAGGTGAACGTCGACAGCGAGCTCACCAGATTCCTGCAAGGAGAGTAACCGTGCCCGTGCCTTGCGCTTCCGAACGCAAATCGCCGGCCCAGCGACACGCCGACAGCGCCCTGCACCAAACCGTCGGCTGCATCATGAACGACACAGGCATGGTCCATCTGCCTGCCGTGCACCGCTGGCCAGGGCCCCGTTGCGACGGATGCGGCGCCACCATGCCATCACAGTCGTGCCCGTCCCACCTCAACCAGGAGGCCGACCACTCACGCGGCCGCGCGGCACCCAGCCCGACCATAGTGGTGGGCGCGGTGCTCCAGATCCCGCGCCGACCACGTGGCAGTGCCGCCGCCCCCTGGCCTGGTTCATTGCCTGCCGGCCGGGCGGCACCCCTCACTGGGGCACTGCAGTCCCGCCGCCCCCGGGCAGTCAGATATTCAAGGGCTGCGCTGGCACCAGTGACTCCGGTTTGTGAGCAACTCTGCAACCAGTCACACCAGCGCTTCGACCGGCCCCTTCAGCAGCAGAGGCTCCATGCAGGATGAGTGCTTTCCTGATCAGTAGTTGCGTGCGCTCAGTCAACGTCCCAGGCCGCTGGGCTGTCCTCCCTGTCCGTGGCCGCTGTGGTGGGACTGCTGGTGGTGCAAGCCAGCCGCCGGACCGCCGAGTCCCCGCAGGTCCTCGTTCCTCCACTGCTGCAGTTGGTGAAGGCTGATCGGGTCCTTCCAGGTAGGAGGTGGGGCAGTGCACATCTCCTTGAAAGCAGCGAAAGAGCCCGTCAGCACAGAGGTCCCCGAACTGGTCCGGACAGCCAGCAGCCGGTGGGCGATCGAGGAATGCGCCCCAGCCGCAAAGAACGAATGGGGCTTGGACCAGTACGAGGTCCGACGTACCGGCACATCACACTCGCCATATGAACCACGCCTTCCTCGCGGACATGTCCGCCACCGCAACGACGGCAAGGGGCCGCAGAAACGGTTCCGGTGCCCTTGCACCGGCCAAGCGGGCTCCGGTTCGCCGACCGCACCCGAGCCAAGCACGCCGCTGTCCACGCGCTGTTTGCCGCTGGCCATAGCCGACGCTCGGTCCAGCGACAGCTGGGCATGACCTACCGCACCGTCCAACGGCTGGCCGACGTCACGAGGCCGGAAGACCTGCCGGACTTCTTCCAAGGCGAGGGATGAGGTGCGAGATCGAAGGGCTCTGGTGACCCGCTCGCCCGGCACGGCCCGGGCAACGATTCCGGTATCGACGGCACCGGTCCCGCTCAAGAGGCGCAGCCATGGCGACCCGCTCTCGGACGGTGCCGGAGCAGGAACCTTCTCCGGCACCGACTCGGTGGCGGGAGACGCCCTGCTCGACCGCTTCGCCGAGGTTGCGCCGCAGGTGGAACCCGTCGGCGACCTGGACCGCGGTGGGTGCCCCGATCCTAGCCCCCTCGGCGAAGAAGGGGGGGGCACGTTCGCGACCGACGACCTCGATCCCCGGGTGCTCGGCCAGCCAGGCCGCGAGCGTGCGGCGGCGCACCATCCGGCAGACAAATCCCGGAAGAGACCGACAGCCAGGCCGCCTCCTGCGCAAGGGATCGCGAGGCGGTAGGTCTCCGGGCTTCGACGAGAAGCGGTACAAGAAGCGCAACACCGTCGAACGGGCCGTCAATCGGCTGAAGAGCTCGCAGGCCGTCGCGACCCGCTATGACAAGCGCGGCTACGTATTCCTTGGAACGGTCACCGCCGCTGCCCTGGTCATCTGGCTGCGGTCATGAATCGACGTGCTGGTCTTCCGTCCCGGACGCAACTGGCTCGTTGTCGAGCGGCCAGCGATAGCCGGCGCCATGCAGCTTCAATACCG
Source organism: Streptomyces sp. 3330 (assembly GCF_031456635.1). Taxonomy (NCBI): domain Bacteria; kingdom Bacillati; phylum Actinomycetota; class Actinomycetes; order Kitasatosporales; family Streptomycetaceae; genus Streptomyces; species Streptomyces sp. 3330. The sequence continues at coordinate 4,211 of NZ_JAVDVA010000056.1, forward strand.
AAGGCGACCTCGACTGGATCGTCGCGGTCAACTGCACCATCGTGCGAGGCCACCAGCATGCCACTGTGGCCCGCCAAAGTGGCCTGCCCAGCGAGCCAGCCGATCGGATCAGCCTGCAGTCGGCGGGAGCTTTCGATAAGCGGGCTCGGGCTGAGGAACGGAAGTGGAGCCAATTTCTTCGAGTTTTTCTACTTGCATTTGTGCCCAGTGACGCAACCGCGATCCGAGCGCTTCGGCTACGCGCAGGGCGCCCTTCGCGGAAGAAATAGCGAGTGGGTCAATCCGTAGACTGGCCAGGTAACTGTCCAGAGCGCAATCCGAATTGCCCGTAATCTCATGGCAGTGCCCTACCATGAAGTTGATCAAAGCAGCACCGGGTGGAGCAAGACGCGCTGCCTCGAGGTACGCCTCCAGGGCGTTTTCTCCCTCACCTCTTTCCAGGTGGACTTCTCCGCAGTTCACCCAGACCCGGGCATCAAATGGATCAGCGTTTCTGTGGTTCACTGCACGCTCCAGAGCCAAATCGAGGTCGCCATTCCAAAGCGACTCCTTGATGAGGCTTTCCCGAACTGGCCATGCGATCTCTTTGGCGTACGCCAGCTGTATGGAATCCCCATAAAATGCGTCTTCCGCATATTTTCTGGCGAGCTCCATCTCTGCTCGCGTACCGGTGCTGTCCTGTCTCATCTGAGGAATAAACGCATGGACCCGATGGAATCGACTCTTCGCCATCAGGTAGTCTTGACGGGATAGTTCGCTTGAGATTTTTTCGATCTCTACGCCATGCATTTCTTGCCAAAACTCGGCGGCCTGCATATCTCCTTTGTGTTTTACGCTCTGGACGACCTTCTGGTAGATCGCCGCCAACTTCCACAACCCGGGTGGGGCAGTGACAGCTATGGCTTCGAACTCGTCTATGCGATATCCGACGTCCTCATTCTCATTTTGCAGGCGATAGCGCGCATAGGCACTCAGCCAGGCCACTCCTGCGCTGGAATCGTCGGACGGTTCGAGAATTCGGTCATGTGACGTTAGATTTATCGTGCATTTGAACAGCCCCAGTCGATTGAGAACGCGAAGTGTTTTCACCTTCTGCTTGACATCCAAATCAGCAAACCCTTCGACGTTATCAACAAGTATTTGCCAATCAGGGGTTCGCAGTTCGAAGTCAAGCTGGCGCGGATCAGTCAGTGTGTACTCATGGAATCCAGTAACTTGAATCAGCTCCTCCCGAAAGGAGGCGTTCATGGTCTGCCACAGCATCGGGAGATCTGTCGATGCCGTCAGGTTTCTCCGATCCATGTCGAGCGGCACCGTATACGCAGGCGAATCATCACATGGCAATCCAAGATCGAAAAACGGCCTACTCAGGCTACCTGGCAGGGTCAGACTGATATCGCGCATCGCACCTATTCCAAAATATCGGATGTAATCGATTTTCGGGACTACCCCTGTTGGAGCTTACAGAAAAGCGACTGCCGGGGTGCTTTGTTAGCACGCTCCGGCAGCCGCTCGTCAGGCCCTACTTGAATTTTTTGTACACGCCGCCACAAGAGTGGCAACGAATACGGCGACACCAGGACACGTGTCCACCCTTTACACCAAAGTGGTCAGAGGGCGCTTCGGGTTGAAGGTCTGGAAGAGATTATTCGTGTTGCGCTTCATGAATTCTCCATGGCCATTACATATCGTCCGAAGTGAAGGAAAGCCCCCGGCACAACGAGCGCCTCCTTCAGTGCTTGACGCCAGTTATAGCGCATCGCGTACATGGCAAAGATAGAATATCAGCGCCATTTGGCGCGCCTGCCGAGATAGGACAATCTCTCGCAATTCCCATATCGTTGCTGGTCAGGTACCTGTTTGACTCGGCAGGGATCTGACGGCCTGTCGAGGGGGTAAGCCCGGGAAGGCGCTGGCGTTCAGGGGAGTCCCGTCGGCTCTCTGCCCACCGGCCGGCCGATTGCTGCCGACTGCCTTCCGTGAGGACCGCCAGGGAAGCACAGCGTGCGCATGCAGTGCATCGGCGGCCCGCCAGTCGCTGCGGACCTCGGCCGTCGGGTCGGGAGCAATGCCCGCCCGCCGTGTCGCTCGCAGCCACGGCGTCGCCGACACCTTGAAAGCGGATCCGGGTGGGCTGGGGAAGAGGTGTCGACGGTATGGGTCCGACGGCCCAATGCGGCCGCACACAAAAGCCGTCCGCCGGCCAGAACCGCCATCCGCCGTAGATAGGCGCGCCCGGGAAACAGGCCATGACCGCCTCACGGGCTGGCAGCCGGTGTCCGAGCTCTGATGTGGCCTCGCGGCGTCCCCAGACAGCGGGGCGGGTCACACGCGTGTCCTGCGCCGCCGTCCGGGGGCTGTCAACTCATCGAGGTGTCAAACGCGTTCAGAGCGTCCGCCAGGTGGGGGCGGAAGAGCAGGCACCTACGGCTTCGGCCTGGTCGGGCATCTGGACGCCGGAGACCTTCGAGGTCAGCGGGGGGGGCTGCGCCTCTTGAGCGGGACCGGTGCCGTCGATACCGGAATCGTTGCCCGGGCCGTGCCGGGCGAGCGGGTCACCAGAGCCCTTCGATCTCGCACCTCATCCAGGACCGAGGCGCGCGAACGGTTTGCCCACGGTTCGCATCGCTCCGGCTGCCTCCCAGGCGAGAGGGAGGGGACGTACACCGTGGAGCTCCCCAACTGAACTCAGCGGCTGACGCGAAGTGTCCGCAAGTAGGCAGCGGGCGTGGTTCCGTAGATCTGCTTGAATTGCCGAATGAAGTGACTTGAGTCCGAAAAGTGCCACTTCGCGGCGAGGTCGGATATGTTGGCCGGCGCGCTGCCGTTGATGATGTCCATTTGAGCCTCCTCGATGCGCCGTCTTCTAACGTAGCTCATCACCGATTCGTCAGCCGCGGCAAAGGAACGGTGAAGCGTTCTCACCGACACATCCAAGATGTTCGCAATCACCGCAGGATCAAGATCCGCTTTCTCGAGGTTTTCATCTACAATTTTCTTGGCCGCCGCCACGAGGACATGCGCGCGTCCGCCAATACCGTGGGCCGCGTTTGCAGAAATCAGACCGCACAGAAGGCTGATTGTTGCCTCCTCCATCGCCGCTTCCCCCGATGGGGACAGAGACGAAGGGGCGTGATGGTTCAACATTTCGAGATACGAAATCAAAAGTCTCGCTTCGGGGGTTGAAGTCGCGACCATTACAGGATCCTTAGGTGTCCGCGACGAAATCATGCGGGTGCGCGGAATAACCAACCACCGACAATCTGCGCCTGGCCCGTACCAGAACCGCCATTTCCTGCGAGTGTCGCGGACGCACATGTAGCCCGGCTCAACGGTTATGGAGTTATGCGCATCCTCAAATTTAACCCACCCCGAAAGGACTATGTGAACCACTATTGGATCCCCGTCGTCTCCCCTCCCGGAAATTCCAGTGACTGCGTCAGATCGATGCCTGGCATATACGATATTCTGCAACCTGTAACCGTGCGCATCGAATCGGAACTCACGCCATGCATACTGTGACGGCAGAGCTAGATCCGTCACATGCGTAAAAATCCTGGAATTCCAATTCTTGACCATATCCTGCATTTCCGGGCCAGAGCGGGGCGGAATTCGAACGGATGCCAGAAGGTCCGAGCGGCGAGAGACGACGGAATCGACGGCACCATCTGCGCACGGGCGGTGCACTGCAAAGTTCTCCGACACGAGTCCTTCTTCCTGGTGGCTATCACGTGACTGCTGCTGACGCGCCGGTGATCTGTCTGTTGACAGGTGTGATCACGGTGTCCGCGCCATCCTCTAAAAGCCTGTTAGCCGGGCTGAGCCGCGTCGTTACGGCCTGCCAGTCCGGCGTTGCGGCATGCGAGCGCGAATCTGATGTGCAGGGAACAGCTACAGCGGGGGCCTGCCGCTGCCGGGGTCTTCTAATCGTCGATATCGGCGGCACACACTTCACATTGAGGCAGCCAGTGACGCGGTCCCAGGTTCCCGAAGCTGGCCGCAGACCGGACTGTCGATCAGGGACGGTTCGGGGTGACACCACCGCACCTCAGGCCCAGGAAGAATCCCCTTCATCGGTACGACAATTCCTCGAACGCCGACGTGAGGACCCGACTCGTCCGGCCGTAACCTCAGCGAACACGACACCGCCCAGGACTACGGTTACCGGCTTTGGTCCCGGTAGGTCGGTGGAATATATACGCGTAGATCACCGATGCGGTGCGCTTGCCAAGAGCGGGCGTAGGCCGGTGGCCTCGCTCCCGGCGCGACTATGACAGCAACGTGTGTCCATGCAGTGGCCCTCACGATTTCGCCCGGTGTGCTGTTCGCGTTGTGTCCGGAAGTCGCGGCAGAGGTGCAGCCGGCGTAGAAAGCGACAGGGAGGGCCTGATAGCCGGTCAGCATGCAGGGAGGGCGCACGCTCAGCTGGTGCAACTGGTCCGCCGTTCGGCCCCATTCCCGGTGGGCTGCTGTGGTGCGCTGGACGGTTCTTTCGAGTATCACGTACTGCACCACCAGGTGTCCCGAGAGAGCGATACCCAGCAGCACCGTCACCACCGGCCGCCATCCCCGGCTCACTGTGCCCGGCAGCCGTATGAGCGCGTCCGCGACGGGTATCGCGAGCAGCGCGTAGGCAGGCAGGAGAAAGCGGGGTGCGGCATATCCGATCATGAGCAGGTACGGAAGGCTGGCCGTCGCGGCACAAGCGAGCATGAGCGAGGTACTTGCCGCGCGTCCGAGTCTGATCGCAGTGACCAGCCCCAGTGCGGCGAGGAAGGGGAGGAGAAGCCACCAGGCTGTCACCTCCAGACCTGGTATCTGCCCGGTGCAGGGGCGGCAGAGGGTGCGCCCGCCCAGGCTGCGCAGTTGGTCGCCCACGGCGATGTTCCATCCCAGACCGCCCTGGATCCGGGATGCCTCGGACAGGCGGTTTGCCAGACCGCCGTAGGCGAGGTACGCCTCCACGACCCATTGGGACGCACCCGACAGCAGACCACCGGCGAGTGCGACGAACAGCCACGGCCGGCGCCACGTTCGCACGATCGCCATCAGCGCGAACAGCGGAAGGCTGCACCAAACCGCGTCGGTCGGCCGCATCCACGCCATCAGCGCTCCGCTTGCCGCCAAACCCCACAGCGCGGTGCGGTCGACGACGGCGGATCGTGTACGCGCGAAGTAGCCCGCCCCGGCCAGGGCGCCGATCGCGACCCAGTAGTTGGGCATCGCCTGAGGACCGTAGAACAAGGTCACCCAGAGCGTACTGAAGAGTGCCGCACCCAGAGTCAGCACCTTGATCGGGAACATGTTCCGCCAGGCGCGAAACGCCAGGAAGAGGCCGGTTCCCGACAGAACTGCCAGGTAGGCACGCAATACCGAGGTCGAGGATGACCACGACGTGACAGGCGCGACAAGGAGAGAGATGCCTCGGGCGCGCGGTGCGCTGAAGAATGCCGGCGGAGCGTGGGAGCTGACCTGGCTGACGTACACGGTCTCGTCCCACCCGAGCCCCATCCCCGTTTTCACGAGGCCGAGTTGGGCCAGTGTGAACATGGCTGCCGTCATCATGAGCGGAAGGGTGCCGGGAAGCCAGCTCGCAGCGCGGATAGGCATCATGGGACCGGGACGCCTGGTCGCGCTGGTCGTATCTCTGCCCAGGGTCGTGTCCGTCAAGGTCGGGCCTCTCGTCAGTGGTGCTCGGCCCTGTCGACGTCGTCGGCTGAGATCCACCTTGAGCAGAACGCCGTAGAGCCCCTCTGCACGGCAGACGGGTGTGGGCGGCGCAGAGTTCAACCGAATTCCGCACTGAGCTTGCGAACCACTGCAGCCCCAGGGCTCCGGCGGCTCCGGCGAAGTACGTCAGGCGGTTCGGCCTGCATCGGCAGCCGCGGAACATTCGCCACGCTTTCGGGTGGGAATGGCATCCTGGCGCTCAGACGCGGACCGATCCGGCGACAACTCGGGCAGCTGTCCGTCCAGATCTGCGGGCCACGCGCGTTCATAGCTCGCTGGGGCCCCAGGCAACTGGTCTGGCCACACGCGCCGGGTGTGGCCAGACCAGACAGAAGTCGGCGGCGCCCCAACCGTCGCTGGCGGACTCGTGATCCGAACCAAGCCAGCGGGGCATGGCGTTCACGGGGCCCGGTGCCGCCTTAGGACTGACCCGGATCACAGTACTGATCTACCGGCCGACGACGTGCATGATGACCCACTTCACCAGTGCATGGGACAGCAGAGCAGGTAGCCGGCGATCCCTTTCGGGCTGTGTGGTTGAGACGCCAGACCCCTTGATCGCCAACCCGAGATCTTGCCTGCCAAACTTCGGGGACCGTCACCTGATGGGCGGCCGACTCCAGGAAGCTCAGCCGAACTGCACCAGGTGACTGATTCGCTGAGCCACTCGTTGGCACTTGTTCAGGAAGCGCTGAAAAGGCTGACTATCCCAGCCCCGCCGAGGTACCGCGAGTCGGTCGATGAGGAACCGCCACCACTGGTAGCGGCGACTCGACGTGTCGTGGTCCCATTTCAAGATCATCTGCGGGCGCTTGGTTCAGCCGGGACTGAGCAACTTCCAGAGCGTGTCCTGCATGGGCTGCGTGCTCGCCAAAATATGCACCCACAGCAATCAATGCACGGCCCGCCCACAAGACCGAATTTTTCTGTTTTTCATCAGTTACATAAGGAGATACCGCTAGGAGCAGTGCCCCTACTGCGTTGAATGCCGAACTAGTTGCTGGGGCCACATTTCCAGACTGCACAGATTTCACCACAGCCGGGATGGACGCCAGAGCAGTAGCGGCAGCACCAGTGACCGTGAATGCCGGATTGTTGTTCGCTGCTTGAGAACCAGCGGTAATTCCGGCGAGAATGGAAGTCGCCGTCGTCATAGCTCCATCGCCGCTAAAACGCGCGTTCTTGTGAGCCAGAATGTGTTCGAGTGCCCACTTCGATGATCCTGTCTTAGGCACTGCCACTGGCACCGGATCTGGCATCGAGCTGGCACCCCTATAAGAAGCTGGGTGATAGACTGCATAAGTGCCATTCCTCTTCAAAGGAGGGCGTTGGCTGGGAGCACCTGTGCGGCCGGCAGTCGGATTGAATGAGGCGGCAAAGGAAACCTCAGGGCCAGTCTCAGCGCGCGAAGGAACGTCGGACACGGTTTACATCCTTACTCAGTAGGTGCGGGAGGCTTCCTTCAGCACTACGCGTCACCGCAGGGGAAGGTTCAGTGAACCTCGTTCGTTTTGTACCCCAAGTGTGAAGTGGACGAGGTCACCCCCGGCGTGGCTTCCAGGGGCGCTGCCGCCGTGCTTGGTGTCGACAGGGCGGACCCGCCCGAGTCGGTGGTACGGGAGAGCGAACGCCATGGCACTGATGCTGCACGTGCCGAAGCCAATCACCGGGATGGCGGTGCCGTTCGCTGATCCGGAAGAGCAGGTCCAGCAGCCGGGAACCGTGGTTGACCGATTACGGGCAACCTCCCCACCACACGGGAGAAGTCGAGCCCGCGCATGGGCCGGACGCTCGGCGCGTCCTGTCCTGAGCCACATGAGCGTTCTTATTGGTGACTTATGAGCAAGATACGCTCGGGACCAGATCGAACAACGCCTCAGCCCACGTACAAAGCACCGCGGCGAAACATAAGGTGAGGATATGTGGAAATTCACCGCCACTGCGACTGCTGGGCCCCAGGGATCATATCTCACGACTACTGCACTCTGGCGGCCGAGGGATGCCGGCGTCACAGGTTGGCATAGGGCCCGCTTGGTTCGAATCAGCTCCAGCTGACCGGTCGATCTTATCGCCGCCGAACTGGCCACCCCCTGTTCCCGTCACAAGCGGTGAGCATCAGCGCGAACCCCTGCGCCCGGCCGTCGACGGACTGTGTGCCGTTCATACTCATGGCAGTGGGTGTCGTAGGGGCCCTGAATAGATAGCTGCTATGCAAAATCAGCTTGGGCCGCAAAGGTCTTCCTCAAGTGGACTGGACACGGGGTCCAGATTATGTAACATAAGGCTATGGCTCAGAAGATCGTAACGGTGTACACAGACGACCTGACCGGCACGGAATCCGAAGAGGTACAGACCCACTCTTTTTCTCTGGATGGGGTCCGTTACGAGATCGACCTCGTTTCGGAGAACTATGACAAATTGTTCGAAGCGCTCGAACCCTTCATCAAGAAGGGACGTAAGCTCGGTCGATCCACAGGAGCAGGTCGCACGCCCAAGCCTTCCGGGGACGGCCCCAGCGCAGAGGAACTGCGAACCTGGGCTCGGTCACAAAGCCTTCCGGTGAACGACCGCGGCCGTGTCCCCGCAAGCATTCGCGAGGCCTACCGACAGGCTCATTGAGCTCTTCAGCGGTGCCGCTCCAGGGTGAGGACGGCTGCGGCGATTGACGACATTCGATTCGGGCTGTACCGGGCCCTGCGGAAGATCCGCCAAGACTTCAGTCGCGCCACACCGCGTTGCACCGGAGCCCGCGCCGCGGAGAGCGCGCGGTTGACGGTTCGCCGGGTGAGTGTGAGGTCATGGCCGGGTGGACGTCTGATGGGTGTGGTCACCCATGGGCCGGCGCCCAGGTAGGCGCGGTCGGCGAGCACGGGAACGCCCTGG
>NZ_JAVDVA010000057.1:0-12339 GCF_031456635.1 Streptomyces sp. 3330
AACATCACCCGCAGCCGTCTCGGACACCTCACCCGCCAAGGCTTCCTCATCCAGCCCGGACGAGGCCGCTACCAGAAACGGACTTAACGTCCTCTCAGATGGCCCGCCCCACGACCTCGCGCCCTGCTTGACGGACGGGATCTTCTTTGCACGTGCTGGCAGCCCTTGGGAGCGAGGGACGAATCAGAACACGAACGGCTTGATCCGGCAGTACCGTCCTCTGCGCACCGATGAGGGCTTCGTGCCCGCCTTCGCCTCGCGGGCGGCAGCGGCTGCAGCTGCGTGGTCGGCGCGGCCTTCGGGACTGCTGTGCGTGAGTCCCGATCCGTCTACTGCAAGTAGCTCTCGACGGCCGAAGCAGACCTGGGGACGGCCTCGTCGGGGTCTTCTCCGAAGTCCCGCTTCGCGCGTCGTTGCCGGAGAAGATCCCAGCACTGGTCGAGTTCGACCTCGGCCGCATGCAGTTCCTGGCGCTCGGTGCGTTCGTCTAGAGCGCCGGCTTCTCGGCGACCGCGCAACGTGTGTTCACGATCAACCAGTGCGGCGATCCGGCTCAAGATGTTGTCTTCGTTCACTGAGTCTCCTCATGACGCCCAGGCTTTCAGGCCGGGGACAAATGGGAAGCTCCCGCGTTGCGGGGCATGGAAGAGGGCAATGGACGGGCGGATAAGCTGTTGTCAACGCCTACCGGTTCGAGCGCGGTCTCCCGCAGAGGACGATCTCGGAGGGCGAGCAGTGAGCGGGAGTCAAGGGGCCGCCTGTCAGTGGGGCCCGTGCCAATGAGGGCGTGGCTGCGAAATTGTTCCCAGGCAGGCGAGACTCGCTCTCGCTCAGCGGGCGTCAGCCTTGCAGACGGCGTGTGAGCGCCCCTCCTTTGGTTGTTGCGGCAGCTGAGGGCGATAGTTAGGAGTCCGGCAGGAGTGCCGCCATCCGGGTACGAAGAACCTCGTTCTCGGCCTCCAGGGCGTCGACGCGGTCCCGAAAGGGCTGCACTGCGGAGGCCACTTCCTCAGCCGTGTAGCGCGGAGTGATGTGCTGGGGGCAGTTCCAGTCGAAGGCGGTGATTTGGATGCGCACCTCGCGTTCCACGATCGCCCTGTACCCAGGAATCCCTGATGCTCCTGCTGAGGCTCCTGGGTGGCGTATGTCGTCGATGGTTGCGATGCCGAAGATCTTGAGGCGCGCCTGGCGGGCATAGTCCATGAAGATGATGGATACGCGCGGATCGTAGGCCACGTTGCCAGTGCTTATGTACTGACGATTGCCTCGGAAGTCGGGCCAGGCCAGAGTGTGCTCGTCGGGGGTCGTGACGAAGCCCTGTGGGCCGCCGCGGAACTGGACGTACGGTCTGCCATCGGCGGCGACTGTCGCCAGGTAGAAGCCGTCCTGCTCGGCGATGAAGTCCCTTTCGGCGCTGCCCAGCGGGTCCTTGATCTGGCTGAGCGCCTTGTTCTGCGCGGAATCGTTGATCGAGGTTGCGTCTGTTTCCCTGTCCGCCGGACGTCTACCCGTACGCCTCGGGCCGGAAGGCTTTCGGTCTGTGCGCTCGACCGCTCTCCGGCTGCCGTAGTGGTTCTGCGCTTCCAAGACCGGCTCGGTGAAAGCAATTGCATAGTAGTTTCGGCTCATTTGTTCCTCCTGGCCCATGCGAGCCTCGTGCCTGCCGTCTGCCTGGTTCTTCGCGTTGTATCGAGGCGGCGTCCGCCCACGTTGCCGCGGATAGATGACGGGTCGTCCCAGTGACGCAGCTACCAGGCAGGAGGGCGTTCAGGTGAGTCGGCCGTGCAAAGGCGCCGCACGTGGAAGGTCCGCACTGTGCCTCCTTGGTGGACGACGCGATCAGGCGGTGCGTCCACGAAGTGTGGGCCCGGAGACTTACGCCCTTGTGCATAGACAGTTGAACGGGAATCACGTGAGACGGTCTTCCGTCGCCGGAACAGCGCGGGCAACGGCGGCACTGGGTTCGGGTGCCGCTGATGCTGCCGACGTGGAAGAAGGCGCCCATGGCCGGCCAAGGCATGGCGCTGGGTGAGGTAGCCGATCAAGTTGTTGCAGTCAGCAGGTTGCGGTCCACGGGGATGCGCCTGAAGGACATCTTGGCACTCAGCAAGCCGGGACCAGCGATGAGCGTGCCGACCATTGTGTCCTCACGGGACAGCTCGGAGGCAACAGTCGCTGACGCTGATCGGCTACCCCAAGGCGGGCTACGACCGCATGCATGCGCCGGCGTTCCACAGGGCCGCTGATCAGCTCGTCGGACACGCGCGCGCCCGTTCGCGGGACGTGTCTACCGTTGCGCGGCCTGGCCTGGACGGCCGGACTGTGCTCGCATGTGTTCCAGGATTCCTTCACTCTTCGTCCACCGCGCGCTCCTAGATTCCTCTCGGGAATGAGGGGCCGTGCTGGCCAGGGGGCTTTGGCACGCACACCATCTGGCGCGATCGACATCGTCGGCCCGCTGTACCCACAACCTCCCACTCCCCTCGGGAGGTTGCCAGTTCCACGGATGAACCGCCACCCGTACAGACGCCCGGGAAAGCCGCCGCGCGGCCCCCTTTGCGCGACCGCTCCCAGCGGCTGTCTGACGGGCCCGCGCTGTGTTCGGCTGATCAGCAGCCGAGCCAAAACGAGATGGAATTCGACATGTTCAATATCGCGGATGTCAAGGCAGCTCCGAGCCCGGACCTCCTGACTCCTGACAACTCGGTGATGATGTTCGTCGATCACCAGCCGCAGATGTTCTTCGGCGCCGGCAACGGGGACCGCACCGCTGTCATCAATGCCACCGTGGGCCTGGCGAAGGCGGCGAAGGTATTCGACGTACCCGTGGTCCTCACCACCGTGGCAGCCGAGTCATTCTCCGGTCCGCTCATGCCGCAGCTGGTCGAGGTCTTTCCGGGCCATGAGGTCCTCGACCGCACCACGATGAACCCGTGGGAGGAAGACTCGATCGTCGAAGCGGTCAAGGCAACCGGCCGCAAGAAGATCATCATTGCGGGTCTGTGGACCGAGGTGTGCATCGTGCTTCCGGCTCTGTCCGCACTCGGACAGGGTTACGAGGTCTACGTGGTGGCGGACGCTTCCGCCGGAGTTACTCCACAGGCCCACGAGCATGCCATCCAGCGCATGATCAGTGCCGGTGCGGTGCCGGTGACCTGGCTTCAGGTCCTGCTCGAGCTGCAGCGTGACTGGGGGCGCGAGAAGACGTACGGCCCCGTCACGGACATCGTCAGGGAGCACGGCGGCGCCTACGGCCTTGGACTTGTCTACGCCGAGGCCATTGCCGGGGCCCACGCAGCGGGCTGAGCTGTCGAGCCGGCGCCGCTCCGGGACCGAGAGCCCGGGGTCGGCGCCGCCTCCGGCGGCGGGCCCAGCCCCAAACGCGCCGGGCCCGGGTTCGAGCACACAGACGGCGCGGGCCTGACCAAGGAAACAACTGTGGATTCCACTCCAGCCGCTCCTGCGACCTCACACGCAAACGGTCCCAAGCCGCTCCTGCCGTCGCTGATGACCGTGACCGCTGTGAGCGGTCTGATCGACGCGATCAGTTATCTGGGCCTGGGACATGTCTTCACCGCAAACATGACCGGCAACGTGGTCGTCATAGGGTTCGCGGTCGCAGGTGCCCCCGGCTTCTCGGTCGTCGGCTCACTCGTGTCGCTGGCCGCCTTCCTGACCGGGGCCATAGTCGCAGGCCGGCTGGAAAAGGTCATGCATGCCCATGCATCCGTGAGCTTCCTGCGCCGGGTCCTGGGCATCGAAGCGCTCCTGCTGGCCGTGAGCGCAGCCGTCGCTTTCACCACCGGACACGCGGTCCACGCTTTGATCGCCCTGACCGCGCTGGCCATGGGCCTGCGCAACGCGACGGTGCGAAGGCTCGCCGTTCCAGATGTCACCACGACAGTACTCACGCTCACCTTGACCGCTCTTGCGTCCGACTCGACTTGGGCCGGTGGCACCAATCCACGAGTGGGCCGTCGTCTGGCTTCCGTGCTGGCGATGCTGGCGGGCGCGCTGGGCGGAGCTCTGCTCGTGCGCCACACGGGACTGGGCTGGCCCCTGCTGCTCAGCGCCTTGGGTACCACTGTCGCCGCTCTGGTCCTGCCGCGGCTCTCGTCTTCCGGTTGAGGTGTCCTACGCGGACATCCCGGCCCGCCCTTCCTCCCTCACCTCGACCTCCGCCGGAGATAATTCCTATGGCCACCATGCCTGTCGCTGGATTTCCAACTGCCCGTGCTGACCACGTCGCCGATATCGTGGTCCGCAACGCCAAGATCTACACCGGTGATCCGGGGTGTCCACAGGCCGGCGCCGTAGCCGTCAAGGACGGCAGAGTCACCGTGATCGGAGAAGACGCGGATATCGTCGAACTGATCAGCGCCCGAACGCGGGTGATCGACGCGTTGGGTCGACGCGTCATCCCCGGCCTCAACGATTCCCATCTGCACGTGATCCGGGGGGGTCTGAACTACGTGTTGGAATTGCGCTGGGACGGTATCCCCACCCTGCGCCAAGCGCTGGCAATGCTGCGCGAGCAGGCTGCCCGCACTCCGAAAGGCCAGTGGGTCCGGGTCGTCGGCGGCTGGTCGGCGGAGCAGTTCGCCGAGAAGCGGCTGCCTACCGTCGCCGAGCTCAACGCCGCCGCACCAGACACCCCGGTGTTCGTACTGCACCTTTACCAGGCGGCCCTCATGAACCGCGCGGCGCTGAAGGCTGCCGCCTATACCAAAAACACTCCCGACCCCAGAGGTGGCCAGATCGTGCGAGGCCGTGATGGGGAGCCGACCGGCATACTTCTGGCCGCGCCCAGCGCGCTGATTTTGTACTCCACACTCGCCGCGGCACCGATGCTGCAGGGTGAGGACCTGAGGACCTCCACCCGGCACTTCCTGCGCGAACTCAACCGGTTCGGTCTCACGTCAGCCATCGATGCCGCCGGCGGTTTCCAGAACTTCCCGGACAACTACGACACCGTTATCGGTCTCGCCCGAGACGGCCAACTGTCGCTGCGTATCGCCTACCACCTCTTCCCGCAGACCCCAGGCCAAGAGATTGACGATCTGCGACGCTGGATCGCTATGGTCAAGCCCGGAGACGGCGATGAGTGGCTTCGTCTCAATGGCGCCGGCGAGAGCCTGATCTGGGCGGCTACCGATTTCGAGAACTTTGTCCAGCCCCGGCCCGAGTTGGCCGCGGGCTACGAGGCGAATCTCGAGACGGCGGTGCGGCTGCTTCTGGAGAATGGCTGGGGCTTCCGGCTGCATGCCACCTATGACGAGACCATCCGCCGCGACCTGAACGTTTTCGAGAAGCTAGCTGGCGAGGGTCTTTTCCCTCACGGGAACCGGTGGCTCTTCGACCACGCCGAGACCGTTTCACGACACAGCCTGGACCGTATCGCGGCGCTCGGCGGTGCCGTCTCGGTCCAGAACCGGATGTCCTTCCAGGGCGAGGCGTTCGTGCGACGCTACGGGGCCGCAGCTGCCACCGAGGCCCCGCCGGTACGCGCCATGCTGGACCGTGGACTGACAGTTGGCGCCGGAACGGATGCGACGCGTGTGTCCTCCTACAACCCGTGGATCGCACTGCACTGGCTGGTCACTGGCCGAACCGTGGGCGACCTGGCCATCTATCCGCCCCAAAACCGCGTCAGCCGAGAGACAGCCTTGAGCATGTACACACAAGCTGGCGCGCGGCTCACCGGGGAACACGACGTCAAGGGCGTCCTCAAACCCGGCCACTACGGCGACTTCGCCATCCTTTCCGACGACTTCTTCACTGTCGCGGAAAACGACATCCCGCACATCGAATCCCTGCTCACCGTGACCGGCGGCCGCATCGTCTACGCCGCAGCCGAATATGAGGGGCTGGACGAGGCCATACCCACCATCCACCCGACATGGAGCCCGGTGGCACACTACGGCGGCTATCAGGCCACCGTGAAGCCCAGCATCGCTGGCGCCCGCCAGGCAGAACTTATGGCGCACGCCGTATCCGAATCCGAACAACACCGGCAGTGGCGGATTCAGCGAGGCTTTGCTCCCGATACTTCGACCATGGTCTTCGACACATGTTTCGTTCTGTAATGCACACAACGGGCCCACGTCACCCTCCATATCGGACGAGAGCTTGAGGGACCTGGGACCGCTTCCCCTGCTGCTGGCGTTCGGTCTGCTGCTCACCGGGCATGGATTTCAGAAGGTCAGTCACCGTCTCCGAAGCCAGGTAGTCGAGGGCGGAGCAGCGGCATCTCCGCGGCAGGCGACGGACAGATCGCCGCAAGCCTGTTCCCAATTAGCACAGCCTCGGGTACGAGCAGGTCCGACCCTACTCCCGCTGTGAATCGTGATCTTGCTGGTGGGGCCTGTACACAACCGGCGAGGCCGCCGTTGAGCAGGGTCGATGTGTGGACTGACGACGAGACGGCGGCCACTCCACAGTGTCGATCCCGCCTTTACACGGTCGGCCGGCATGCCGCCGGGCACTGGCAAGCGGCCCGGGCCTGCCCTCGGACGGGACCGCTCACCGCGTGCTACTCCTCGCTAGGCCGTTTGGCCCGCCGGGTGGAAGTTGATGCGTTCACGGATGACGGGGAAACCGGCCTTGGCGAAGTTCGCGGCCATGGGGAAGTTGGCCTGGTCCGTCGCTCCGCCGATGAACTCCGCGCCCTGCTCGACGAGGAGGTGGGTGCACTCCGCGAGGAGGTCGTAGGCGTAGCCACGACCGCGCTGTTCCGGGATGACTCCGATGAAGCCGATGGTCGGGCCGGAGGGGTTGTGGGCCGGGATGTGGATGCCGGCCAGGTCGCCCTCCGGCGTGTGGGGGTCTGCCACCATTCCCGCGGGGAGGGGCACCAGTGGAAGAAGTCGAGTTCCTCCTGGGCGGCCTGGTCGAGGCCGCCCTCCTTGATGGCCCTGAGTGCGTGGGCGTCCAGGGTGGCGGAGTGGATGCGGCGCAACGCGTCGAAGAACACGGTGTCGTCGGGTTCGGCGCTGAAGCGCAGGCACCCAAGGATGGCTCACTAGGGTTCCGGCTCAGGGACTGGCTCTGCTGCAGGTCCGGATTGGCCACCGTCGTCCCGCAGTCCCGGTACTCCGGCAAGCTTCCGTGGAGGCGGCCCGACACCTTCCATGGTGGCGAACCAGGTTCGAACGCCTGTGATGTAACTCTGGGAGTCATTGGTGGCTGGGACAGCTTTCGCTGTCCGAACAGTGTCGATCCCGACGTCGTAGGCAGTCAGAGTCAGATCAAGCAAGTTGCCTGTGACTTCGTTGCGCTCCAGCATCTCCCCTATCTGCTTGGAGAGATCGCATAGATATTTCCCCTGTGCAGCAATCGATTCTTTCGGCTGGAATGGATCAGCGTCCTCACCCTGGAACTTCTTGAAGACTTCGACGGGCACCTGCGAAATACCTTTGGCGCCATTTAGACCCACAAACTTGGAATCAAATCCGGATTCATACTGGATCTGGGACGCTATGACGACGGGGCCGATTGCGTCACAAATTCTACCAGTGCTATTGATTATGGAATACAGGTCAGAAGGAACCGTGCAGGGTTCACCACCAGCATGTTCAGCGCCGTTCGAGAGGGTGACCTCTAGTTTCCCGAGACCATCTCCGGTGATGATTCTCGAGGCTCGATCGGCTGCACTCTGCGGATCTGATTCCAGTTTTGCCTGTTCCGAAGTTTCACAACGCTGCTCAGCGTCTGTGAGTCCGCTGTTCAGATCACCTACACTCCCAAGTCCCGAGAATGAAAGTCCATGAAAAAACATGTAGATGATCACAAGGGGAAACAGAAGTACTCCCAACCCGCCGACAAGGATCAGAACGCCGGCCATAAGGGCCACTCCCACTGGAGCGGCGAGGCATCCGAACCCGCCGACTGCCGCAACGGCCATTTTGGTCCCGTTTGACTCGCCTGCCACCGCTCTGTTCCCCACTTCCTTATCAGTCCGCCCAACTCATTCAGCCGAAACCAGTTCTGCGTCGACTGACATACAGTGTCTACTTGCTCGACACGTGGAAAATACGTTAAGGAATACTCGTGAGAATATTATGCCAAGAAAGGACGCCTGGACGGCGCCTCAACATGGCACGGCGTTCGCGCTCGGTCTTGCCACCCCATACTCCGAACTCGATGCGCTGGTCCAGGGCATAAGCGAGGCATTCGACGCGCACGGGGCATTGATTGCACACGGCTTTCGCTTCGCGCTGAGAGCCGGGTTCGGAAAACAGAGCCTCGGCTTCGAGAATCCCACAGACTCCCCTTTCACTCCAATCAACAATGCCCATTTTACCCACCAAACTCTCCGTAAATTTTCTGAGGTTTTGCTTACACGGAGCGCGGATCTCAAGATCAATTTACCGAGCGACTAATCGGCACCTAATTCCGCGAAGCTGTTCATCGCGCAAGTTTTAAGGATTTTCGAACAAGGAGGACAGGTCCGGGATCTTCGAGAGGGAGAAAACATTGTCACCAACATCGTTTCCTTTGGCCGTTCACTCTGCTGGTCCACTTCCGGCGGAGTCCTCCTGCAACGATCCGTCGGCCTAGCGTTCCTGCTGCTGCAGAACTCAGGCACCTCACACACGGACCACCTCAGGCCATCAGTTCTAAGGAGCACCATCCGAGACCAATCTGTAACATTCCTACGCCTCGGGGCTTGGGGGCGGTGATGACCTCGTCCGAAGTCAGCGGTGCGCATCGTGCGCCGGCGTGACGATTGGGCTGAGCGCGAGAGGCAGGCTGAGCAGCGGACCGCAGGGCTAGTAGGACTCCGTGGCTGATGTGTTCGCCTCCGTGCCGCGCAAGGACCAGCGGGCCAAGAGCGACTGCTATCTGCGGGGGCTGATGCTGGACGGACGGCGCAAGTCGATCCAGCCGATGGCTGAGCGGCTGCCGGACGGCAACGAGCAGAACCTGCAGCAGTTCGTGAACCAGTCGACGTGGGATCCGGTGCCGGTGCGGCGACGGATCGCGCAGCGGATGGTGCCACAGATCGGCCCGGATGCCTGGGCGGTCGACGACGTGGCGTTCCCCAAGGACGGGAAGATGTCGGTGGCGGTCGCCCCGCAGTACTGCGGGGCGCTGGGCAAGCAGGCCAACTGCCAGGTCGCGGTGAGCGTGCACGCGTGTCGGCGTACGGACTTTTCTCCCCAGATGCGTACGGACGAACGTCCCCGGCTCTGGCCGCAGGCAGCGGCAACGGGACACAGAATCTCGGTTGAGATCGATGCCCCGAGCCGGGACACTCACGCGATGAGCCCCAGCACATCGTCTGAACCGATCGAGCGAGGGTGGGACGAGCCCTGCTATCGGGTCCGCATGGACAACTTCCATGCGTCGTTCCTGCCCAGCGACGGCGAGGGCTTGGACGAGGTCTGCAACGTCGATGTCTTCGTGACCTTGAAGGACGGATCCTGTTGGACCGCGACCGTGTTCACCGTTGCGGAAGTCGAGCGCCTGATGAAGCTCTGGGCAGGGACGGACGAGGCCCTCGGGGGCCGGTATTTCTGGGTCTCGGACGGTCTGATCGTCAGGGATCCCGGCATCGGCAGCATGACCGGCGTGATCGCCGGCCTGATCGAGAACGGCGAGTTCTCCAAGATCTTTCAACGGGTGATCGACGACTGATCACGTGCTCGGCCGCCGGAAGCGTCGTGGGCGGTCAGGCCACGTCGTTCTCTCGCTCGATGGCCTTGAGGCGGTTCTTGAGCCGGTAGCTGGGGCCGTTGATGGAGATCACTTCGCAGTGGTGGAGGAGGCGGTCGAGGATGGCGGTGGCGAGGACCTCGTCGCCGAAGACCTGGCCCCATTCGCTGAAGGTCTTGTTCGAGGTCAGGATGATCGATCCCTTCTCGTAGCGCTTGGAGATGACCTGGAAGACCAGGTTCGCCTCGGCTCGTTCGAGGGGCTGGTAGCCGACCTCGTCGACCACGAGAACGCTCGGTCGCAGGTAGGTGCCGAGCTTGTTCGTCAGCCGTCCGGCGGCCTCGGCGGCTTTGAGGTTGCGGACCATGTCGTCGAGGCTGGTGAAGTAGATCGAGTAGCCGGCCCGGCAGGCCGCGACCGCCAGGGCGACGGCGATGTGCGTCTTGCCGACCCCGGGCGGCCCGAGCAGGGCGGCGTTCGCCTTGCCCTCGACGAACGAGAGGGTGGCAAGGTCCTTGGCCTTCCGTGGGTCGAGGTCGGGCTGGAAGGAGAAGTCGTATTCGTCGAGCGTCTTGTGGTGCGGCAGCCGGGAGAGCCGCAGGCCCTGGCGGAAGCGGCGGTCGTCGCGGACGGCGAGTTCCTCGGACAGGACCAGGTCGAGGAAGTCGAGGTAGCCCATCTTCCCCTCGTCGGCCCGGCGGGTGTACTCGTTGATCGTTTCGGCCAGGTGGGGCAGGCCGAGCTTGCCGGCCGTGTTGTGGATGCGGGTGGAGACCAGCTCGCTCAAGACGTTTCCCTCGTGCTCGGACGGGTGGTGAAGGGACGGGTTCCGGTCAGCTCGTCATAGACCGACAGTGGCCGGCGTCCGACCTCGACGCGGGTGGCCGCGGCCCGGTTCAGCAGGGCCTGCAGAGGTCCGGCCTTCTCGCCCAGAGGACGCTCTTGGCGGGGCTGGGCAGGACGTCGCCGGTTGTGGTGCGACGTCCTCTGCCGGTGGGCAGGCCGTCCCAGTGGGCCTCTTCGACGACGCGGACCCCGCGGCCGATCGCCCGAGGATGGGTCGCCAGCAACGTCTCGCCGCTGGAGTCGGCCATGGTGGAGTGCAACATGATCTGCGACTTCGTGGCCCGGATCTCCACCAGCTGCCGGGGGCGGACCCTGCGGGCCGGCACCGAGTAGAGGTTGCCGCCGAAGGCGACCAGGCAGTCCTTGCCGACCGGCCGCAGATGCCGTTCGGCCACCAGATACGGGGTCGGCGGCAGTGGCTTGAGGGCCACGTGGTCGCGGGCGGCCCGCTCTCCGATGATCTGCTGGTGGGTCCTGTGGGCCTGGGCCCGTCGCTGCGGGACCCAGGTGACGAAGGCCGCGTCCATCTCCTCGACGGAGGAGAAGGATCGGCCGGACAGGACGTGGTCGCGGACGATGAGGACTTGCCGCTCGACGCGTCCCTTGCCGGTGGGCCGGTAGGCGGCCAGGACGTCGATGTCGAAGTCGTAGTGGCCGGCGAAGCCGACCGCCTCCGGATGCAGCGGGACCGCCGCCTCGCCCGGGGCGACGTGGCGGCGGACGACGGTCTTGGTCCGGTCGTAGACGATCGTCATCGGCACCCCGCCGAAGTGAGCGAAGGCCCGGCGGTGGCAGTCGAAGAACGTCTGGAGGTCCTGGCCGGTGGTGAAGCAGCAGAACGGGTCGCGCGAGTACGACAGCGTCATGTGGAAGGAGTAGACCTTCGGGATGCCCATGTGGGCGAGGATCTTGCCCTCGTCGCCCCAGTCGACCTGAGCCTGGGCGCCAGGGATGACCTCGAAGCGGCGGTGCATGCCCGCCAGCTCCTTCGGCGTGATGCCGAGTTCCTCGGCGATCCGGGGCCGGGCTTCCTGGACGTAGAGCTTGGTCCGCTGATAGTTGCCGGTGAACCCGTACTGCGCGGCCAGCCGCTCGTGGATCACTGCGGCCTTCATCAGGATCTCGGCCCGCAGCATCGAGTCGACCAGCGGCGCGAACTCGTCGATCACCCTCGCCTTCGACCGCCCGTTCGGCGACCGCCGCGGCGGGGTCGCCGGACCCGGTGCCGACAGATACTTGCGGACCGTCTTCCGGTCCAGCCCGGTCTCCCGGGCCACCTCCGAAAGGCTGATCGCCCCGGATTCCAACAGACTCCGAAAGCGCCGCAGTTCCAACCAACGTTGCGGATCCAGGACCACCGTCGACCGCCTCCCGTCGCCTCTCACCGACCAAGCAGCAGAGTGCCGAGCAGCAGGTCTCAACGCATCAACAACTGGCCCTTTTCATCCGTACGAAGCTGGGGACGTTCGTGTGTACGCCGACACACGCGGTCTCCGACACCGCCTCCTGTCCGCTGCAGTGGCGGCTGTTCGTGCCCCAGGAGTGGGCGGCCGATCCGGTCCGTCGGCGCAAGACGGGGATCCCTGAGGAGACCGGGCACCGGGAGAAATGGCGCCTGGCCCTGGACGCCATCGATGAACTGGCCGGATGAGGTCTGGTTCCGCCGGTGGTGGTGGCCGATGCCGGCTACGGGCAGAACGCTGACTTCCGTGACGGACTGAAACGTCGGGGCATCGGTTACGTGGTGGTGATCCGCTCGGATGTGACCGTCCACCCGCATGATGCAGTGGGGGGGGCGGGGGGGGCGGGGCCGGGGGGGGGGGGGGGGGGGGGGGG
>NZ_JAVDVA010000058.1:0-10617 GCF_031456635.1 Streptomyces sp. 3330
GGCTGCACACCTACAATCACCACCGCGGACACACCGCGCTGAAAGGCCAACCACCCGCCAGCCGCGTCCCCAACCTCACGGGTCAGTACACCTAGATCACCGGGCAGTCGTCGAAGGTGATCGCCGAACTCGTCGCTGGGGTGGGGCCGTTGCGGCACGAAGAGGATCAAGCAAGCTTGGACACCCGGAGGCTGCGACCGACCGGCTGCGGGCCACGCGGGCCCGACAGCTCGGGCCCGCCCGGCTCATGGCCGACGGCCCGTTCATGACGATCCTCACGGACGCCGGCTACCGGGGCTTGCCCGCTCTGAGCGGCGGCCGCGTGATGACACCAGCACATCGCGAGTTCAAGAAGAATGCTCTCACCTGGTACGGGGAATGGCACGAGCTCCAGCGCACAGCGCGCTCTTCACGGCTCATCCACGTCCAGCGCGGCATCACCCACCTCGAGAACTGACGCCAGTCCGCCACCACGGCCGCCGCGAACACATGAGCGACATCGCCCAGACAGTCACCGGAATGCGTTCACACGACCAGACCGTCACCCGGCCCCAGCAACTCTATGGTGTGAACCGGGTGACGGATCCGCGTCCTTCGATATGACACGGCCAACCGCGCCCGAGGTCGTTAGGGCCGCGGTTGTTCTCCGCCGCGGCCCAACTCGTCAGACCGCCCGCAGCCTGGCCGGCGCTGTCCGCGACAGTTAGGTACCGGTCGAGCACGGCAGCTGAGGTCTGGTGCATCTTCTGCAGGTATCAGCGGCCCATCTGGGGACGCCGCGGCCTGCTCTACTTGGAACGGCAGGACCGACTCAATTGGCTGGCTACGCATGTTCATCGGTCAGGGACCGCTCTGACGAAGCTTGGCGGATGTCATCGTTCAGAGTGGACAATTCCTATGCGCAGGCCGTGTGCGGAGTGGTTGCTGCATGCGCTCGTGCTGAGCGGGATATTGAACTGATCTTTCGAACCCGGTGAGTACACGCGAAGGAAAGCAACGCTCTTGATTTGGCATTCAGGTCCGGACAGGCCGGACTGTCCATTGCGGGCCTGTACCTCCGCGACAGCGTGACCGTTCGGGATCAGTGTGACCCTTGCCGCCGGGGAACTCGCATCGCGAGATGCGGCGTCCCCGATCTGCACACCGTCACGTCCGCGAAATGAAACCCCCGGGAAGCCGGTGAGTGAGCACGGATTGCCGCCGGTGTTCTGGAAGAAAAGCTGGAAATCTGTCATACCGCCGCCACTCTCACGGTTTTCTATAGTGACCTTCAGGTTGCCCGCCTCACACCGGGCTACAGAATCTCCATCTCCCTGCGACGTACTGGCATCCGAGTCATCTCGTGCGGAATTTTCGCTCGTCCCACTACCCTGCATTTTGTCACGCTCACCATTTGATGCGAGGGATTCCGCACTCGAATCAGCAACACCGCCCCTCGAAGGCCTAGGAGTGCTGCCAGCGTCTCCATTCCCCGGTCCACACGCTGTCATTGCCATCCCAGCAACGGTCACAACGAGAGCAGATACGACTCGACGGCCGATTACGATATTCATGCGCGCCTTCTTGTCCATAGAAATCGGTACTAAATTCTTGAAGTTGCCAGCACGGCGAACGGGGAATGATCCCTTGATCGCGCTCCGTAATAAGCTATGCGCGGCCCAAAGTGATTGATTTCACTCCGGCGGTTCGGCTGATGACCGTGTGCACACCGGCACTTCTCCAGGATAATCAGCTTCGGCAACAGAAAGGTATCATCCTATTGCCCCGGTCAGGAGCTTCTTGTTTTCGAGCTGGCGCATCCAGCTCTGCGTGACCACTGTAATGAGGTGAGTTCGACCTGAATGCGGCGGGAAGGGGAGCGAGCCAAGGATGACTCCTGCCAGGCTGCCCCACAGAGGGCCTGACGGTTTTCCGGACTTCCGATCTAGTCTTTTCGGGCCACACGGCGAGCTACTGCAGTGTTTGTATATTTATCGCATTCGTAGGTCACGCCGTTTTTCAGCTCGACCAGGGAGGACGGGGCCGGACGATACCGTACTGTCGCTCTGCGAGACCAGGCCCTCGGTGACTGGCTTTAGAATGGCAGCAGCCGCTACGGCGGATCCGTTCACGGAGCTTGAAACACGCACGAATGTCGCGCCGGTCGGCGGCGTCTGACCGCCCTCCAGGCGAGCCAGTGCGGCCGCGCGCTCACGATCCCGTCTGGCTACCTGCGGGTCACTGATCTGCAGCGAGGCAGGGATGAGCTCGCTGAAGGGAGTCGTTCTGATGGGAACGCGGTTCAGGGAGGGAGCTACTGAGCGGAACGTTGCATGCCTTCGGTTCCCGAACTTGCGATCGAACACGTTCCGGAAGCGATCAATGGAGGCAGCGTCACGGGTGCGATAGGTGTCTGCCGCGCGTTCTGCGCGTGCCGCCTGCACTCTCCTGCTCTCCGGGTCGATCTCCACCTCTGTATGCACAGCAATTTGGATCCTCATAGAAGCTGTATCCTCCTCTGTCATCTTCTTCTGCTGGCCCTCACGGAGGCTCTGTTCAGCTACTACGGACCCAGAGGCGTTTCGGTTCTCTTCTCACCCAACGATGATCCACAGTCCGCGGGGCCGTCCTGGTTGTCGGCCAGCGAGGTCGATGCTCGGTTCCGCAACGGGGGCATGGGTGGCCGGGCTGGCCCCTGAGGAGTCGGGCAAGGGCCGGTGGGCGTGTATGTCGGCGCGGAGGACCATGGCATGTCATGGGTCGGAGAACTTGCTGGGGATCACCGGCTTAGCCTTAACCCTTGAACCGGTGTTCTCCGCGGCCGCACGCAGGGGCGCCCCCGCCGGCCCGGCCTACTGACGGAAGAGAACGACCGTCTGCAGCACGACGTCGGAGTCGGGGCGGTCCCGCGTGGTGGGCACGTTGGCGATCGTCTTGACGACGTCCTAACCGGTGACGACCTGGCCGAAGACGGTGTGCTTGTTATGCAGGTGGGGTGTCGCGCCCTGGGTGATGAACCACTGGGAGCCGTTGGTGCCGGGACCGGAGTTGGCCATGGACACCACGCCGGGGCCGCTGTGGCGCAGCTCCGGGTGGAACTCGTCGGCGAACTTGTAGCCGGGGCCCCCTGTGCCCCACCGGCTGGCCTGGTCGGGGTAGCGGCTGAGGGGGTCTCCGGCCTGGATCATGAAGTCGGGGATGACCCGGTGGATGCGGGTGCCCTCGTACATCGGAACGCCTTGCATCGACGCCCCCGTCCTGGGGTCCTTCCAGTCGATGGCGCCTGTTGTCAGGCCGGCGAAGTTCCTGACCGTGTCGGGCGCGCGGTCCTCTTCAAGGCGAATCACGATGTCGCCGAGCGAGGTGGCCAGACGGGCATGGAGCTGGCCGGAGCCAGGTACGGAGATGTGCGGAAAATCCACAGTCGGTGATCCTTCTGGGTTCGTGGCGACAGCACAGCCACGGTGTGCTTCCCATCGCGACTCGGGTCGCCGTCGATGGTCAGGTCGGCTGAGACCTAGTCCCTGCGATCGTCTCGCTGTGCACCACCGGGCACCGCTTGGGCGCGGCGGAGGCCGAGCAAGTGCGGCTCCCATTTACCTAGACGGGCTAAAACACCACCTCGCGGCGGTCCTCGGCAGCGCAAGGCCCGCCGCGAGTACGAGAACCGGATCAGCGCCCTCACAACCGGACCATGATCGTTTTCACCGATAGCCGCTGTACCGATGTTCCCCGAGGCAGGTTGCCTGCGGGATTCGGCGGTGACCTGCAAGGTCACGCCGTGGCGGCGGTGTTGGTGGGAGAAGTCGGCCAGGCTGTCGCCGACGCCGTCGCACGCGGCAGGGGTTCCGTCGGGCAGGACGTGCTCGGGATCGGTCTCCCGCAGGAGCCGCGGCAGGCCGGGGCCCCGGCGGGCGAGGCGGCCGGCCGCGGCGGTGACGTTCGCGTGGGCGGTGCCGACGGATATCCCGAAGCCGGCGGCGATCTGCGTGAGCGGGTCGTGCCGGCGCCGGCAGACCAGCACGATCCGCGACCGCCGAACCAGAGCCTCAGCCTGAGCGTTGGCGGCAAAACCACACAAGGTGACCAGCCCACGTCCCCCTCCGGCACAGCAGGAATGAGGCTCACCCGCCGCCGTCCAGGGCGGCCCGCGGTGAACGGGCCCGCAGCGGATGGCTAAATACGACGACACCGCAGCCGTGGAATACCGTTTCCTGCCTTACCGGCGCCGCAGAGCGTGCTGCTGACCGTAGGAACTTTCTGTGCTGCTGGGCCCGCACATCGGCACTCCACCCGCCAGCCCATAGGTATACTGCGGCTGGGATGTTCCAGTTCCCGAAATGGGGGTAGGGCCCGAGGGTGAGGGGGCCGCCAGCATTACCGCGTACGAAGCGTAGGCCGGCGCCCCGGGAGCCGTCGGCTGTGCCTGCCTATGGATATCTTGCTGCCGCGAGTCAGCTTCCTCGCGCTGGGGCGCCTGACCATATGCCGGGCGCGCCGCACTTCGCTGCTGAACAACTTGCACATAATCCAGCAGCACCCTGTCAGACGCTGCATCCCTCTTCAACTCTTCTCGCCATTCACTGAGCAGTTGCATGGATTGAGGCTGCGTCCAAAGATGCGGCTGTACTCTGCCCCACTCATGGTAGGGCGGACGCGAAGCGTCTTGCTCAGGAATCTCTGTCGATACATGAAGGCGGGTGTAATACATTCTTGCCGCAAAGCGCATATTATGATCACTTTGCATCGATAGAGCCCACTGCTGCAAAGAATGGTGCTCCGACTGCAGGACACCAGAGACAGAGGCCGAGGCGAGAGCCGTGGGGGCAGGCCGAGCTACCGGATCATGCATTGATGGACCCGCTCCAGGCGTCGCCGTCGGGTAGCGCTGCTGGACCGGGGGTACGGAGCCGGGCCCCGAGTGGGAGGACATGAAAGGATCGGGCCCAACCGGGGCGGAGATGCGGGTTTGAGGAATGGAGGGGTGAGTCGCACCTGAAATGTGAGCGGTCGGCATTCCAGACACGGGCGTGTCCTCTGACAGAAGCAGTTTATCCCCGATCGAAATCACGCTGAAATTTCGCTCCCTCAGGGCCTTTGCTGACTCAGGCAGCAACGAAACATAATTCGGATCCGTTTTCCCTGCTGCACGCAATTTCGCTCTGTACAGGATCTGCCCGACATCGATGCCATTTACATAATGAGAACTGGGTGGCAGCTTGGGGCGCCCGTAGCCGTCGTCGCCAAAAGGATAACTTTTGATGAAGGCTGCGACTGCCAGGTCCTTCACGTGGCGCGCATATTCAGACTCCGTCTGCGTATCGTGCGCCAAAGCCTGCCTTTCTCCGTGCGCCACGATGGAGAAACCCTTTTCCCTAAGGCTTTCCACCTGATGATGATCAAGGTTCCTGTCAACGCCACCTAGGTGGTCGACCCGTGCACCGACCAATAGTCGCGCAAGAGCCTTTACGTCACCATTCGGGGAACTCGTACTCGGTATGAGAGGACGACCGTTCGCATCCCTTTCAAATTCGAAATTCTTTATGACTTTCGCAAAATTGCGCATCGGCACTCCCTTGTCCGTGATAATGGCGTGACGGGTTCAGCCCCGACCCGCTGCCCTGTAGGAGCCTGCCCATAAGGGACACAGGCTTGTCGAGAGTTCTGCTGGTACTACGGACGCGGCTCGGCAGAAGTTCGGTGCGACTCGTCTCTCTCACCGTGATGCGATACGTGACGGCTTGCTGGATGGGCTTGACCTCGTGATCAGCGTCGGTGACGGGTCCACTACAGGGCTTGCCAAGGCGGACGCGCTGAGCACCGGGCTGCCGAACCTCGCCGTCCCTACTACCTATGCCGGTTCGGAGGCTACCGCCGTGCGGGGGCTGACCAAGAAGGGCGTGAAGACCACCGGCACGGACGTGCGCGTCCTGCCGCGAGCGGTCGTCTATGACACTGCGCTGACGCTCGGTCTGCCCACCGATCTCAGTGTCGCCTCGGGCCTCATACGCGCTCGCGCACTGCGTGAACTCGATATGGGCGCCGCGTACGGATCCGATCAATCAGGCCCTCGCCGTGGAAGGGGTTCGGGCGCTGGAGGTCGGACTGCCTCTGGTAATGAAGGAGCCGGATACGCTGGAGGGCCGCAAGCAGACGCCGAACGGGGCCTACTTGTCGGCCATGGCCTTCGCCTGGGCGGGGTCCGGTCTGCGCCACAAGACGTGTCATGTACTGGGCGACATGTTCAGCCTGCCTCACGCTCAGACGCACGCCGTGGTTCTGCCTCATGTCCTGGCGCTCCACGCGCCCTTTCGCCGGGTGGGTCGAACAGCGTCTGGCCGAGGCGTTCGGTGCCCCTGGTGCTGTCGAGGGACGACTGGCGGGGCTCCGCGACGAGTTGGGTGCGCCGCGCTCCCTGCGTGCTCTTGGTATTCCGCGGGAGGGTGTGGTGGCCGAGGCCGTCGTGGCCGCCGCGCCGGCTGGCAATCCGAGGCGCGTCACGCTCGAGGGGCTGGCCGGATTGGTTCGCGAAACCTGGGAAGGGACTGAACCCCGATGAGCGAGCGCACCGTTTCCGGTACGCCGGTGTCAGCCGCGCAGCAGGAGACGGAAGCCAAGGTCACTCGGCGGGTGCTGCCGTCCTTCGACGGCTGCTCTGACCCTCGTTTGCGCGAGATCACGCGGTCGCTCGACTGTCGGCCGTTCGCCCATGCGGGCCTCGCATCTGCACTTCATGGTGAGTGCGCCCGGGCAGCGGACGCTGGTGACGCACATCTTCGTCCGCAGAGACGAACTACTCGACGAGGGATTGCGTGTTCGGGGTGAAGCAGTCGCTGGTCCAGGACTTCCTGTGTCAGTCGGCGGGCACTGCCACGCCGGACGACCGCGACCTGTGAGAGCGCTCGTGGTCCCGGGTTCGTTTCGACATCGTGCTGCGCCCGACGGCATTGAGCGCGTGCCGTGCGGCCGGTGGCGTTGCGCCGACATCGCAAGGCAGCCGGCCGGTCGCGTTGCTGGTATGCCTGTGCGGGCGCGGCGGAGCTGTACACGTTCGGCTGTCCGCGCCCTCGCGCGGCGCCACGGGCATGGCTGCGACCCTCTTCAGGGGGATACCCGCGTGCAAGATGCGCGCAGCAGATCGGTGGCGCGCAGTCCGTAACGCGGCTTGAAACGGTGGGAGAAGTGGGCGGGGGATGCGAAGCCGCTGCGGGTGGCCGCCTCGGGCCATCAAAACCCGCCCAAGCGGTCGTGGTCTGCATCCGGCACGGACCCGTTGCCGGATCACCCCCTGATCAGGGACTGATGTGAGAACCATGTCGGGACCGATGGTCACCCTTTGAACCCGAAAGGCTCTACAGACGTCTGATGAAGAGACGGACATCGTCTCCCGGATCGGCGTCATCTGCGCCCCTCAGAAAAGGAACGAGAACAATGCGAAACCTTGAACAGAGGATAGCCGACGATATTCGCGCATGGAGGAACGATCAAAGGATCCGGAAACCACACGACCTCGACGGGAGACCCGTCGAGGTGAACGGGATTATCAAAGAACTGACCAGTCCCACTCCGATTGATTCATCGATGCCGAGCAGCGTGGCCCCACCGATGGAGATGGCGCGAGCAGTAAACGACTTCGCACAGTACTCGACAGAACTGGCCGCCGCAGTGAGTTCGAAAATTCACAAGGCCGTCGACAGGCAGGCAAGTCACTGGCTCCAAGAGAACAAAAAGATTTTCGATGCGGAATATATCGACAAGAAAATTTCTCGCCTGCATGGTGCAGCCGGACATGCACCGGAAGAGACGGTTATTGCAGTCATTGAGGGCGTGAGCAATGCACAAAAAACGATTGATACCGCAATGAGTACTTTGCAAGCAGTCACCGAAACCGCGCGCAACAATGTCATGCAGCAAGCCGAGATTTTTCACGAGCGGCATGAGGTCGGGGTCTCCAGGTTGAAGCATTGCAACCTGGAGGCAGTGGGAGGTCTGCGCAAAAACGCAGAATCCTTCATAAAAGTACTTCGCGAAGAGACGCATACATTGCTGGGCGCCAGAACCGCGATGGATAATACTTTGAATGGAGTATCAAAGGACCTCAATGGATTGCTAAGCCAGGTGCGGAAATTCATTCCACGTATACAGCCCAGGCCCACAGAACGCACTGCTCGTACTGAGAATACGCCAACGGATAGGCCTCCTAAGCCTGTTATTGCCAGAGATTTCTACGTCCCCAAGGCTGCCGCAATTACCGTGCCTGGCACAGACAGAGACAGCGGGGGGGCTGCTCATGCCGGTGGGAACGATACGTCGAGAAGTCGTGTGCCCTCGACCGCTGCAAGGCCTCGCAGGTGAATGATGTAACGAGACATCAGGCGAAAACACGGCCTGGACTTCGGTCGGCGCCCACAGTGCGCTCGTACTGACCCTGCCGGGCGGCACAGAGCGAGGAGAATACACTCAAAGGGCGGCACGGGATTCTTGCCCGACAGAGCCTTCCTCGTCCAAGGCCGGGCTGGGTTGGATTGCACGATCGCACTTGCGGTGGCGGCCGCTGCCGGGGGCCGTGGCACCGCCCGGTGTACGGCACTCGTCATCTGCTCGGCTTCCCCGGTGCCGGCCACCGCCCGAGCCGAGCAGCACAAGACTGATTGAGGCTGCGGACTCTGTCGCGTTCAGCACATGAAACATATTTCCTCGATTTTGATAATTTTAACTTACCCGGTGACCGGGGTAAATTCTTGCGAAGGTATCAATTTTTTGACTGCTTTTCACTGCGCATAAAAGTGAGGTATTTTCTTTTGCCATGCACGGGCTGTTCGATTATAAATCGATGCGCGCCGACCTCTGCGGCCGACCAACTCACGCAGCTCTCAAATGGGTGGTTCGCCCGCCCGCCCGACAGTGTCGGATACCGAAGTGGCCCACAAATAGCGGCTGCCCTCTCGAATACGGACTCTGATACGCCCCGCGTCAACAGAGGGCTGACGCCACCGGATCTCTGGAGTGTTGGGCTCCATCGCCCGGCGCCGCGCTGCCCGGCGCCGGGCGATGGAGTCGTTTCGTACTGGGTCCCTGATCGCCTCGGTCCTCAGAGTCCTCCATACCCTGTCTCCGTATCCGGGTGACCGGTCGGCACCGTCAAGGCTTCAGGGCGTGCTCGCCGAGCCAGGCGAGTGCGTCTTCTGCGATTTCGAGCCAGCCGTGGTCGAATGGAGCGCTATGACCGCGGTCTTCGTATGTACGCAGGTCTGCGGGCGCGCCTTGGCGGACATACAGTTGATGGGCCCCTCGAACGACGACGGCCGGCACGGTGTGGTCCTGGCCTGCGGCGATCAGCAGCAAAGGTCCGCGGTCGCCGCGATGGGTGTCGACCGCGGTCGGCGAGGTCTTGCGAAAGTTCGCGGTCGACGCCTCGAAGAGCGGCCGCCCCGGGGACGGGATCGTGAGCTCGTTGTACAGCTGTTCGGATTCTTCCGACGAGATTGCGTTGCCGAACGCGTAGGTGAACTGGCGTGCTGTCAGTGAAACGGCTCTGCGCTTGTTGGCGGGGCTTCTGAGTACGGGAAGGCTCGAACGCAGCAGACTCAGCGGCACAGCCCGGACTCCCTTGATGGGCGCGGGCGAGAGGCACACGGCGCCGGCAGCCAGACCACGATCCAGAAGCTTCTGCGCGATCAGCCCTCCGAAGGAATGACCGACCACGATCGGAGCGTCGGGCAGGTCCTTGACAACCTGTGCGTAGGAGTCTGTGACCTCGTCGACGCCGACGTCCAGGAGTCGTCCGGTCTCGGTGCGTGTTGCTGCGACGGTGTCTTTGTCACCCGGCCAGTGGGGTGCAAGGGTGTGGTATCCACGGTCCTCGAAGAGCTGGCGCCAGGGCAGCCACGAGACGGAGTGAATCCACAAACCGTGAATGAAGACAACGGACGTAGTCATGGGTTTCGGCCTCGCTCACTGGGTGGGTACGTGCTACTTGGGGCAGGACCCTCATGAATGGAGAATCTAGAAGTGCACGGTGGACGGAGAGTGAAAGAACCCTGAACCGCGACACGTACGAGCGTGGGATGGCCGCGTCCGGAAGCCGTGCTGCCGATGATTGCGGCCTGACCGCTCACACTGAACTGGTCGACGAGCCCGGCGTGCATCGGCAGACGGACGTCGCGGGCTTCGGTGCAGCGGTCACGGTGCCGGCAGCGGTCGCGGTTCATCGATCGCTCGAGTGCCGGTGGAACGATACTTGCCGAGCACGAAATTCTACGGAAGGTCCAGCGCGAGACTTCCTGCGCATACGTCGCGGTCACGGGCGGTAGGTAGTCCCGGCACAGGCGCCGAACCCGAACCGGCGTCAGCGGCCCGGCCGGTCCCTTTTGACCGGGCTCCACTCGCGTTGACCGCGCCGCTGTCATTGGCCAGCCCGTGCGCCTCGCCGCCGTCATCATCGGCCTCTCACGCCGATCGGATGACGCCTCGGGCGGCCGCTGTGTGTGACGCGTCCTTGAAGAGGTCCGCCTGCTACCCGGAAAGGCACTCATTGAGCTCTTTCAGCGGTGCCGCTCCAGGGTGAGGACGGCTGCGGCGATTGACGACATTCGATTCGGGCTGTACCGGGCCCTGCGGAAGATCCGCCAAGACTTC
>NZ_JAVDVA010000059.1:0-9132 GCF_031456635.1 Streptomyces sp. 3330
ACACCGGACAGCCTCTAACAACCTAGCCCCACACAAAGGCCAGGACCTGGGGAATTACGTGACCGTCGCCCCGGGGAATTACGCCGTCGTCCACAGGCGGCGGACCTCGATGCCCACGTCTCGTTCGACGGCTGCACCTCCAGCCGACCCGGCGGCGCCAGGTTGACCGGACCGACGATTCTAGATCGCTCAGCCTCGGTGATCCTTCGCTTGTGTCCCTGCCCGCCCAGATCCTCATCGACCTTCTAGCCCGTAGCGGATGGAGCGGGAAGACCTTCAGTGCAGGAGTCAGCGCGTCGATGAGCTCGCTGAGCTGTTGGCGGGTCATGCCGGTCAGCTCAGGGTCCTGAAGTGAATACGTCGTGAGGCGATGCGGCCCGCTCGCCGGCGTCTGGTCCGGCGTGCTGCTGGTCGGTGTCGCATCTAGCGGATGCTGGGGGTGGAGGGTGTAGTTCCAGTCGCCATGGAAGCGATGCCGGCTGATCGGCAAGGCAGCGATCTCGTCGTTGCTGACAGGATGCCGGTGGGGTAGGGGTTGGTGTCGAGTTCGGCGTGCACTGTCAGGCCGGTCTTGGTGGTGGTCGCGGCGATGCTCTCGACGATGACTTCGTGGCTGGTCAGAAGCCTTCCGCGCCAGTTCGCGGTGATGTGGGAAAACATCCGGTGCTCGATTCGGTTCCACTTCGATGTCCCGGGAGGCAGGTGGCAGACGGTGATCTCCAGTCCAGCCTCGGAGGCGAACTGGGCGAGTTTGGTCTTCCATGTGCGGGTGCGACACCCGTTGGAGTCCCGCATCGGCGGTGATCAGCAGCCGGTCGGCGGTTGGGTAGGCGGCCCGTCCGGCTCCGTTCCACCAGCGGCGGATGGATTCGACGGCGAAGGCGGCCGTGTCCTGGTCGGTGCCCACGTTGACCCAGCCGGTGTTCGCGACGACGTCGTAGATGCCGTAGGGCACCGCTCGGAGATCGTCCGCTCAGCAACCCAGCGGAAGGTGCCCAGTCCCGTCCCGTGTGGCTGGCCACGCTCTGCGATCGCGGGCCTGATGCCGCGCTGCCGCAAGAGCCGTCGGTACTTGTCGTGGTCGTAGCCGAGGTCGGCGAAGAGCATGCCCGGCCTTCTGCGCGGCCGGCCGACGACTCCAGCCACTGCTGGGATCTTGTGAAACAGGGGCCGCAGCTGGGTGACATCGTTGCGGTTTCCGCCGGTCAAAGACACCGCGAGCGGGATCCCCTGGCCGTCGGTGATGATGTGGTGTTTGCTGCCCGGCCGTGCGCGATCGACCGGGCTGGGCCCGCTTTGGGGCCCTGCGTGCGGCCCGGACGTGGGAGGAGTCGATCACCGCCCGCGACCAGTCCAGCTCGTTCTTCGAGCGCAGCTTGTTCAGCAGCAGCCGGTGCCGTTGGTCCCAAACGCCGGCTTCGTTCCAGGCCGCCAGGCGGCGCCAACACCTCATGCCCGAGCCGAAGCCCAGTTCCTGCGGGAGGTACTCCCACTGGATGCCGGTGTGCAGGACGAACAAGATCCCGCACAGGGGCTACCGGTCGGGCACTCGCGGCCGTCCCTCGACCTGCTTCGGTGGCGGCTCGGGTAGCAACGGCTCGATGAGCAACCACAGTTCATCCGACACGGTCCACGGCCGCGACTGACGCTTCCCCCATGCCCACATCAACGAGCGATCAAGCGGACAGTCACTCCGCTACAACACCCGATGCCTTCCACCCCCGCCTCCGACAACGCAGTCCCATCGCCTGTGAGACAGCACTGGACACCACGTTGACGACCCTGGCTCAAGCCGCATAGCCCGTGTCCAAGATTCAGGGTCAAGACCCAACCGCCGGCTGCCGAGCATCCAGTGCTGAACGACGCGACGTCCTCATTGAACCGAACCGCACTCATCCACGTCTATCTGGTGAGCGGTAAACGTAACAGGACGAGCGCAACTGGTAAGAAAGGTTTATTCATGCCTTACAAAGGTGTAGATCAGACGGAAAATATTAACGCCTGGTACAATTCTCACACTGAACAGCGCGGGTACCTTCCGCCTGCCTCTAGGGCCGGAAATGATGCTTCATACACCAATGTACTGGGGTACTGGCTAAACGGCATTACACGAGGCAGTGGCGCACTTTCCGACTCCGAGGCGGGCGCCATGGCAACGCACGGCTTCAGAGGTTATCTGATCCCTGTCAGCGAGCCTCGCGGTGATTTCCGGTGGAAATTGGCCGAAAGCACTCCGCAAAATTCTGACTTTGTGAGGATGCAGGTCGGTCGTGCACGTGCTGCAGCGGCGCATGCAGTACCACAGGCTGATGCGCCTCAGCAGCCTGCTGCACTTCCTCATGTCAGAGACCTTTTTCCGTCTATATTTCCCGCGGCGCCTGGGCAGGGCAGGGGGCAGCAGCAAGGACCTGGAGCTTCCGGGCACGGCCGTTAACGCAGGTCGCGCCCAACGGTAGTACCAGATTTTTCTCTGGTGAGAGTCTTGGTTAGTAGGGCTGCAGATCCAGTAACAGGTGCGTAGGCCGCAGCCGCGAAATTCGTTGCGACTCCCCAATCCCGGTGTCGGAGCCGAGGGCTTTGACCAGGTCATCGACCGAGCGTGTGGACACGCCGTTGACGTAGGCTGCCATCATGACCGCGTAGAGGGCCTGGTCGATGCGCCGTCGGCGCTTGAGGAGGCTCGGGAAGAAGCTTCTAGTACGCAGCTTCGGAATGGCGAGTTCCAGGTCGCCGACCTGCGTGGTCACCGTCTTCTCCCGACGACCATTGGGCCAGGTCGTGCGTGTCTCGGAGTGTTCGCCCTGCTCGGCGCCGATGTTCGCACTCACCTCGGCCCGTCGTCCCGATCAGTTCCTGCAGCAGCCGCTCGGCGACTTCACGGACGATTTCAAGATCATCGGCCGAGGCAGTGACTCAAGCAGGCAAAGTAGATCATGCTAGTACAAGATCACCGTAAACGTCCTGAATCAAACTGCCCTTTCACTCCGGACAGTTGCACGGTGGCCTGCCAGATGAGCAAAGAGCACCACCGGCAGACGGTGCACTCGAGGGAGTAGAACCAGCGCACTCAAGCGCGGAGATCCCCTACACCATCCAGCGCGCCATCTGCGCAGGGAGTGGTCGGGCATCGCTTCCGGGCTGCACGGTCACGTTCGCCCGTGTGCACGGCCCACGCTTACCCGCCGCCTGTCAGCGCGGCCGACCACTACGACCAGCCCATGTGGGACGCCCCCCGGCGCAACCGACGATCGGCTCCGCGGCCGCGCGCACGGTGAGCGAGGCCCTGACCTGCCGGGCCCTGACCGAATGCGCCGGCTGCGGCGTTGCTGGAACCGCTCCCGGAGAGGACCTCTGCTCGGCCTGCCTCGGCTGGCCGCTCTGCCGCGCCTGGGCGGGCTCCGCACCCCGGCGCGCTCACCCCGACAACCGCAGCCGGTATACCACGTGCGCCTCCGCCCTGACAGACCACGACCTCAAAGGAAGCACCTGGTGACGGGCACGCTCGACACCGCCGCCACCGACCGCGGCTGCCCCGCCGCGAACTACCACGAGGCGAATGGCGATCCCGCCTGACCGCAGGCTTCCGCGCGGCTGAATTCAGCCTGACTCCGTCAGCCAGCCCGATGCGCCACCCGACGCATCGGCACCGCCATTCAAGGCTTCCTGCAACCGATGAGTAGCACGACTACGAAGTGTTGTCGTTGTGGTGGATGAACCCTGGCACGCGTCGTGCCGTAGAAACGGATAGTGACGCGACCCGATAAATCTCAGGAGACGGCTGTTAATAATGTCCGATGAACAAAATATAGCTCTCTTGGCCCAGTTTTATGATTATGCAGTCAGTCAGGGAACTGCAGAATCTTGCGCTGCAACCGTCTCGTTCTTATCGGAGGGCTGTCAAATCGAAGAAGGCACAACCCGTAGACTCGCGCCAGCCGCCATATCCCTCGCTCTGACGGGCGGGCCGATCCTCCAAAGGCACCGCACCTGGATCATGATCGGTAAGGGATATGCGAGCCTTCCGAGAAATCAGCAGACGAAGGTAACCGAACCATATAGACGTTATGCCGAAGTATATCAAAAAGGCCTAGAAAGTGCGCGGGCGACGCGCGCCGGCAGTCGGCAATTGTCAGCCCCGCATGCCCAGGCCCCCCTGTTCCTTGAGCATCAGGAATCCGCCCATGACAGCCCCGACAGGTCATCCGCTTCTCATGTCTCTTCACCCCCGCCCCGTCCGAACCCCATACCTGTCCAACACTCCCGGTCGCAACAACGCTCCGGCGGCCAACAACCGAACCCCCCAGTGTCGCGGCCTGGAATGCCTTCTGCCTTGCCATCCAATGTGGCCAGTCTGTACGCCGCAGCGCACCATCTGCCGACGACGAGGCAGGCGACGTCGCCCCGCAGTTCCCTGACAGGCGCAGTAGGGCCGGAGAACACACTGCAACTGCATGACCCTACAGGTGAGGTAGAGAGAGCTCGCGACCAATTGGATAATCAGCCAACTCTCACTGTTGGTCTGGTCTATTCGCCCCGCGGCAACGCCCCAGGTCGATGAGAGGCAGGTGAAAGTTGGTTGCGGGCGAGACCGCGGTGTCATTACCCCTCAGAACCCGCCAGCATCTCCAATATCACCGGCCTCCCACGCGGACCGTTTACCAGCTAGGAAGGCACTGAAAGTGCTGTAAACACCATCTGAGGGGTCAACATGCTCATCGTAACCAGCGAGGGCAGGAAACTACTTAGTTGCTGTACTGAACCCGGGAGCTGTAGTGACCGTTGCAGTCAGTGAGGCTTTCGCGCTACCGAGTCTGACATGATACGCCATCCTGGTTAGCGCACCTGAAAGCGTCGTGAGCATCAGAATTCCTGGTCGGCTGAGCGTTCACAGTCAAGCCTCATGTGTGTGGCAAGAATCTGGCTATCGCTAACTTCGCATTGCGGAAACGCTCAGCGAGCGACACCCGCCACAACGGAAAAGAGGATGTCATGCCTTCAATTGATGACCACAAGCAGAATATTTTGAAGTTCCTGCAGGAGAATCCTTCCAGTCAGTCCAGTGCAGCAATCAGGGCTGCTGTCTCCCTTAATTCGGCACACATTAGAGATTTCTCGGCCGCCCTTGACGGACTCACCAGGAGCGGCGACATTCATATGGAGCCCCGCCAGGGAAGAGACACGCTCTATAGGCATAATCCTCAGGGCCCAACCAGTCGGGCGGCAGCAGCTAGGGCAAACGCAGTGAAACCGCCGGAATATTCTGCCATCGATCCGCACCCGCAGGCGACAGATCATTTTCAAGGCAGGTATGCGGAAACGCCCTCAGCAAGGGTCCGCAGGGGTCGATAGGAAGACAATGACGAAGAAAAAGATGTTGCACAAGGATCTGAGCTGAGCATCTCCAGTGTATGACCGGGGTTATACGTGCTGAGTGGGTGAAGACGTTCACGAGGCTGTTGAGGTGGCCGTCTCGCGGCACCTGTTCACCGAAAATCGACGTTCCGGACGACTTCGTGGCCGTCGTAGGAGGCCAGGTGGGCGGCGCTCGGGAACGAACTGGCGTCGCCGATGCCGGCGAGGAGGACTACGGAGGTCCTGACTCCGATGCCGTCGGTTCCGCGGTGACCTCGTCGGGCGAGTTCGAGGATACGCAGAGTACGGGGCATGGTGCGGGCGGCGCCCGCACCATGCCGGCTGCGTCTTATGTGTCGGTCTTCGCCTCGCCGGGGAGAGACCGGCAATCCACCGCATCGCCAGTCCGGACAGGTAGGCGACCTGGCAGGCGGTGTACCGGGCGACTGCGACGGGGGGTGCCTCTATGTCCTTGGTCAAGTCTGGTCGGTCATGCGGCGGCCGTTTCGGGGGTGCGTGGTTCGTAGAAGGTGCCGTCGCGGAGCATGGCGAACAGGACGCTGATGCGGTGGCGGGCGAGGCGGAGGAGGGCTTGGGTGTGGGTCTTGCCTCGGGCCCGGCAGCGGTTGTAGTAGCTGCGGGAGGCGGGATCGTGGAGGGCTGCGAACGCGGAGAGGAACATCGCGCACTTCGGCGGGGTGCCGATGACGATCGTCTACGACCGCTCCAAGACCGTCGTGCGCTGGCAAGTTGCCCCCGGTGAGGCGGTCCCGCTGCATCCCGAGGCGGTCGCGTTCGCCGGGCACTACGACTTCGACATCGATGTGCTGGCCGCCTACCGGCCGCAGGGCAAGGGCCGCGTCGAGCGTCAGGTCGGCATCGTGCGTGACCACGTGCTGGCCGGACGGGCGTTTTCGGCCCCGGGGAACATCGGTACAGCGGTTAACGCTAAGCCGATGATCATGGCGTCCAGCACAGGTGGCAGGCCCGGCGGCGAGGTTCGGCGGAAGATCCCTGAGCTCTTGCGGACGCCGATAGCTTCGCGCCCATGCCAGTGGAGTTCCTGACCGATGAGCAGGCAGCGTCGTAAGGCAAGTTCAACGAGGAGCCGACCAGGCCGGAGCTGGAGAGGTTCTTCTTCCTGGACGACGAGGACCGCAAGCTGATCGCGAAGCGGCGCGGGGACCACAGTCGGCTCGGGTTCGCTCTCCAGATGTGCACCGTGCGCTACATCGGCCGCTTCCTCCCGGACGACCCGCTGGACGTGCCGTGGGTCGTGGTCGAGCACCTGGCCGCGCAGCTCGGCATCGAGGACGTCTCGTGCGTTAAGCGGTACACCGAGCGCAAGCCGACACCGTAAGAGCACGCGTGGGAGATCCGGGACGCCTACGAGTACCGCGAGTACGACGATGCGGAGTGTCGCGCCGGTTCCGTACCTTCCTGCACGGCCGGGCCTGGACGCACGCTGAGGGCCCGAAGGCGCTGTTCGACCACGCGGTGGGCTGGTTGCGCCGTCACCGGGTGCTGCTGCCCGGGGTGTCCGTGCTGGCCCGGCAGGTGTCGGAGGCTCGGAAGGTCGCGGAGAAGCGCCTGCACGCGACGGTCGTGGGTGCGGCCCGCCGCGCGGACCCGGCGCTGCCGGGCGAGTTGGTGGCGACGTTGAAGACGCCGGAGGGCTCGCGGTTCTCGGAGCTGGAGCGATTGTCGACGCTGCCGCAGATGGAGAAGGCGTCACGGGTACTCGCTCGGGCGGCGAAGGTGCTGTTCGAGGAGCTGGAGCTGGTCGAGGAGCATGAGGCGGACCTGGACGTGGCCGCGCTGTGGGCGGCGGTGGAGGAGGTCGCCCCGCGCGCTGCCGTGATGACCGCGGCGGCCACCGTGGTCACCCTGGTGCCCGAGGACGAGAACACGGCCGACGTCGCGATGCGGGCCGCGCTCGCGAACCGGTACGCCACCGTCCGCCCGTTCCTCGCGCTGCTAGGCGAATCGAAGGCGCTCGACGCAGCGAGCGCGGGCAAGCGAGTCCTGGGTGGGGTGCGCGGGCTTCCGGCGCTGGCCCGGCGGAAGGTCGGCGTGAAGCCGCTGCTGCCGCGCGAGGTGGACGACAAGCTCGTGCCGCCGGCATGGCGCAAGGCGGTGTACGCCAACCCCGAACTGCCGCTGGGCGCGGTCGACCGGGACGCGTACGTAGTGTGCGTGCTGGAGCAGCTGCACCGGGCCCTGAACAACCGCGACGTCTTCGCCTAGACGAGTAGTTCCGATGTGGCTCAGTGGTCGTAGGCGATCAGTGACCTGGTGATGGGTGCGCCGATGGTGCGGTTGTGCCAGATCGCGCAGGTCATCGCCAGGATCCGCTGGGCCACCCGGACTGCGACTCCTTCGATGGTGCGGCCGCCGTGCTGTTCCAGGTGGAGCCGGCCCTTGAGGGTGTCGTTGACCGACTCGATCAGCTGCCGCACGGTCTTGAGCAGGGCTTCTGCGGGCTGTGGGGTGCCGCGGTTGCGGTAGGAGGGTCGCAGCAGGCTGATATCGCGAGCGGCGAGGAAGCGGTCGAGTTCGGTGGCGATGTAGCCCTTGTCCGCCAGGATCAGCAGCCCCGGCCGGGCGGCTGCCAGACGCGGTTCGTCGTCGATCAGGGCGGCCAGGACCTGCCGTTCGTCGATCTTGGGGTCGGCCAGGGCCCAGGTGAGGGGCAGCCCGGCCGGGGTGCACACCAGATGCAGCTTCAGGCCCCAGTAGAAACGGGAGTGGGAGCGGCAGTAGCCGTAGCCGGCCCATCCCGCCAGCTCGGAGCGGCGCACGGTTTCGCGGGAGCGGGCGCACTCGACGGGCGTGGAGTCCACGATCCACTGCGGGTCCAGCGACAGGTCGGTATCGGCAGCCAGTGACCGGATGGCCCGCTTGACCAGCGGCAGAGCTGCCCGCAGCCGCTTGTTGTAGCCCGGGCGCTGAGGCAGGTACGGGAACATCGGGTGCAGGTGCGCGTGGGCGAAGCGCAGCCAGCGGGCCTCGCAGTGAAAGCCCAGTATCGCCTGGGCCACCGCCAGGGTCACCAGCTCGGCATCGGTCAGCCGCGGCGGACGCCCACGCCATCGCGGGGTCTTCAAACGGTCATCGACATGCACGTACAGTGCCGTCAAGAGGGTGTCTAAATCGGTCGTCACAAACCGATGTTGGACACCCTCCTTTTGTCTGAGAACCCTGCAATTGGAACTACTCGTCTAGCTCAGCAGCGCGCCTCCGCCGGCGAGGATCGCCTTCGCAAGCGCACGGTGCTCGGCTGGGTAGACCGGGGCGGCGATGCGGGTTCCCAAGACGGCGAACGTCCGACCGCCCGCGGTGAGCGTGGCCTGGTGGGCGCATACCTACACGCAGCGCAACACTGTCAAGCAGTGCATCAATCGCCTCAAGCAGGGGCGCAGCCTGGCCACACAAACCGACAAACTCGCCATCGCCACCAGGCTGCACTCCACTTCGCTGCCATCCTCATCTGGGCACGACGACGTGCACCCCAATTCGTTGACAGGCGAAGCACCCTTAAGCCAGCCTTCGGACGCCGGATAATGCGACGACTGCAGCCTTGCCCGCAAAGCCTGGACAAGGCTGAGAGTTGATCTCCGGCTCATCCACCTCGGCTATACCTCGGTGAACTCGGTCTATGACCAATGGCCCGAATCAGACGGTCACTTCGACGTAGTGTTTGCCTTGGTCGTTTTCTACGATCAGGGATTTCACCTGGTCGATGGGTATGGCTGCGGAGCCGGAGAGGTCGAGGCCTTC
>NZ_JAVDVA010000060.1:0-8496 GCF_031456635.1 Streptomyces sp. 3330
CCAGCCAGATCGCGACGCCTTCTTCGGAGAGGCGCTTGAGTGCGTCTGTCATGGAATTACATCTCCTACGTGTCGTATGTGAGCGTCAGCGCTGGCCGGAAGGGGGAACGTACGATGCCGCAATTCACGCCGTATGACTGAGGTGCACGGCAGATCCGTCCTCCTGAGTACCGCACAGACGATGCGTCAGGACGGCGCGACGCCTCCCCGTGACACCGAGGAGAAGTACGGCTGCAAAAGCACCCACCATAGGTGCTGCCAGATAGACCCACAGGAACGAATACTCGGCGGAAAGAAGTGCCGGCCCAAATTGGCGTACTGGGTTCATCGACGCCCCTGTCACGTTGCCCAGCAACGCGATTGCGGCTCCGATCAGGATCCCTGCCAGCCACGGAACTAGAGGAGCAAGTCGAGGAGACTGGAGAAAGTAGCCGACAGCATAGATGACGATGCCTGTAGTGACGGCCTCAGCGGCAAACAACCAGGTCGCCGTCCACCCAGCTGCAGGGTGGATTACCGCATAAGTTACGGGTGGCTCCTCGGTAGCCGTACCCCATACGAGGCGGGCCACCATCACTCCAGCTACGGATCCGGTGAACTGTGCGACGACATATGGAATTACCAGGCGGCCGGGAAATATTCCGAAACGCCACATGGCGACCGAAATTGCGGGATTCATATGCCCGCCGCTTATTCTGCCCGGGCGGCTCAAAATGAGGGCGGAAATGAGCAGTCCAACGGTCACTCCGACAGTCAAGAGGCTCAGGCGTCCCTCGCCGATCTTGATCGATAGAGGCGACGGACCCACGAGCCATCGAACAATGGTGGTGACTCCGAACAGCAAAATGAACGACAGCAGTCCCTCCAGGGTGCTGTAACGCCATGCAGGGCCAGGCAGAAGGGCTTTCTGTCGAAGATCTGCTGATGCTTGAGATGTTCGGCCCCGTTCCGCGCGCTCTTGCATGGATCCCTCCGTCGCAGAAGGAGTCACTGTGGATTCGGGCATCGTGAACTCCGAAGGATGAGGTTGTACTCTTGAAGTCTTCGGGCAGAGCTGTGATTGCTGAAGTGGCTCGAGTGGCTCGGGTGAGCCGACTGCTAACACCCGGAGGTTTGCTATTTTTGAGTAATTGCACTGCGCCGGTATCCGCGTCGGATGAACTGCTCTCCGCGGCCACTCTGCTCACGCTCACCATCCAGATGATCCAGTCTGTCCGCAAACATCTGACGGCCGCTCCGTGGGATCGTCGCTGACCGGGGAATACGCTGAATTGTCGTAGTAGCCAACCGCGGCAGCGACGTTTTCAGGCGAAAGTTCGCTGGAGAAAGTTTCGGATCAAATCCGCTATCTCGGACCCATGAGACTCAAGAGCGAAGTGGCCGGCGTCGAGAAGATGGAGCTCTGCATCGGGCAGGTCTCTCTTATATGCACGTGCTCCAGCAGCACCGAAGATCTCGTCGTTCTTTCCCCATGTGATCAGCGTCGAAGGCTGATGCTTGCGGAAGTACTCTTGAAACTCCGGATAAAGAGCGATGTTGAACTGGT
Organism: Streptomyces sp. 3330; assembly: GCF_031456635.1. NCBI lineage: Bacteria > Bacillati > Actinomycetota > Actinomycetes > Kitasatosporales > Streptomycetaceae > Streptomyces > Streptomyces sp. 3330. The sequence goes on from NZ_JAVDVA010000060.1 coordinate 1,547, forward strand.
AGTCCCAGAACAGTTGCAGCTGAACTTCCTTGTTGCCAGGGCGGTCCATCAACGCCTGGTCGAGAGTCCACGTTTCCGGAGCGATTCGGTACATACGGTCGGCAGGGACACCGTGCGTGTACTGCCACCGAGTCTTCGCAGCCGTCAGGTACTCACGGGCGCCTGCCTCGTTGTCCTGTCGATTTTGCGTGTACGCAACGAGGGTGTCGGCGAAGGACGTGAAGCCTTCCAAGTACGCGTTCCCTGACTGGACAAGAAGCGCTGTTACTCGGTCAGGATTGCGACTGGCGATGCGCAGCCCGATAGGGGCTCCGTAGTCCTGGATATAAAGGGCGAAGTTTTGAATACCGAGCTGTTCAATCAGTTCCAGAGTGTGCGCGGTAAGGTTCTCGAACGAGTACTCGAAATCATCCACTGATGGTGCATCGGAGAATCCGAATCCGATGTGGTCAGGAGCGATGATGTGATATTGGTCCGCTAGATCTGGAATAAGATTCCTGAACATGTGGGACGAAGCGGGAAAGCCATGCAGCAGCACGATCGCCGGAGCGTCTGGGTCTCCTGCTTCGCGGTAAAAGATCTTCCGGTTCTTCACGGTAGCAGTGCGGTGTTGAGCTACCGGCTTGTTGTCGATCAAAGTGTCCTCCTCGAAGGAATGAGCGGTTGGCGCTGGATGCGACTTGGTTAAAACGCTTTGATTTCCTGTCCTCGGCCACCTCATGCACCATCGGGCGCCTTACTGATGTTGCTGTGCACACTGCTGGACAGCGGGCTGGCGTCGGGGCTGGATCCTGCCGACGGCGTCTGGAAGCCACTGCCTGGCTGAAACTACGCAGCTACGGTGGATGACTAGTGACTGATCTGTGAACCCCGTCATGTCCCCGCTCACAATCGGCTTACTGGCCCCACGTGTTTCGCTATTCCGTACGGTAATGTGAGGCTGCGGAGGTGGGCGTCGTAGCAGCCGGCGACCGCGGTCGCGAAGAGTTCGGCTCGCGCGTCATTGGTTCGGCCACCGCCTTCCGGCGCGTCTCATGACCCGGCCCGATGTCTCTTCTGACCGAATCGCTGGTCGGCCAGGACCTGCTGCCCCATCAAGAGGAGGCCCTGCAGATCTTGGCAGCCCTCGAGCCGTGTCCTCGGACTCGCCTACTTCGTAGGCCGAACCTGGCGGGGCCGGCATCGGCACGTCACCCTCGTCACGGCCACCCCGGCTCGCTCAGCCGAGAACTTCGTATGGCTGACGAGCAGCTGTCGGCCCTCGCCGGACCCGACTTCTCCCGTCGCCGGGACGCTCAGCCCGCCGTGCCCCAAAACCCGCATGCCGCCAACGTTCCGGCTCGTGCACGAGACGGGAGCCCTTCGCGGCACGGCTGGATGGGAGAAGGAAGCGGCGCCCAGAAGTGCCGCAGACGGTTACCGCTACCGCAGCCGACTGCCTGAGCGCTTCCAGGAACTGTCCGGCCCCGTCGAAGGCAACGTTGACCTGCCGCTCCACATCGTCTGGTCCGGGCGGACGTGCTACAGCCTGGACCGTGCAAAGTCCCGCATGACGCTCTACCGGAGCGTCCTCGCCGAAGGGCTGAGAGAGGACCTGGTGACCCTCCCGCACTACCGGCTGCTGACCGAGCAGTGGCCCGTGCTGCGGCGCTTGATCAGTCCGCACATCCGCGAGGTCTGGGAAGTCGCCTTCCCCGAGCCGCTCCGTACCGCTCCGACCGCCACGAACGCAGCGTGAAGCTCACTTCGGTCCACGAGCGTCTCCCCGCCGACATCCTCGACCTCGGCTCCCCCTACCTCTGGTCCTCACCGGCGGGAGGCCCACGGTCTGGTCGAACGCTCAGGCGCGATCTCGATGTCGCAACCGAGAACCCCGCGCCGATGCAGGAGATCATCGCCGCGCTCACAGCAGGCCTCAACGCGGGCGGATGGCGGACCTCTCATGTTCGGACCGATCCGCTCAGCGGCGGGTTCCCCGTCACAGATCCGGACTCCGGCGAGGAGTGCGAGGCCGACGTCCTCAAGGAGGCGTTCTGGGCTCCGCCCGCCCAGACCCCGTACGGCCCCGTGCTTTTCCTGGACGACGTGACCGGTACCAAGGTCCGTGCCCTCTCCGACCGCGGCACCGTCCGCGACCTCATCGACGTCCAGGCTGCCTCCCGCCACCGCTCCACAGTCGAGCTCGAAGCCCTGGGCCGCCGTCGCGCTCACGGCGAATTCAGCCTCGAAGACCTGCGGGACCGGCTGACCGGCTGACCGGCGCGGACTGGTACGAGGATGAGGACTACACCGCGTACAGGCTCACCTCCCGGCAGATCGAAGAACTCAAGGCATGGGCACTGGAGTGGGCGGAGGACCTGGGTACGCGGATCCACGACAAGTTCGCCTGAGCCTGGCGCTCATCCAGTCCCGGGGAGAGCCCGTTGGACTTCCTGCCATATGCGGCATCGGACAAGCAGCCCGGCGGGTTCCGCCACGGGCCCACGCCCGGTCTGGCGGATCTGGAGGGTGTTCAGCATGATCTAGCGCGGAACCCTGGGCGTTCACGCCCAGGAGGAAGCGCTTCTCAAGATAGGGGTGACCCGCCCTGGTGAGCCTTCCTCTTGATCGTGGACACCTGGAGACTGGGATCTTGAGGTTCCAGAGGAAGTAGCACCAGGTGGGAAGCAAGTACACGAAGCGGTACACCGAGGACTTCAAGCGGGACGCTGTCGCGCTCGTCGACTCGTCGGGCAAGACGGTCACCCCGGTCGCCCGGGAACTCGGCATCAGCTCCGAGTCCCTGCGCGGCTGGTACCGCAGGGCAAAGGCGGATCGGGGCGAGGGCGCCCCGGGCGAGCTCACGACGGCCGAACGCGAAGAGCTCAAGCGGTCGCGTCGGCAGAACGCCGAGCAGGCCAGGACGATCGAGGTGCTGCGAAAAGCCGCGGTCTTCTTCGCGATCTTGTCGGCGAGGCTCACCAGGAGGTCCTCCAGAACGACGCTGCCCGACAGCGACGGGGTACTTCGCGCGCTGGCAGACCGAGCCGACACCCAGCGACCGGGACTGGGCGTTCCTGAAGACCCTGCGGCGCGGCCAGGTCGTCACCGGCACGGTGACGTCCATCGCCAGCTTCGGCGTCACCTTCGTGGACATCGGCGGCTTCACTGCGATGATCAACATTCCGGAGTTGTCCTGGCGTCCCTTCAACTACCCGTCCGACGTCGTCAGCGTCGGCCAGGAGGTTACAGCTGAGGTCCTCGATGTCGCGATGATCTGGGAACGGGTGCCGCTGTCGCTTCGAGCAGGGCAGGAAGCCCCGTGGCCGCAGGTACCGCAGAGGATCCGTCAGGTGGTCACAGGGCCGGTCACCAAGATCGTGCCGTTCGGTGTCTTCGTCCGCATCGAAGACCGAGAGGACGGAGGGGCTCGTGCACACCGACGAGCTGGATCAATCGCCGCAGGACATCATCGAGGTCGGCGACGCTCTCACCGTGAAGATCATGGATGTCGATCTCGTACGGCGCCGCATTGCCCTGTCGCAGAGGCAGGCCGACCGCTGAGGACGTGGATGCAGTGCTTCTGGGACGAGGAAGCCATCTGGTTCTACTTCGAGGTCGACGCCGGCGGCTGGGTGACCCGATAGGTCGAACTCCAGGGTTCCGAGGTGACTCCGATCGCGGCTGCGTCTCTTGACGAATGGCAGCGTGCCCAGCAGGCAGGGGGTCTGGCCGAGTGCGAAAAAATGTTCGGGGTTACAGCTGGGCTCCCGATCTCACAGTGGGAGGGGCCCGAACCCGACCAACTGACCGCGCAAGAATTCGAGGCGGTTTGGGATGCCGCCTGTCGTGCGATCGCAGCGCGCTAGTTGACCAGGGGGAAACGCTGAGAGCCTGACAGCAGCACGTCAGATCGACTACTGAAAGCTACCTGTCACTTCGTGGCAGCTTCGGGAGTACAGGGCCTTCATCCGTGCCGCCGACTGAGAAAACTGACACTGGCCCTCGCGCCCGGCTCAGCCGCGAGCATCACCCTGCGCTACATGTCCGTTTGCCGTAGCTATACGAGAACAGGGCCTTCTTGCGGTGGTTGACGCCCCACAGGGTGTCGTCGCCGATCGAATGGCAGCCGTGGAAGTAGCGGACGCCGTGGGTGCGGTGGTAGGTCGCGAAGTGCCGCTCGGGGTGGCCGGTGGGGGCCAGCCGGAACCGCCGGTGGGGCGGATGCCGAGCGAGCCGAACTCATCGAACGCGAACACCCGGTCCGGGAACCGCTCCAGGACGTGCTCGATCCGGTCGAGCTTGGTGTCACGCTCGGGGTCGGGTGATTCCTTCCAGGTCTTGGAGCGCTGGAAGGTGATGCCGCGGCGGGCGAGCAGGCACCGTAACGCCTCGCGGCCGATCCTGATCACGCGACCGTGCACGCGTCGCAGGTGGGCGGCAAGTTTGCGGATGGACCAGCGGGTGAAGGGCTGGCCGAGCTTGGTCGGGCGGGTGGTGGCCGTCTGGACGACGAGGTCCTCGTCGTCCAGATGGCGCAGGCGGGGACGGCCTCCCGCCCACTCAGGGTCCAGGCAGGCCAGGCCGATCTCGTTGAACCGGTAGATCACGTCGCGGATGGTGTCCTCGTCTGCCTGCACCAGCTGCGCGATCACCGGGACCCGGTTTCCCGTCGGCCGACGCCAGCAGCATCATCGCGCGCCGGAAGCGCACCGGCTCATCCTGGTCGGTCACCCTGCGAACACGGACAGGCTCAGCCAACACACCCTCAGCGATCGGACGAACGGAGGTCACCGGACATCCAACCGCCGCGACCACCAACCCGGCGAACCTTCCCGGTCAGAGCACTAGCGTCGAATTCCCGGACGGTTCGGTTGGTTCCCGCACATCGCGACTGCCGCAGTAGCGCTGACCGCCGCTGCACCGATCGCTATCACCGGATCCCTGTGCACGGTCGCTGCAGCAAGGGCTGCGTACTGTATGCTTGCTGCCCCCCACGCCGGGGCTGCTATTTCTGGGTGCGGGCCAGGTTGCGTCGCGTAGTAGGCCGCGGCCTTCGCTGTCGCCAACGCCGAAGCCGTGGTCACCGCTCTCAGTATCGGCGATTCATCACTAAGGACTGCGATAGCCGTATTGGATGCTGCTAGGGCCATCAATGCCACTCCAGGGCGATCGGGCATGAGAGCTCTCTTTCGCTGTTTTGATGTTTAATTAAAGCGCCAGATTCGTGAGATCTCGCTCTGAACGCAGGCACCTGGCTCGCTACTACAACGCACTGCGGCGAAGGATGGTTCAACGGTTCCGACCGCAATAGTGTCGGGCCTTTACGAATCACAGGCTGCGGTCATCCTGTTCCCGCTGTCGTTCATGCCCGAATACGCCCAACATCAGCTGGTATGGGCGTCCAGTTCTTTCTGTGCTGGGGCCACTGCTGCGAGCTAGGGCTTTTGGGTTTTCTGGGTTGGTTTGGAGGTAGCTGTGGTGCTTGAAGGGGTCGTTGATAACGGCCCCGGCTGTTGCGCAGGAGTCCCGGACGCCCGTCAGTTGTCGGGCGTCGCCAGAAGGGGCTGCCTTACGCCCCTTCGAAGCTGGGGCTGCCGGCTCTCACGTCAGGGTTGACGAGCCGGCGTCACTCTACTGTGATTTCGGATTCGCTTGAGCAGGGTGCGGGGCCGTAAGACGAGATGGAGTCGTTGAATTTGGGCAGACTCTCGCTGAGGTCTGCAATCTCTTTGCCGGGAAGGACTTCGAAGGCGCGACCCTTGTAGTTCAAGTCGGCGTAGAAGCACATGCCGGTTTCGAGAGTCTGCAGTGACGTGATCTTATCGTTGAAGTTTATGTCAAAGGAAAAGAGCTCGGGCATGCTGATGGGGAGATGTTCGTAGCACTGCCCCCCGAGTTGTGGCTCGTCGCAGACTACGACGGTAGAGCACGGTGCTGGCGCAAAAGATCGGATGTGATTGTCCACGTCGCCGAAGCTGCCGTCACCGAGATTCGATACCTCAGTGTTCGCTGGCACCGTAAACTGGATACCGGTGTGCAGAGGCTCAGTATAAAAGCACATCGCGTGATCGAGCGTCTTTATCGACGTAATTTTGTCGACGAAACGTCCGTCGGAAACCTTGAAAAGATCCGAACTTTCTAGGGGCAGGTGCTGATCGCACTCACCGCCCAGTGATTGCTCTGTGCATACTACTACGGTGATGTCATCCTGCTCTTGATCTCCATCTTTCGTGCCTATTTGTGGTGGTGTGCTGGAAATCGTGCCGCGCTCTTCGGCGTGCCCGGCATTCGACTTAGAGTCGCACGCGGACAGGGCGAGCACTGCCATCAGTAGAGCTCCTGCGATCGTGTGAATATTCCTCTGCGGCATTCCATCACTTTCTGATTCTGAAATTCATGTGATCGCATGTACGATCTCGATTTTTACGTGCTCGTCTTGGGGTGTATTTATTCCGAACCTGTGACCATTCGTGCATGTGGGTAGACTTTGGCCGTTCGGGTGCCGATCTTTTGATCTTTTTGGATAGAGAAATCTGTGCGGTGTTTTCTTGGGCTCGAATAGTGGGTGTCTCAATATGGGGTACGCGCGGCGGCCCAAACTGGTTCACTCCCGTCGGTAGGGGCAGCGGGACCGATACCGACCGCGTGTCCCTCGCTCCATCTGACGGCTGCTGACCAGTGGATCCTTCACGCGCAGTGCCCCCCCGGGGGGTGCTGGCCCGCAGCCAGAGCCGGGGCAGCGGAGGCCGATGATCGCCATTGGGTGACCCCGTGGTGCGGGCGATCTGCACAGCAACGGGGCAGGGACACAGGTGCGAGGGGACCCGGCCAGGGTCGGGTCTGTACGGTCTTCGGTGTAACTCCCGCGCGTGGGATTAGGGTCCGTCTTCAAAGATCACCGGGTGGTGGATCATGGTGGGGTGATACGTCGCCATGAACTCACCGATGGGGAGTGGGAGTTACTCGCT
>NZ_JAVDVA010000061.1:0-8468 GCF_031456635.1 Streptomyces sp. 3330
TCTTCCGCAGGGCCCGGTACAGCCCGAATCGAATGTCGTCAATCGCCGCAGCCGTCCTCACCCTGGAGCGGCACCGCTGAAAGAGCTCAATGAGTCAGCTCGCGGCCAGCCTGGGTATCAGCCGGGATACCGCTGATACCTGGGTCAACGCGGTGGCCGGTCGCCCGGGCGCAGCAGTCCCTGGGCCAGGCTGTGCACTCAGGTCCACCAATGCCGTTACGTGCTGCTGGACGGGCCTCTCGCCGAGATCGCCAGGTCGGTGCATGACCTGACCTGTCGGTATAAAACTGCCGATCAACGTTGACACCTGGGTCTCCGATCACTACGGAGATCCACATGCCGAAGTCCACCCCCACCGCCGCACCGCTTGACCGTGAGGCCAAGCGGCGCCTGGCCGTCATACGCCACGTCGAAGAGGTCACCGGGAACGTCGCGATGTCCTGCCGGTACTTCGGGATCAGCCGACAGGCCCACTACACCTGGTATCGCCGCTATCAGGCCGAGGGCGTCGAGGGCCTGCGCACCCGCTCCAAGGCGCCGAAGACCTGCCCGAACGCGACCCACGTCGAAGTGGTCGGGAAGATCATCTACCTGCGGCAGAACTACCACTTCGGCCCGGAGAAGATCGCCATGTACCTCAAGCGGTACCACGACGTCACCATCAGCAAGTCGGGCGTGTGGCGCATCCTCAACCGCCTGGACATGGGCCGCCTGCCGGCCTCGCAGCGCTACAAGCGCCACGACCGCCGATGGAAGCGCTACGAGAAGCAGCTGCCCGGCCACCGCGTCCAGATCGACGTGAAGTTCATAGAACCGCTCGCCTCGATGCCCCAGGGCCGCCGCAGCGGCCGCAACAAGTACTTCCAGTTCACCGCCATCGACGCCTGCACACGGCTGCGCGTCCTGCGGATCTACCCTCAGCTAAACCAGGCCACCGCCATCCAGTTCCTCGACTACGTCATCCAGCGCCTGCCGTTCCAGGTCGAGGTCATCCAGACCGACAACGGCGCCGAGTTCCAGTCCGCGTTCTACTGGCACGTCCTCGACAAAGGCATCGCCCACACCTACCTCAAGCCCCGCACCCCACGGCTGAACGGCAAGGTCGAACGCTCCCACCGCATCGACGCCGAGGAGTTCTACCGGCTCCTGGACGGCGTCGTCATCGACGACGCCGAGGTCTTCAACGACAAACTGCGCGAGTGGGAGGACTACTACAACTACCATCGCCCCCACGGCGGCCTCGGCGGCCAGACCCCCTACGAACGCCTCAAGCAGAAGACCACGACCCAGGCGTAATCGTTGATCGTCAGTTGCACACCGACACTGACCGCGGCCCGTCGACATCGGATCATCGCCACGTGCACCCCTGGGCACCCCGATACCGGCCCACCACGGTTGCCAGGGAGCCAGTGACAGGGCACCGCCCTCGGCCTCGGGGTAGTGATGGCTGCCAGGTTCCTAGGGCAGTTCAGCCCCCGCCGCATCAGCCGCCTGGCGCCCAGGAGACGTGCACCCGGTGCACGGCGAGCTGGAGTTCTCCGTAAAGGTGCTGATGGTGCTGCCCGCGGTAACGTTCGATGCTTTCCTTGTACACCGCGGTGATGCTGAAGCAAGGCAGCTTCGGGATCAGGCTCGGCAATTCGACTGCGCCGGCACTTGGGGTCGTCGATCTCGACATTGGCTGCCAGCCGCCCCGCACTTGCGGGAGACCAGGCGTTGCCAGGTCGTCGTAGACGGGTGTACCCGGTCCGTGTCCGTCGTTGAGCCGATTCCACGGCGGAGGTGGAGCGAGCGCCCAGCCTCATGGAGCAACTGCGCGAACTCGGCGTGCGCTGCGAGGAGCTTCTACTCGCGCTCATGGCTCTGCAGCGGCGCAGTTCCGTGCGCGCGGACGCCGAGTTGTACATGGTCGTGAGCCTCTGCTGCGGAAGGTGCCTCACCGACTGCGTACGAGTCGGTGGTGACGCCCTCGAGAGGTTCGCCGAACGCGTCGGGGCAACCGTCTGGCCGTGAGGGACTCGCTGACGACACCGTCGCTGCGCTTTGCGTTTCCGCGAGTGCGGAAGTTGCAGCGTCGGATCGTGCCGTGGCCCGGCAGGTCGGACGGCGATGACCGGGCCACGGCCAGATTCACTCCGACCGTGCACTGCCGGAGTGAGGGGAGGCTCAGGGGTTGCTGCCCTCCGTGACGAGTGGCCCGGCAGGCGACTCACCCCTGTGTATCGTCCTCCAGTCACTAGCTACGTACGACAGGGCGCGTGGGTTCTATCGAATCTGCGAACATCTTCGGTTCCGTGCCCACGACCGCAGCTCGCCCTGACAACTTCCTCCTGGTGCCTGACTCACTGGACGTCCTTGTGGCCCTGCTCGTGAGCCGCTCTGGCTTGCAGGCGCAGCAAGGAGGCACCCACTCCGCTCTCGAGCAGTAGGTCTTCATGAGCACGAGAGCTCCTTGCGCCCGGCCCTGCCGGAGCCGGGCAGAAGCTCCCCCGGAGACCAACTCCGGGTCCAGACTCAGTGACGGCTCGAAGGAGCAGCGCGGCACCTGTGGATTGGGTCAGGCTGTAAGACCGCTCGAAGAGCGGTCAGGGAGTGGCCGGTGACGTTGGCAGCGTGCCCAGCCGCAATCGGTTCGCAGATGCCGGTGCCAGCTCCGCCGCGATCGTGAGCGCGGAGTAGAGGGCGCTTTCCTGACTGTCCACGTCGACGACGTGGCTGCCGGCGAACCACAGTCCGGCAGCGCCGTTACGACGCTGCAGTTCCCCCTGTGCCTGGATGAAGTCGGGTGTGATCAAGGGGTGCCGGAAATCCATGCTGGCCAGGAGCTGCTTCGGCTCCTCGCGCCGGTGCAGCACCCAGCTCTTGTACACGGGGGCATCACCGCGCAGCCGCGCATAGGAGATCGATGCCTCGCAGTACTCACCATCGCGGGTGATGTTGAAGGAGGACCAGTCCGCTGGAGATGCGGGCATGTAGATCGGGTCTCGGTGGATAGCGACTCGCGCCGGCATGTATCGGAAGCGGCTGTAGGCACTGAAGAGCGGGCCGGCTTGGGGCAGCTGCGCCACCAGCGCTGCGGCGGGCTCGGGGGGCAGGGCGAGAACGACCTGGTCGGCAAGGTGGACGCGCCCCTGAGAGTCGGTGATCTCATAGCAGTCGCCGCTACGGAGAAGTGTGACGGCCCGCGTGTTGACCCGCGTGGTGACGCTGGTGAATTCGTTAGACAGAGTCGAAACGACCGACTGCAGTCCGTCGCGAGCATTGACGTATTCGGTCTTGTCGTTGACGAGAGGGCGGACGGCGAGCGCCAGCGCCGCCCGTGCCGAAAACTCCTTGGCCTGACTGATCGTGGCGCCGTTCACCGAGGCCACGTACGGATAGACGAAGCTTTCCTTCAACGTCTCGTCGACTGACATTGCCTCGACGAGGTCAGCGACGGTGGTGTTCCAGTCTCGGCGTGCCTCGAGATCTCTGGCTCTGTCCATCAGTTCCGCCACTGCCTGCAGTGCCGGCAGATACTGGAGCAGATCGGTGATGGGCCGGTCAGTGCTGGGCGACACCATGAGGGGTGTCGGCGCCCCGTACTGGAACACAGTGTTGTCCAGCTGATTCGGCACTGTGGGGACCTGCAGAACCGACGTCACGAGCTTGTTGTAGATCGGATGGGAGTACGGCCCGAAGAACTGTGCTCCGAGGTCCACCATCACGTTGTGACCATCGACGTCGACAGGCACGCTGGTCGCGTGACCGCCCAACGAGGATGCCGCCTCGAGCAGTGTCACGTCGTGCTGGCCGTCGAGCAGCCAGGCGGTCGCAACGCCAGCGATACCGCCCCCGATGACCACGACTCGCTGTCGTGTGGACACTGCCGTTGCGGCATGGGCGGGCTTCGCGCCGACCGCGATGCCTGTCAGCACCGCAGCCGCGCCTAAGCCGGCCGCGGTCACGAGGCTTCGCCTCGAAATCTGAGATCCAATAGCTTCATGAGGCATGAAAGACGCCTTTCGTTGTTGTCGCATGGGAGCTCGGCATCACCGTCAGGCGCGACAGCGGACACCGCACCGCGGGAAGTCATGTCCCGCTGCCGAGGCCCTGCGCGCGTCGGGGAGGGGACCGGTCCGGCGGTCGCAGGCAGGCTGGAAAATCGGCCCGCTCCCGGGCATGGACGCGTGCGCATTACGAGCGCCAGCGTGGGCAGAGAGCTGCCCGCCGCGTGTCACGATCAGCACGCTTCCTCGCGGGAGCTGGATGAGGTGCGGTCTATAGCGCTTCCGAACAGTCCCGTGCATCGCTCTTACGGTGGTCGCGCTGGTCGCTGCCGCATCGCTTGCTGTTACTGGTCCTTGCTCGCTGTCGCTGCTGCAACGGCCTGGCTCGCTACTACAACGCATCGCGGTGAAGGAAGGTTCAAGGGTTCACCACCCCACGTGGGCTGACGGCGTCGGGTAGTGAGAAAGCGGGCCGAGGTACAGAGCGAACCGGACCTGGAGTGGAGCCCGGAGCAGATCGCCGCCCTCTCGGGCCCCGCTGGCCTCATCGTCCCGAGCGGCATCTCTGTCACGAAATCACCGCGCCCTCTACCAAGGCGCCAAGGGCGGCTTAAGCAGGACCCTGAGAAGTTGTTGTCTTTCCGGACTTGAGGACTGCGTTTTCGCTGGTCGGGCATAGGGCGGACGTTCCCGTGGGAGTGGTGGCGTGTCGTGTCGTCGCTCCGGTGGAGGTCGTGGATGCCGTCGGTCGTGGGACTGCTGGAACAGCGCGAGGTCGCCGCCCGCCGTCGCGTGGATGGGCTGAGGGAAGAAGCCGACCGCATCCAGGCCGAGCTGGCCGAGCGGGAATGGCAGGAGTGGGCCATCGCCCGCTCGCGGGTCGGCGAGGTATTGGCCCCCGTGGAGGAGTCCGGGCAAAGCCAGGCCCAGGTCGATCGGACAGCGCCGGCCATGGGGCATGCCGAGGAGACACCGTCAGCGCCGACCGCGGCGAAGCCGAAGTCGCAGGTGCCGGTGTGGGGTGAGGGGCTGGACAGGTCGGCGCTGTCGGTGGACTACCAGCGCCTCCTGGAAGTGCTCGCGGACCGGGCCCGGCTCCGTCAAGGGCCGCTGACCTGCCAGGAGATGGCCGTCTTGTTCGGCCTGGACGTGGTGCCGGCGCGGGTGGAGGCATTGCGGTCGAAGGCGAAACGCCTGGTCGCGCGTGGTTGGCCGGCCGAGCCCGCGCCGGGCCGGTTCACGCTCGCTGCGGGTGTGGCCGGGCGAGGCGGCGGGTGCGCATCAGATGGGCGAAGAGACGCTCGACGATCCACCGCGTGGGCAGGACCACGAAGCCGCGCATGTCGTCGCTGCGTTTGACGATCGCCATGACCAGGACGAGCGTGGTGAGGCAGTAGGCGACGAGGGGGCCGGTGCAGCCGCCGTCGGCCCAGACCAGTTCCAACCGGTGGTGTGCGTCGGCGGCTTGCCGCAGAAGCACGTGGGCGGCGGTGCGGTCGCCGACATCCGCGGCGGTGACCATCACCCCCAGCAGCAGGCCGAGCGTGTCGACCACGACGTGCCGCTTGCGCCCGTTGATCAGCTTGCCGCCGTCGAAGCCGCGGCTGTCCGCGCCGACGACGGCGTCCGCCTTGACGGACTGCGAGTCGATCACCCCGGCCGTCGGCTCCACGCCGCGGCCCAGCTTCTCGCGGACCCTGGCGCGCAGCCGGTCGTGGAACTCCTTGACCAGCAGGTGGTCGCGCCAGCGGCGGAAGAACGCGTAGACCCGGTCCCACGGCGGGAAGTCCGTGGGCATCGCCCGCCATTTGATGCCGTTGTCGACCAGGTAGCGGATTGCATCGAGTATCGCCCGGTGACAGTACGCCTCCGGCTGCCCTCCCCGGCCGCGCAGCCAGCCGGGCACCGGCAGCAGCGGCCGGACCACGGCCCACTCCGCGTCCGTCATGTCCGACGGATACCGCCGAACACGTTCCGTGTGATCGGCCGCGTTTCCGACCCGGTGGGCGACACAATCACACGAAGGTGCAACCGAGTTGAACTCCACCGGCTCCAGCACGTACAACTGCGGCAACAGGGTCTCCTGGATCTCGGTTGGCTTCGCAACCCCGAGCTACCAAGAGGCCCTAATCCGTTGCTAAGGACGTTCCCAAGGGACAGTTGTTCTTGGGGATGTTCGAGTGCCGGGCTGTGACATCTAGTGGCTGCCGGGCGAGCAACAACGCCTCGCTTTAGACCGCGTGCACGGTCCCGGACTCACCCGTGGTGGCGGTCGCGCGGTCGCCTGGCGGACGTCTTAAGAGGCCCCGGCCCTGATGCCTCAAGGCAGAGCGACGGCGTTCGGCGTCTCTGTGGCCGCCACCACGGGTCAGGAGGCTGACGGTCGTCGGTGTCGAGGGAACGTCTTGTTGGCACCGGATCTTCGAAGTCTCTTCGAAGAGGGACGGCGCTCGGCGCCCTACGGCCGTCAACACTTGCCGCTTGATCACTCGTTGGTGTTGGTGGTGCGAGCCCACCGCATGGTGACTCCTTGATACGCCCGAGCCGCTTGAGCTCCCGCGCAGACCGGGGCCCGTGGGGTGCGCTGGTGCCACGAACGGCTAGTGAGGTGGAGGCACACCGTAGGGCGGTTGATGCCTGGGATTAGGTCGCTCGCGTGGCCCGCATGCGCTCGTGACCAGCGCAAACACCTGCACATCGGGGAGGGAAACCTTGATCTACTGCGGAATCGACTGGGCAGAACGCACCCACGACGTCGCCCTGGTCAACGACACCGGCACGCTGGTGGCGAAGCGACACATCACCGACGACGCGGCCGGCTACAAACTGCTGCTGGAACTGCTCGCCGAGCACGGAGACACCGAGGAGAACCCGATCCCGGTGGCGATCGAGACCTCCCGCGGCCTGTTGGTCGCGGTGCTGCGGACCGGGAAGCGGAAGGTGTACGCGATCAACCCGATGGCGGCCGCCCGCTACCGCGACCGGCACAGCGTCTCGCGCAAGAAGTCCGACCCCGGCGACGCCCTCGTCCTGGCGAACATCCTGCGCACCGACATGCACGCCCACCGGCCCCTGCCCAACGACAGCGACCTCGGCCGCGCGATCGCCGTCCTGGCCCGCGCTCAGCAGGACGCGCTGTGGAACCGGCAGCAGATCGCCAACCAGCTCCGTTCCCTGCTTCGCGAGTACTATCCGGCTGCCCTGGACGCCTTCGCCACCTGGACCAACGGCTTGTGCCGCCCTGAGGCCCGTGAACTTCTCAAGGCCGCACCGACGCCCACCCGGGCCGCGCGGCTGACCCGCGCCCAGCTCCAGGCCGCGCTCAAGCGGGCCGGTCGCAAACGTGGCATCGAGGCGGAAGCCGACCGCCTCCGCGACGTCTTCCGCGCTGAGTGGGCCCACCAGCCGCCGCTGGTCGAGGACGCGCTCGGCAAGCAGATGCTCGCCCTCCTCGTCCAGCTGGAAGCGGCCTGCACGGCCTCCGACGACCTCGCGAAGGTGGTGGAAGAGGCGTTCCCTCAGCATCCGGACGCCGAGATCCTGCTGAGCTTCCCCGGGCTCGGCATCCAGCTCGCCGCCCGGATCCTGGCTGAGATCGGGGACGACCGTGCTCGCTTCGCCGACGCCCGCGGCCTGAAGGCATACGCTGGTTCCTCGCCCATCACCCGGGCGTCCGGCAAGAAGTCCGCCGTCACCCGACGGTGGGTGAAGAACGACCGGCTCAACCATGCCGGCTACCTCTGGGCCTTCGCCTCGCTCCGTGCGTCCGCCGGGGCCAACGCTCACTACCGGCGCCGCCGAGAGGTCGGCGACTGGCACGCGGCCGCCCAGAGAAACCTCTTCAACCGCATGATCGGCCAGCTCCACCACTGTCTCCAGCACCGCAAGCTGTTCGACGAAAACACGGCATTCCCCACCGAACTGGCCGCCGCAGCTTGACGCGTTGGCATCGTGAGGTGTCTGCCTTCATGCCCGCAGCCGCCGGCAACCACCCGATCGAGACTCCCGTTCGACGCACACCCCACAAGATCGGAACGACAACAGCTACTGACCGAAGAAGGCTCCGCGCTGGCCGGCAGCTGCGACACATCTCCGCCGACCTGATCCGTGCATGCCCCGATTCATTGCACCCGTCGTCCTAATCGACCGTCGGCCACCGATCAGCGAATTGCGTGAGCGTCTCGGCGACGGGGAGGGCGACCTCGGCGTGGGTGCCCGCACAATTCCGCCGTCGCTCGACTGGTCCCCCAACGAACCCGCTGTCTCCGCCTGGTCCCGCTGCTCGAGGGGCACTCGGCCGGCCAGTTACGTGACGCCCTCATCGCCGCCCTGAGCTCGCTGCCGGAACGAGCGCGCCGGAGTCTCAACTGGGACCAGGGTTCTCAGAGGACGTTAAGTCCGTTTCTGGTAGCGGCCTCGTCCGGGCTGGATGAGGAAGCCTTGGCGGGTGAGGTGTCCGAGACGGCTGCGGGTGATGTT
>NZ_JAVDVA010000062.1:0-6754 GCF_031456635.1 Streptomyces sp. 3330
GATCCCACTCCGCATTCGTCAGGTCTCCGCGTCCCATGGAGCCAGCCTGCCCTCAACACCCCACCCAAGGAGGGAGATCCGAGAAACAGCGCCTAAGAGAGCATCTGATCAGCACTCACACTGATGTGGGTGGAATGTACGTTTCGGTTCGCCAGGTTGGTGTGGATTCTCCGGTCAGTTCGCGGGACATTTTGTTAGCCATGGCCCAGTGGATCATCGTCCGGGATCTCTGTGGCAGGGCTTCGTAGTCCCGGGCCAAGCGGCGGTGCTGCATCAGCCAGCCGAAGGTCCGCTCGATCACCCACCGCTTCGGCAGCGGTTCGAACCCTTTCGCCCGTGGCCGCTGAACCACCTCGACATCGATGCCCAGACCGGCACCGTGGTTGAAGATGCTGTTCTGGTACCCGCCGTCGGCCCAGACCTTGGACACGCTGGGGTGTGCCGCAGCCAGGTCATCGAGCAGGAGCTTGCCGCCGGTGGTGTCGTGGACGTTCGCGGCGGTGACCAGGACGGCCAGTACCAGACCGAGAGTGTCCGTGATCAGGTGCCGCTTGCGACCTTTGATCTTCTTGCCGGCGTCGATGCCCTGGCTGGTCTCGGCGACGTTTGCCGAGGTCTTCACGCTCTGAGCGTCCACAACGGCCGCGGTCGGCTCTGCACGACGGCCGTGGAATCGGCGGGTCTTGTCACGTAACAGGTCATGGACCTGCTGGGTGGTGCCGTCGGCTTCCCACTTCGCGAAGTAGTCGTAGACGGTCTTGTACGGCGGGAAATCGTGCGGCAGGTACTCCCACGGGATGCCGGTGCGATTGACATAGAGGATCGCGTTAACGATCTCTCGCAGATCGTGCACCCGAGCTGCCGTTCCAGGTCCGATCCGTCTCGCCCGCCAGGCATTGAAGACCGGTTCGATCAAGGCCCAGCGGGCGTCGGACACGTCACTGCGGTATGGACGACGAGCACTCACGCCTCATCCAACGACCGCCGACAGCGCCAGTCACAAAACCATCCCAGAACACCAACTACCTAGATCAGATGCTCTCTTAGCATGGATGTCGCTGTTCGTCAGTCACCAAAGTCAAATTTCTTCCAACCTGAGGAGAGTAATATTCCCCAGGCGAGCCACAGTATCCAATATGTGATCTTCTACCCGACTAACATAGATCAACACGGAATATTCAGGATAGTTGGGCTCGGCTAGATAACCTTCACTATCCGCCCAGTTCGACTGGATAGTGACCTTTCCCTTCATGCCTCTTGGGGTTCGATAATATTCCCCCCCTTTGTATCCACTCTCCCTGCATTCAAGATCAACACTCAAGAGGCCGCCGAGATCCCGTGCCATTCCGGTCAAATTTCCCTCACGGGACCCGAATAGACAAAAAATTGAACTCATTTTTCAAACTTCCAACCCAGCCAACGCCGGTCCGACCTTATGGAAAGATAAATTCTAGGCGGCACCCGTTTCGGACAAGTTCCGCCTAGCGAGAATCACTTCTTGACAATAGGACTTGGTCCTCTACTGATGGCGCCCTCCACAGATTCGTAGATCATGAAGTGTACGTCCCGATTGGCCATCCCTGTCAGGCTTTCCGCGAGGTCCGCGAGCCCCATCCTACCAAGGTCGGCTTCTGAAAGCGGAGCAGTTCGAGTGCCTCCAGACCTCAGCTCCACGCCAGCCTGCTTTGCCCGGGAAAGGAGTTCGGATCCAGCGAGCGCCACATCGAAATCGCTACGCGAACCGAAGGGGCGGCCAGTCTTGTAACTTCTTCCCGTAACCGAACTCCCCTGGAATATTGGGGTAACCCCCGTGACACCCGAATCGCTGAGACCAGAGCGCAACTCTTGAGTGAAAGCATTAAACTCGGCAGCGTTAGCGAACCCCAAAGGAATGCTTCTTGATCCAGGAAGGGGCATACCCTTACCGGCTCCAAGAGGGCCCCCCGCGAAAGTGCCACCCCGCAAATCACACAACATCGTTGGGGGGGGTTTCGCCGCACCCCTCCTCACGCTCAGGCTCACTCAGGAAAAAGTTCAGAACACCCTTGACTATCTGGGCAGTCTCGTGGGGGAGCGTGGGGAATTGAACGGTTAGAGGATTGTGTCCCGGGTTCAGTTGCCAGTCGGATACTCCTCCTTTACATGCAGACACCCAGCAATCTGACGTATTGCCGATATTAATGCTGGGGTGGTAGCTGGCTGACGGCCCGGTGACCGCGACATAGTCGTCGTTGCTGTTCTTGGAGTAGCAGCCCCCCGTGGTGCAGCCGGGTCCGTTGTGCTTGTTCGGTGCCCAGACACTGTCGGGGTTGTTGGCGCTGCAACCGTCGCAGTACAGCCCTGTGGGGTCGCTGTAGGTGATGGGGTTGCCAGCGGCGTAGGCGTAGCCGGCGATTTGTTGGTCGTCGGTGGCTGCGAATATGGGATCGAGGCTGGCGAACCGCCCAAGGATGGGGTCGTACTGGCGGGCGCCGATTTGGGTGAGGCCGGTGTTGGTGTTGTCGGGGGCGTTGAGGAAGCCGCGGTTGTCGATCCAGTTGACCGTGGTGCCGCGGGTGCTGCCGTAGGGGGTGAACTGGCGCCAGGTGGGGGTCTGGGCGGTGTTGTCCAGGTACAGGCCGCTGGTGCCGTGGGGGTCGTTAATCTGGAATTTGTAGTTGGTGCCGGTTCCGGTGCGTACGACGGTGCCGCCGCCAGGCAGGGGGAGGTAGCGAACGCCGGTGGTGGTGGTTCCGGTGAGGGTGAGTTGTTCGCCGGGCAGGTAGAGGGTGGTGCTGGTGGGGTCGGTCTGGAGCAGGACGTTGCCGTCGGCGTCGTAGATGTAGCCGGTGGTTCCGGCCTTGCCACCGCCTACTTGAGTAAGTTGTCCGGCGTCGTTCCAGGTCAGGGTCTGATTGCCAGAGGCAACGGTGTTGCGGGTGATGGTGTTGCCAGCCTTGTCGTAGGCGTAGCTAGTGCTCGCGGTGCTGGCGCCACTGGCCTGGGTGGAGGTCAGGGCGTGGGGCTGGGGGGTGCTGTTGCCGTTGTAGTCGTAGGTGTAGCTGGTGGTGGTGTCGCTGCCGCCGTTAGTGGAGTGTTCGACCTGGTGCTGGCGTTGTCCGAGGACGTCGAAGTCCCAGCTGGTCCAGTAGGCCGTGCCGCTGGCGAGCGGGTCGCCGACCTGGGCGTGGGCACTCGAGGTGGGAACGGCGCCGCAGTCGTCGGTGGCGGTCCAGGCCTCGGTGAGCCGGTCGAGTTCGTCGTATTGGTAGCACTGGGTTTCGGGAGCCGTGGTGGCGCCCCAGCGGGTGGTGACCTGCTTCGTGATGTTGCCTGCGGCGTCGTGAGTGTAAGACTGTTCGTCGATCTTCGACGGAGTGGCGGTGGCGGAGCGGGTTACCGACTGGTTGGTGAGTGCTCCCGTGTGCGGGTCGTATTTGTTGGTGAGGGTTGCTTGATTCGGCTCGCTGTCGCCCAAGATCTCCTGCGCCACCTGGCCGTAGGCGGTGTAGGCGGTTTTTTGGGCGTAGGCGTAGGAAGTGGTCGTCAGCCCGGCAGGCAAGTCCAGGTCGCTGGTGTAGGTGTGGGTGACGATCTCGTTGGGAAGACCGCCACCGAGGGGGTAATTGTCGGTGTACAGCAGGCCGGTATTTGTGGTGTAGGTGTGGCGGAAGGTGTAGGTCTTTCCGCCCAATGCGCCGTGCACGGCCGGAATGGTGACGGACTGGCCGAGTGAGTCACCGAAGACGTTGAACGCCAACTGCTGGGTGGTGTAGGTGTTGCCCGCGTTGTAGGAGGTGGCGGTGGTTCTCTGGCCGATCGGGTTGGTGACGCCGGAGACGGCGTTGTCATTGTCGTAGGTCCAGGCCGCCATCTGGTTGCCGCTCGCACCAGGCGCTTGAGCGGTGACTGTGGAGGCGTACTGGCCGGTCTGGCGGTTCAGTACGTCGTAGGTGCTAGAAACGCTCCTACTGCGGGCGTCAGTGGTCTGGGTGAGGTTGCCGACCGTGTCGTAGACCATGCTGGTGGTGCCAGCGTCGGGGTCCGTTTTAGACGTGGCGCGGCCAAGCAGGTCGTAGACGGTAGTCCAGGTGCTGCCCTTGGCCGTGACGGTGTTCTGCTCGCCGTGCCCGTCATAGCCGTAGGTGATGGCGTTGTAGGTGCCGCCGCTGATGGAGAACAGGCCAGTGAAGGTGTTGAGCGGGGCGCTCAGAGTCGGACGGGTGCTGTAGGAGTCGATCTCGGATGTGCGGCCGAGGGGGTCGGTGTGGGTGGTTTGGACCGTGGCGCCAGTGGGGGGGATGACGGTGGTGGCGTCTCCGCTGAAGACGGTGGTCGTCTTCTGCTTGAGCACAGAGTTCTGCAGGGAGTCATCGACGACTGTGCGGCCCAGGCCGTCGAAGGTGTAGCGGTCCTGGTTGGGGACTGCGGAGTCCTGCACTGAGGCTGGAGCCAGGTTGGGCAGGGTGTTGGGGTCCCAGTACGCGTTGTTCTTCTTCCACACCCATCCGTGTGAGTCGTAGAACGACTCGGTGATCATTCGACCGTTCTGCGGGGTCGGCGATTGGGTCTGTCGTGGCCGTCCGAGTGAGTCGATGAGGGAGTAGGAGGTGACGTAGCCCTGAACCTCG
The DNA here is from genome assembly GCF_031456635.1 of Streptomyces sp. 3330. Taxonomy (NCBI): domain Bacteria; kingdom Bacillati; phylum Actinomycetota; class Actinomycetes; order Kitasatosporales; family Streptomycetaceae; genus Streptomyces; species Streptomyces sp. 3330. Next base: position 4,611 of record NZ_JAVDVA010000062.1, read on the forward strand.
TTCATCGTCTGGGTGGTGGTGCCTGACTGGCTGGTCTGGGAGACCGTGTAGGTGTACTTGAGGTTGGCAGCAGCGGTGGTGGGCCGGTTGTGCTGCCACACCTCGGTGCTCCGCCCGAGCGCGTCGTAGTGGACGGTGTCGGTGAGCCCGTTGGCGTCGGTGGTGGTGAGGATGAGCCCACGGGTGGGATCCGATGTGGTGCTGGTGGTCTGATTCTTAGGGTTGGTAATGGTCGTGCCGGTGGTCAGCCCGACACTGTCCACGGTGTATCCGACGATGGTCTTGTTGCCAGCTGCGTCGTAGGCGTCTTTGGGACGGCCGTAGGTGTCGTAGGTGGCGCGGGTCTGGGTCTGCCAGCTGAACGCGCCACCGCTGTAGCCCGAGGCCTGCCGGGTCATGGTGATCTCGCCCTTGGTGGGCGCGGTCGTCTGCGGGAAGGCGGTGGCGAAGCTGGTGTCGTCGTAGTATGTCCTCGTCGCGGAGACCACTTGGTCAGGTCGGGAGACGCTGGTGGGTGCGGTGAGGGTGTTGAGGGTTTTCGGCACGGTGGCCGGAGTGTTCTGGCTGAATCCGGCGCAGGCGACCGAGTCGGTCTCCTTGGAGGCTTCGAGTCCGACCAGGTTGGTGGTCGTGTTGGCCTTGGCGTAGGTGATCGCGGTGCACTGGTCGTACGCGGCGACGGCAGGCACCGTGTGGGTGTAGCTGTAGGTCAGCAGGCCGAAGTTGTCGTCGGCGACGGTGGCGTTGTAGGTGTTGTCGGTCTGCGTGACGCGCCAGCTCGTGGTGCCCCCGCTGGTGAGTGCCTGGCGGCTCCAGGTCTCTGCGCTGTTGGTGGTGTGGGCGGTGAGGGCCGGCAGGCCGGTGCGGGCTCGGGTGGCTGTGGCGGCGGAGATCCAGTAGGAGGTGACGGTGGAGTTGTCCACGGTGCCGCCGACGCCGGTGTAGGCGGTGGTCTCCAGGGCGTTGCCCGCCAGCTGGTCGCTGTCGGTGTGCACGCCGCCCTGGGAGTCGGTCACGTTCACCGAGCGGCGGGTGGAGGAGGACAGCCAGTCGTCGTCCATACCTCGGTAGTAGGAGGTGACCGACTTGGTCTGCGCGTCGTTGACGCCGTCGCCTGTGCGGGTCTCTACGCTCGCGTAGCCGCGGAACTGGCCCCAGGTGCGGTACTTGGCCTTGACGACTTCGTTGTCGTCGTGGTGCCAGGCGGCGCCACCGTTGTAGAGGTAGTTGGTCTGCTTGACCATCGCGTCGTCGGGGACGTCAGGGTCGTCGGGACTGTCGGTGCTGTCGGTCTCCGTCACCTGGGTGACCGCGTATTTCTCGAACCAGTCGGTGATCGGGTTCAGGTAGTCCTTGGGTGTCCAGGACACCGGGTAGCAGGACTTGGTGTTGGTCTTGGGGTCCGCGCTGGCCACGTAGCTGGCGGTGCAGGCGTCCGGCAGGTCGTAGCTGATGGAGGTCAGCCCGCCCATTTCGCTGGTGATGCCGGAGATGCGGTAGCGGTACAGGCCGGGGAAGTTGGAGGCGTCGACCCGGTTTTTCAGGTCCACACCGGCGAACTTCACGTCCGGCAGGGCGATCGGGGCGGTGGAGCCGCCGGCAGTGGTGTCATCACCTTCGTGGGTGATCGACGCCAGCCACAGCGTGGGCGAGGTGCCGTCTCCGGTAGCCGGCTCACTCTGATGCAGGGTGTAGGTGTCGACCGCCTGGTACTTGGCGGCCGTCACGCTGTACTGCTGAACCTTGACCGAGGCCAGTCGGACGGTCGAGAAGAACGTCGGCCCGTGCGCGGCGCAGGTCGCTCCTGAGGCGCAGACCAGGTCGTAAGGGACGTCCGGATACTGGCTGGCGGCGGTACTCGCCGAAAGCGGGTCGCACGTGGTCAGGGTGCAGCGCGCGGCGGTGGTGAGGACGACCTGGTCGGGGATGGTGCCGTAGGCGCCGCCGCCGCGGAAGCCGTAGTCGATGCGGGCCAGGTGGGAGTCGCGGACGTAGGAGACGTTGTGGGCGCCGTTTTCCTCGCCGTAGTAGTTGGTGTCCTGGGCGTAGTAGGGTTCGTCTTCAAACGGATCTTGCCCAGAGCAGGAATGACGCGAGACTGACCGCTGCCTCGTAGGAGGTGGCGGTCTTGTCGTATCTGGTGG
>NZ_JAVDVA010000063.1:0-6444 GCF_031456635.1 Streptomyces sp. 3330
TCGAACACCTCCCTCAACGGCACAGGCGCCTCGTGCGTTGCGCCTGCACCACCGTCACCCGATCAGTGGCCACTCTGAAAACGCTCAGTGTGTCGCTCAGCAAACGCCATATCAGCTTCTGCCAGCCTGCTGTTCCATCCTTCGTGCGCAGGCTATCGACGACCTCGGCGAGGGTGCGCAGCCTGCTGCCGGGCGCGACGGTGCAGCCGCGCGCCGCCAGCAAGGGTCGTAGCTCACCGATTGCGGGCGTGATGGTGAAGCGGTCGACAGCGAACCAGCAGGCCAGCACATCGAGCGTGACGCCGTGCCGCAGGTGAACGAGGGTTGCCAGCAGCCGGTCGACGAAGGCCAGCTTGTGCTTCGCCCCGGCCCCGACCGCCCGGCGTCGAGGGCGCGACACGAGCACGGCCTGGTGCCGCTCGTGCCACAACGGGCCGATCTCAGCGACGAGTTCAGCGAACACACCTGGCGACAAACCCGTGATCCGCTGGCTCCGAACGATAGCCGCACGCGCCCGAGCCCCCACCACGGAAGCCGTGATGACGATCACGGCTTCAGCTCGCCACCGCCAACCATGCACGAGGTCGTTAGCTCACGGGTTCTGGCACGTCAGAGGAGCCAAAAGATCCATAGAGTTCATGGAAGGGAGGCGCGGCCATTTCTTTCAGCTTTTCCAGGAGCGATTGACAACCGGCAACTGCTGTTTCAAAGTCATGCGACGGCACATTCCGATAAGTTTGATCCTTGTGTGACCACAGTCCGCGCCATATCGCATATTGCTGCATGGCGTCCTCCCACCATGCCTGCCCGAGCCAACCAGCAGCAGCATCAGATGAGCCAAAGTGCCGAGTCAACTCCCGCTCGAGATCCCGGCGATCGGATTCCGAGTTGTACGAGACCAGCGTGTGACCTTGAAGCACCTTGGAGAGCCGGGGCAAAATCTGTGCGAGTGTTGACTCTGTTGCAGCTCGTACTGATCCAGTGCCGTTCATGCTGGTGGATGCAGGGTCATCGGCCGACTCAAATCTAATATCTTCATCGAGCAGTATCGTACCGCTGGCAGTTGCGGCAGCGATCTGCATCGTCAGGGCGTCCTCAAAATCAGTGGTCTTAATACTGATAACGACCAGTGAGTTGTCCGCGAGCATATTCGTTGCCCACTGGACAGATTGTACGCGGTCCTCGCTCCACGATGCCGGGCGACGAAGTGCGCGCACTGCATCGTCCAGAATCCGGAATGATTCTCCAGTGGACTGAACTCGCCATACGGGCTGACCGTCACCCCGCCATACGTGCACTATCCCTATGTATGCAGCACCATCATAGACAACCCATGTCGGCCGTTCGGTGTCGGCTGGCATAATGAACTCGGCTCGTCGGCCGTCAACGTCACGGACGAAGATGTCTTTCATCTCTCCTAGATGTTCGATATCGGCGACAGTCGCCGGAAGCTGCTTTTCGAATGCAACAGGCATGGCCACTCCGCAATTTCGTGTCGGCGGCAAGCCCACCTTGGATCACCGCTTCTGAGGAGTGCAACGCACCCCGAGCAGTAACAGTTCTTGACGGACCGTCTAATAAGAGTGTGCAGCAAGTGGCGGGGTCTGTTGCCGAGTGATGCGGCGCGGGCCTGACCGGCCGGGCCGACAGCACCACGGTTGTCGTCGGCAGCCGGTGTCCGCTGTGTGCCGACGAAGGTGGTCAGTGCCGGTGTGCAGCGCGCAACGCTCGGTCGAGTCCCCAGGCAGGCCACATCTCGAGATCCTGACCGCGGGGGCGCCACGTACGTGACGGCGGCCGACGTTGTCCGTGCGCATCGTGGAGCGCGCCGGGCTTTGCTTCGGCCATGGAGGATTTCCCCAACGGCGCCGGCCAGCGCCGCATCTCGACGGCAGGGCTGATCAACCAGGCCATCACCGGTAATGATCACCTGACCGGGCGACTCCCGGTCCGGGGCACGGCGACTTCCGCAACCCCCAGTTCATCCTGACCCTGGAGGCGTCCGGATGGGGTGTCGACCTCTCGGCGCGGTGACTCGCGGACCGTGATGCGGCCGCGATCCTGAGTCGGGAAGCCGCCACCGCACTGCCACACGGTTCCACAATTCGTCCACAGCGAGCCCGTACGTTTTAGTGATCATGCTCGGAAACGGGCACACCGGGCGAAGGCGGCGCATAGCATGGTCAGGATTCATCATCGGTACGCCGTGGTCAACGGCTATCAGATCTTCTACCGGGAAGCCGGGCCGAGAGACCGTCCCACCGTGCTGCTCCTTCACGGCTTTCCTTCAAGCTCACTGATGTTCCGGCACCTCCTGCCCCGGCTGGCGGACCGCTGGCACCTTGTTGCACCCGACCATGTCGGCTTCGGACTCTCCGATGCGCCGACGGCTGACACGTTCACGTACTCCTTCGACTCGCTCACCGACATCACGGCAACTCTTCTTAGGCAGCTCGGCATCGAGCGGTACTGCCTGTTCGTCCACGACCACGGCGCCCCGATCGGGTGGCGGCTTGCCCTGAGGACACCTGCCGCCGTCACCGCGATCATCACCCAGAACGGCAACGCGTACGACGAGGGCTTACTGCCGGAGTTCTTCACTGCCGTGCGCGACTACTGGCGCGAGCAAATTCCCCGGACCGAAGCCGGCGTTCGTGAGGCGCTCACCCTGGAGCTCACCCGGTGGCGGTACCTGGCGGGCGTGACCGATGAGACTCTGGTAGACCCCACCACCTGGACCCACGACCACGACCTGCTGTCGCGGCCCGACAACGACCGGGCGCAGCTCGCGCTGTTTCGGGACTACGCCACCAACCTGGCGCTCTACCCCCAGGTGCAGCGGTACTTCCGCGAGCGGCAGGTTCCACTGCTCGCCATCTGGGGAAGGGGCGATCCGATCTTCGGGCCGGCTGGGGCGCTCGCTTTCACGACCGACTTGCCGAACGCCGAAGTCCACCTGATCGACGGTGGTCATTTCCTGCTCGAGAGCGCTCTCGACGAGGTGGCGCCTCTTGTGCGGGCATTTCTGGACAGGCATCTGTGATGGACGCCCTCGCCGACCTGGGTGGTTCACAGATCAGTCACCGGTCATCCACTGCACCTGTCTACCTTCAGTGACGACACGAGCTCCCGCAAAGAGCACAGACCTTCATCTCATGGATGCGCCGGTCGGCGTATTCCCCCGACCGCCACAGGCGGTTGAACGAAGGAGAAGCCATGTCCAACACGCCTACCGTGGTACTGGTCCACGGAGCTTTCGCCGACGCCTCCAGCTACGCCCGCGTCGTCCCCGAGCTGCTCGCCGACGGCACCCGGGTAGTGGTTCCCGCCGTACCTAACCGCGGCCTCGCAGGCGACGCGGCCTACGTCGCCTCTATCGTCCGGCAGATCGAGGGGCCAGTGCTCCTCGTCGGACACTCCTACGGCGGCGCGGTGATCACCGTCGCCGGACGTGAGGACAACGTGGTGGGGCTGGTGTACCTGGCCGCCTACGTACTCGATGAGGGCGAGAGCCTCGGCGAGCTGCAGGGCCGCTTCCCCGACTCGCCACTGGCCGAAGCTCTCGTCTACACGCCCTTCCCTGTCGCGGGCTCTGACGAGCCGGGCATCGATGTCTCGGTGGATGTCGCCAGGTTCCCTGAAATCTTCGCCGCCGATGTGGACACGGCCCTCACGCGTGTCCTGGCCGTCTCGCAGCGGCCGCTCGCCGGAGTTGCCTTCGGCGAGCCGGCCGGCGCGGCCGCCTGGAAGGACCACCCCGCTTGGGGAATCGTCGCGTCCGCCGACACGGCCATCAACCCCGAGGTACAGCGGTTCGGATATGAGCGCGCCCAGGCCAAGGTCACCGAGGTCGACTCCTCCCACCTCGTGATGCACGCCCAGCCGGCGGAAGTAGTCAGGGTGATCCGTGAGGCCCTCGCCTCCGTGCACCGGTGACATCGTCAGAACCAGAAGCTCAGCATGGGATAAGAGCAACGCTTCAGCTTCCGAGTGGGCGGTTCGAAGAACCGCCCCGGAAGAGAAAAAAGCCGATTCATCCCCTCTCAGGAGACGTTATGACCGACAGCAAGCCGGTAGTTCAGCACCGCACCGCCACCATAGACGGTGTCAAGGTCTTCTACCGTGAAGCAGGAGATCCAGCCGCTCCGGCCGTTGTGCTTCTGCACGGCTTTCCCGCCTCGTCCCACATGTTCCGGAACCTGATTCCCGAACTTGCAGACCGCTACCATGTCATCGCTCCCGATCACGTAGGATACGGGTTCTCCGACGCGCCTCCGGTCGACGAGTTCGAGTACTCGTTTGAAAATCTGACCAACATCACCCTGGCGCTGATCGACCAGCTCGGTCTCCAGGAATTCGCGCTGTACATCCAGGACTACGGAGCCCCCATCGGGCTGCGTATCGCCAGCCGCAACCCGGACCGGGTGACGGCCCTCCTGGTTCAGTCGGGCAACGCCTATATGGAAGGCTTCACGCCTTTCTGGGACATTCTCTTCGCACACGCCAAGGATCGACCAGCCAACGAGGCAGCTGTACGCGAATACCTGACGGCCGAGAAGACACACTGGCAGTACACTCACGGTGTCCCTGCCGACCGCCTGGACCGGATCGCCCCGGACACCTGGACTCTCGACCAGGCGCTGATGGACCGGCCGGGAAACAAGGAAATACAGCTGCAGATGTTCTGGGACTACCAGTTCAATCTCCCTGGGTACCCGGATTTCCAGGAGTACTTCCGTAAGCACCAGCCACCTACGCTGATCACCTGGGGAAAGAACGACGAGATCTTCGGCGCCGACGGAGCACGCGCCTATGAGCGTGACCTGCCCGACGCGGAGATCCACCTTCTCGACGCGGGCCACTTCGCTCTCGAGTCCCACGGGCCTGAGATCGCCGGCCTGATCCGCGACTTCCTGGAGCGAGTCATCGTCTAAAGACAACGGGACACCGCCAACTGCGCTGTACGGATACTTCCCGGCGCCTCTTCATCGGTCGAGGCTCAGCCGTCGCCCGGGGCCCTTGCCCGCACAGGTCCCCGGGCATTCAAAGAAACCGACAGAACTGCCGGGTACTGCCGTATGGCGACCATGGCCATCCGACACGTCGTACCTGCCGGGCAGTCAATCCGTGGAGGTGCGCCGCCCAGGGCGCTCCTCCACGGGACGCGGACCGGCAGGCAGGCAGCCGCGGCGCTCACAGCCGCCCCATCGACACTGGGCGCGCGGTTCATCATCCAACTCTTCGGAGCCCACTATGCCGAGCAGGCCCCCCGTACCTCCTTTCACACATGAGTCCGCCGTAGAGAAGGTGTTCAATGCAGAGAATGCCTGGAATACCCGGGACCCGCAGCAGGTAGCCCTGGCCTACTCACCGAACAGTGAATGGCGAAACCGTGCAAGTTTCGTTCGGGGCCGCGAACAGATCGTCGAGTTCCTGACTCAGAAGTGGATCAAAGAACAGGATTACCGGCTGCTCAAGGAGTTGTGGGCGTTCGACGGCGACCGTATCGCCGTCCGTTTCGCCTACGAGTACCACGACAACTCGGGTAGCTGGTACCGCGCATATGGGAATGAAAACTGGGAGTTCGACGAGGACGGGCTGATGCGACGGCGCATAGCCAGCATCAACGATCTGCGAATCAGCGAGTCCGAACGCAAGTTCTTCTGGCCGCAGGGCCCCCGTCCTGCGGATCACCCCGGGCTCTCCGAACTCGGCCTGTAGAAGAACCCGCCTCGATCTGAGCCAGCGGGTGTGGAGCGCTGAACTTGGTTTCTTCTGCGAAGACTGCACGGCAGCGGCACAACACCGTCCGCAGGTAGGGCGAACGGGCCGTCCACGACTACGCCAGGATCGCCGTTAGGGCGCGTTGTACGGAGCGGGAAGCAAGTACGCACCACCTCTCCTTCGAAACACGCCCTCACAGCGTGCAAAGTGACGTCCCCGCGAGCAGCAATACCGCGCGCGTGACGCTGGTTCTCGCTGTCGCACCTCAGCTGGTGTTGACGACGTCAAGCCTCCAAGAGCGCTGCTCACGGAGGCAGCTGCTTCTAAGCCGCTTCTACAAGGGAAAACGTCAATCTCGGTGCCACCCGGCGCCAGAACTGGGTCACGCTAGGGGACGACCGGCGACCCAACAGCCGTGTCAGACATGGTCCACTCGCTCCAGATCAGGAGGGCCGGCTGGCTCCGCGGGTCGCCAGAGTTTTTGAACCAGCCGACGGCTGCGATACGTGTGATGCAGGGAAGGCCGAGCGACATGGGTGGCGAGGTTCGCACATCGACTGTCCGCGCCCCTTGGCCTCGGACCCGTCTGTCTTCCACCAAAGACCCTGAAATGTGCCTGCACTCGAGGAGAGAACCCAAAGTGGCCGAGCTGTTCTACGACGCCGACGCCGACCTGTCCATCATCCAGGGCCGCAAGGTCGCGGTCATCGGATACGGCAG
>NZ_JAVDVA010000064.1:0-6067 GCF_031456635.1 Streptomyces sp. 3330
CCCCCCGCATGGTCCGGCAACGGCCGCAAGCCGCAGCCCCGCTACCGCGGCAAGCCGTCCCCGGTGGCTGCACTCGCGGCCGACCATGGGCGGCAGGCCTTCACCGAGGTGACCTGGAGGGAAGGCTCCCACGGACCGATGCGCTCACATTTCCTGGCGCTGCGGGTGCGGCCGGCCGGAGTCAGAGCCCGACGCCTCGCCCAGGCCGCCGCCACCGACCCGGGCAGCTGGGACGGTGTCTTGCCCGAGGTCACACTGCTGGTCGAATGGCCCGCAGGCGCCGAAGCACCCACCGACTACTGGCTGTCCAACCTGCCTGCCGACACCCCGATCGCCAAGCTGGTCCGCCTCGCGAAGATCCGCTGGCGGATCGAGCACGACTACCGCGAACTCAAGCATGGCCTCGGCCTGGACCACTTCGAGGGACGTTCCGTGACGGGCTGGCACCACCACGTCACCCTGGTCACCGCCGCCCACGCCTTCCTCACCGAACAGCGCCTGGCCCCAAAAGCCGATACGCCGGACTCACCCTCTACCAGACCCTCGACGCCCTCCAGGACCTGCTGAACTGCTGGATGGGCACCTGCACCACCTGCCACCAGCCCCTGCCCAGAACACCCACCACCAGCCAGAACCCAAGATCCAGAGCAACCTAACGGAGTCCTACTAGAAGGCGCGCCCGCCGGGTCGCAGCGGCACCGTCGGGTGCGATCTGGATGTTCTTGAGCCGGTCCCGGTCTCTCATGCTGATCGAGAAGCCCGTGGCGGGGCCAGGACTGCGCCCCGGAAGCCGATCGGATCGGCTGTCACAAGCCTGCAATCCGGACAGATACCCCGCAGATCCGATGTCTGTCGCCAGCGCAAGACTCCGTTGGCTGAAGCCACCTGCGTCGTGAAGCGGGACCGCAGGACAAGATCAGCGGGAAGGCAGGGGCTCGCTGCGAACAGTGGTGAAGTCGTGTCGCGGTCAGGCCTCAGTCCTTGAGGATCGCGGCCGCGACGCGGTCCACGAGCCAGCTTGTTGCGCGGTCTACGCCCCATCCGAACGTATCCACGGCGAGTACGAACTGTGGGTTGCGGAAGTGAAAGAAGATGATTTTCGCCGCGTCCTGGACCGTGAGCCCTTCGGCCAAGTCGCCTTTGTCGGCGATTCCCTCGACGATCATCTCGAGCGCCTCGATATGGCGTTGGTCTGCGATGTCGAGGAACTGCTGTGCTGCCGGGGAACTCGGCCCGGCGCGCTCGACGATCCGCATGATGTCGCCGGCCTCTGCGGCGTGCGCCGCATAACCCGCGGCCAGGGACTCGAGTTTGGCCCGGCCTGTGGACTGTGCCGCCGAGTCGCTGATGATCCGCGCTACGGTCGGACTCGTTGTCCAGATGTCCATCAACGTCCGCAGCAGACCCTCTTTGCCTCCGCACTGGGCGTAGACGGTGGCAGGGGAGACACGTGCCTCGCGTGCGATCTTCTCAACCGTGGTCTGCGCGTAACCCGGATCGGCATACAGCTTTCGTGCCGCTTTGACGATTTCGTCCCGAGTCATCTTGGCGTACTCGTCGCGACGGCTCGGTGCTTGGGCTGACAACGTCTCACTCCCCGTCCGGGTAGCGGCCCGTGCCGCCCGCCCATGCACGGCCGAATGCTCTCATGACGGTCCAGCCAGCACCAATCGCACACTCTGCTTCGAACACGTCACGCCCGAGGGCGTCCTCGACGCAGATCCGGAGCGCGTCCAGCTCCCGTGCGTCATCAGGGTCGGGCACCTGGCCGAGGTCCGCGAAAGCCCGGCCGGTAAGCCCGATCAGCCGCGCGGCCAGCTGCACGTCCCTGTCGGCCGACGCGAGGGCAGCAGCAGCGATTCCCAGATACGGCAGGAAGTCACGGTAGCCATCTCGAAAGACACGCTCGCGACTCTCCTCAATCAGCTGGCGCGCGCGCTCGATGTTGCCGAGGTGCAACTCGACGAGAGCCAGGTTGTGGTACTCGGAGTGCACATGTTCATCCTGCCCGAGCTCGCGGTTGAGTTGAACGCTGGCCTCGTAGAGGTCCCGTGCCCGCGCGTAGTCGCCCGACAACCGGGCTACGGCGGCGAGCACGTGGCGCGGCCGCTCTTCCAAGCGAGGCATGCCCTCTTGCTGGGCTACGGCGAGGGCCCGCTGCGCCAATTCGGCGGCTTGATCAAGCTGCTGGTTGCGCAGGGCAACACGAGCCAGGCCGTACAACCCCTCCACCTCACCGGCCGGGTCGCCGACTGCTTGCGATCGCTCGACCTGCACTGCCGCCATCCGACTCACGGCGTCGGTGTCGCCGCGCCGGAACGTCGCGCGGAGGTGCTGTCGGTTCGTCACCGTGCCTCATCTGATCGAGAAAACATGCACTGGCTAGAGTGCCACTCTAGCAGTTAGAGTATGGATGCGGTCACGCTAGCGCGACTCCGATCCAGCCCAAAGCGGGCGGCATGCAGGGGCCGAGCCACCGAAAGGGCTGGACATGACAGCAACGCTCGTCGTTCCCGGAAACGCCGCCATCGTGGGAGAGCCTTCCATCGAGGCCCCTCTGCGCCTTCAGGTACTTGGTCCCCTGCGGCTATGGAGGGGCGAGTGCGAGCTCGAGGCCGGGCCGCGGCAGCAGGCGTACCTGCTCGCTCTGCTCCTCGCTCGCGGAGGCCAGCCGATCGGCGTCGGCGAACTCATCGACCTGATCTGGGGCGAAGACGCGCCCGCCAGCGCTCTCAACGTGATCCACAAGTACGTCGGCTCGATACGACGCCTGCTGGAGCCCGGCTTGCCCCCGCGTGGAACGGGCGCCTACCTGCTGAGACGGGGCAACGGCTACCTGTGCGCAGCGGGAGCGGACCTTGTCGACCTCCCGAGGTTCCGCCAGAAAGCCGCAGCCGCCCGGACCGTGCTGGCGGAAGGACACAAGGCAGCGGCACTGAATCACTATCTCGACGCGCTTCGTCTCTGGAGTGGTCCGGCTGGCGACGGGTGGGTGCATGGGCCCTCGGCGGTTCCGATCTTCGCCGGCCTCAATGACGAGTACTTCCAGGCCTGTATGGCCGCGGCTGAGGTGGCGCTGGCGCTCGGACAGCCTGCGCGGGTGCTGCCTGCTCTGCACCTGGCTGCCACGATGGCCCCGCTGCATGAACCGGTGCAGGCCAGCCTCATCACTGCGCTGGGAAGCGCGGGCCAGCAGGCGGAAGCCCTAGCCATCTACTCGGCCGTGCGCGGACGGCTCGCCGACGATCTCGGAATCGACCCCGGTCAGGCTCTCAAAGCCGCCCATCACCGGCTGCTCACCCAGACTCCCCCGCCCCAGCCTTACCCAGCCCGGGCTCCCGAGATCGAAGTCTCAGCAGCCAGAGCTCCGAAAACCTCACCAGCAAGGTTTGCGGCACCACCACTGCCGCCTGTCGCGCAGCGTCCGCCGGGCGACGTGGACCGGCTGGTCGGCCGCTCCGATGAACTCTCGGCGCTGCAACGTGCTGTTGAACCGGCCTTGGGCAGCGGCACGGCCGTGGTCCTGCTGGAGGGCGAGCCCGGAGCCGGGAAGAGCCGGCTCATGGAGGAGCTCGCCAGCCACGCTGAGGACCGCGGCGCTCTGGTGGTCTGGGGTCATTGTCTCGAGGGCGAGGCAAGGCCGACGATGTGGCCGTGGGTCGAGATGGTGTCCAGCCTGTTCGCTGTCGTGTCGAAAGCACGACAGGAGCAGTGGGCGGCCCGCGATCTCGGTCATCTCATCGGCTCACACGTGGAAAGGCCCGCAGTACCCGCGATGCCGGACGGCAACGCCCGGTTCCGCCTGCTGGAGCAGGTCGTGGAGTTGATCGCCGAGGCAGCCGGGGAGCGACCGGTCGTACTCATGCTGGACGATCTGCAGTGGGCCGACACGAGTTCGCTGCAGCTCCTGGATCATGTCGTCTCCCGCCTCCCCGCCAGCACAGCGGTCGTTGGCGCGCTTCGCAGCCAGGGCGCCTCGCCTGGCATGGAGCTGGTCCGGACGCTGGCGGCCGCCAGTCGCGCGACAGGTCACCGACGGATCCTGGTCGGTCCCTTGAGTCCCACCGAGGTGGCCGAACTCATCCGAGTCGAGACCGGTATCCGCCTCACTCCTGACGCGGCCGCATCAGTCCACACGCGCACGGCAGGCAACCCGTTTTTCGTCCAGGAACTGGGCCGGCTGTGGGCCGCCGGCGGCGAGGTCACCGAAGACACCATGCTGCACAGCAACGTCCCGGTGACGGTGCGCGATGTCGTGCGTGACCGGCTCGCTGTGCTCGACAGCGATGCACACGAGCTGCTGGAGACAGCAGCACTGGTCGGCCGCTGCGTCGAGCTCACCCTGCTTGCCCGGACGGCTTCGCTCGACGTGGCTTCCTGCCTTGAGCGTCTGGAACCCGTCCGCGGCCTGGGGTTGGTCGGCCCGACACCCAACGACCCCTTCTCCTACCGCTTCACCCACGACCTGGTGCGTCAAGTAGTCTCCGAAGCGATCCCGCCCGGTCGCGCTGCAGCGCTGCACGGCTCCATTGCCGACGCCATCGAGGAGACAGCCCTGAGCGACGAGTCCGTCGCCGAGCGGTTGGCACACCACCTATGGAGCGCGGGCCCCGTCACGGACCCGATTCGAACCATAACGGCCCTGGTCCGCGCCGGCACACACGCCATGGCAAAGACGGCACTCGGGGCAGCCGAGCGCCATCTCGGGTCAGCCGTGGAGCTGGCACGCAAGGCGTCGCTTCTCGAGCAGGAACTCGGGGCGCTCTCCCAGCTGATCGCTGTCGTCGGGATGCGCTCGATGTACGGCACCGCGTCTGTCAGCCTGCTGGAGCGAGCGGAACAGGTCGCTCAGCACCTTGGGCGCGACCGTGACGCGGCCGGGTTTCTCTTCTCGCGCTGGACCGCCCACGGCCAGGCCCTCGACCTGGACCGAAGTACTCCTCTTGCCCATCGGCTCGACGAACTCGGCAAGACCGCCCAGGACACGGTCGCACGCTGCTACGGCAGGGCCGCAGCAGGCATCCACGAGTGGTGCCTGGGAAACATCGGAGAGTCCTACCAGCGGCTGAGCGCCATCAGTCCCGACACCTTCTTCGGCCCCGACGATGATGAATACGATCCTGTACGCAAGGGCGTGCAGCTGATGACTGCCGGGATGTTCGCTGAAATAGCGGGCTACCACGGACAGACAACACAAGCGCGTGCAGTACTCAACGTACTGGCCAAGGCGGCAGGGGACGACCCATACTCCGTCACCACCGCGACCTCCTTCGAGGCCCGGACAGCCTCGGTGGTAGGCGACCCCGCATGGGCGCTGCGCGCGGCCGAGCGCGGGATCGCCGCCGACCCGCACTTCTCCTTCGCCTCACTGGGCACTTACCTGCGCTTGGCCCGATGCTGGGCGCTGGCGAACACCGGTGAGAACCCCACCTCCGCCGCGGACGAGGCTGAGCGCCTCATTCGCACCCATCTGGCCAGCCCCGCCCGCACCTGCGTCTCGACCTGGTATGCACTGCTCGGCGAAATGCGCATCGCCGCCGGTTCGTTGGACCAGGCTGCGGCAGCACTCGACAGCGCCGAGGAATACCTCGAACGCTACGGCCAACGCTCGGCAGAGGCGCTGATCATCCTCGTGCGCGCACAACTGGAACACGTAGCCGGCGACAACCGTAGTGCGGTGCGCCTGGCCGACCGGGCCTGCGCCGTGGCACACCGACAAGGGGCACTCCTCTTCGTACAACGCGCAGAGAGGCTCCTTGCCCGCATCGAGCAGCGCGGCGGCCACGCCAACTGATCCCTGGTTGCCGTGTGTCGTCGCCTGATGGCCGGTGGGCGGGGCTCGGGCCATTGCTGCCGGAGCCGGCCCAGACGCAAGGCCGCCGGTGGCGTGATCACCATGAGGTGATCGACACGATCCCGTTCAAGTACCGCACCCTGACACCATGGATGGACCTGTCCGAGCACTTTGGGTCCTAGGCGCTGTTTCTCGGATCTCCCTCCTTGGGTGGGGTGTTGAGGGCAGGCTGGCTCCATGGGACGCGGAGACCTGACGAATGCGGAGTGGGAT
>NZ_JAVDVA010000065.1:0-4756 GCF_031456635.1 Streptomyces sp. 3330
AGCTCCTCGAGGACGAGGGCGTCGACAAGTTCGAGGCGTCCTGGAACGACCTGCTCAAGTCGACCGAGGCGGAGCTTCAGCGCCTCGCCCCCTCGATTCCCGAGACTCGCACTGTCGGTTCGGCACGGAAACAGCACGCTGCGTTTGCAGGTCATCCCCACTCAACAACTCATGCATAAAAGAGTCAGCCCCTTCGCTCAGAATCTCGGACGTACTGCTCGATCCCCTCAACCTCTCAGGAGCCACGGTGAAGATCCTCCGAGCACGACGAATGCGCACGATCAGCCTTCTCACCCTCGTAGGTGCGCTGGGCGTGACCGGCATATCCGCAACCCAGGCAGCGAGCAACGCTGGCGATCGGCAGCCCAGGACGAATACACAGCACTCGAGCGGGACAGCGGCCAAGCCCACGGTGGTGCTCGTCCACGGGGCCTGGGCGGACTCCTCCGGATGGGCGAAGGTCGCCCGTGACCTGCAGGCCCAGGGCTACCAGGTCCTCGCACCGCCGACTCCGCTTCGCGGGCTGAGCGAAGACTCGGAATACCTGTCGGCGTTCCTCCGCGACCGAACCACCGGCCCCGTTGTCCTGGTCGGTCACTCATACGGAGGGGCCGTCATCACGAACGCCGCCAAGTCGGACAATGACGTCGAAGCCCTTGTCTTCATCAATGCGTTCGTTCCGGACGCAGGTGACAGTGTCCTCGGACTGCTGGACCCGAATCACCAACTGGACCCGGCCGACCTCTTCGAGTTCATGCGCTACCCGGGTGCGCCGGACGGCGACTACGACCTCTACATGAAGCAGAACGTTTTCCCGGACGCCATCGCGAACGGGATCCCGGCGCGCGACTCGGCTGCGATGGCCGCGGCACAGCGGCCTGTCACTCTGAGCGCACTCACGGACAGGTCCGACACACCGGCCTGGAAATCACTGCCGAGCTATTACCTGCTTGGAACCCAGGATCACATCGTTCCCCCCGCTCTCCAACGCACGATGGCCGAGAACGCGGGAGCCAAGATCACTGAAGTAAAAGCCGGCCACCTCCCGATGATCACCAGTCCGCGCGCCGTTGAGAAGCTGATCATCGAGGCAGATCGATCCACCCCGGCACGTTGAAGTGGAGCGCAGGAGTCCGTGCACGCATCTCCGCTGCGGCCAGCTCTCGATCCTCTCGTCACGCCACCTGTAATGAAGCGCGACCATGGAAGGGATCCCAGCGGGGCCACC
Organism: Streptomyces sp. 3330; assembly: GCF_031456635.1. Taxonomy (NCBI): domain Bacteria; kingdom Bacillati; phylum Actinomycetota; class Actinomycetes; order Kitasatosporales; family Streptomycetaceae; genus Streptomyces; species Streptomyces sp. 3330. Next base: position 1,229 of record NZ_JAVDVA010000065.1, read on the forward strand.
GTGGGAACACCCCGGCTCTGAACAGAGACGTCATGGAACTGGTCAATATCAGCATCTCCCAGCTCAATGCCTGCGCCTATTGCCTGAGCATCCACGCGCGTGACGCCCTGGAGGCCGGCGAGACACAGCAGGGCATCGCAGTCTTGCCGGCCTCGCGTGACACCGAACTCTTCACCGATCAAGAACGCGCCGCCCTCCTCTGGCCGAATCGCTGGTCAAGCTTCCTGACAGCCGCCAACAAGACCTCGACTACGGCGAGGCTGCATGCTTCCTCACCCCCGTTGACCGTCATCAGCTGGGCCTCGATCGTCATGAACGCCTGCAACCTGGCCTCGATCATCAGCCGGCACAACACCACTCCCCAGTGCGCGATCCAACTCCCCTCACCCTGACGGAGACGGCAGCCAATGAACCGCACTGTCCGCGACAACGCCGAGGCCAGTCGCTACGAGATCTTCGAGGACGGCCGGCTGGCCGGGTTCACCGACTACAGAATCACCGGCAAGAAAATTGCGTTCAACCACACCGAGACCCTTGACGGCTTCACCGGACGCGGCGTGGCCGGCCGCCTCATCGCCGAGGAACTGGCCGACGCCCGACGCCGCAATCTGGCCGTCCTGCCCTTCTGTCCTGTGGTTCGCGGGACAATCGCCCGCCAACCCGAGGAATACCTCGATCTTGTGCCCATCGAGGACCGACAGCGCTTCAACCTCCCCGCCTGACCGTTGACGCTCACTTTTGCCAAAAGGCAAGAATCGTCGCAGAGGAGTACAGAGATATGAAGCACGAAACCAAAAGCCCCCACGGGGTGGATGAATGGGCCACCCATGTCCAGGATCTCCTCCAGAACTCGGACAGTGGCGTCACCAGAGAAGTCGTCGCCGAAATCTACCGCAGCGCCCAAGACGAACTGGACCAGATGCGAGCCCAAGCAGAGTTCGAACGAGAGGAATAGCCGACTGCACCAGCAAGAGTCTCGATAGCCGCAATGGCTTTCCGCCGAGCTCTCGTGCCTGGTGGTCCGCAAGTCGTCCAGACCCACGCTTCGGCTCGTTCGGCAAGGCTCGAAGGCGGCCGGGGATCGTGGTGGACCTGAATCTGAGTAACGCAGGGGAACTGATCAGACTCCCGTCCTGTCGAGGGCGACGGCTACGCCGCCGTCCTCGACGAAGGAGAACGACCCGCCGTGGGAGACATCGACATCAGTTGCTACGCACACACCTGAGACGCCGTGGATGTGTCTGCGTGAGCCACAGCCACGAGAACCGCTCCCCAAAGCTGACGTGTTGTCACTCGGCGGCGGCCGTCGTTGACAGGAGGTTGGGCCGGAGCCCGCCTGGCAAGCCAGGACCCCTGCCATTAAGGAGTTCAGGAAGATCGTGAACGTGGACGACATGTCCACACAGCCCATACCACCAGTACGAAGAAGCCTTTGCCCAGCCAGTTGGAGGATGGCGACAGTGTGGGCAAGGCCCTCAACGGTGCAGTCTCGCCGAGCAGCTGTGCGGAAAGTCCGGAACACACCGGAGTGCCGGTTGGCAGGCACCAGACCGTCCCAAACGACGAAGGCCCTCTTGGTAGTCTCTGCGTCACGGGCAGGTCCGCCTGCCAGCGTCTGGTCGCGAAGCATGGCGATGAGGTCCTCGCGGATCATGCTTCGCCCCGGTGGCAGAAGGCCGCCGATCGGCTCTGGGTGACAAGTTCCTCCGTCCGGCTCTTCTTCTCCTGCCGACTGACGATCGCGAGTGGCTCCGCGACTACCAGCAACAGGGCCGGAGAGGTATCCGCGTCGGCTGCTTTCCCTCGATGTCTCGTACACCAACTCCATGTGAACCGGAACTCGCCTGCTTCGAGTATCACTGACGAACCTGGAGGTCTGACTCATGCCTGACATCACCATGGCTTGCTCGTATGCGCCTGGATCCCCGATCGCGTTGCTGCTGAGGATGGCCGCCGACGTGGATGACTCCAGCGCGATCGAGCAGCGCGAGGACGCGGAGACTGCCGCTGCGTACCACGCCTACGCTGCCTATCCGCGCACCATCGCCCAGGCAGTGGAGCCCGCGGACTGGCAGGGATTGTCGGCCGCGGACGGCGGCGTCAGGTACTTCAAACCGTCGGCCGTGGCGTGGCTGGACGGTGGTCTGTGGCTGCACCACACTCTGCGCATCACCGAACACGGGGCCGCAGCCGACGTACTCACGCTGATCTCGCCGTGCACCTGTGGCCGCTACACCGACATCACCGTAGACAGCGAGGCGAGGCTGCTCGAGCTGCTGGCGGAACTGACGGCAGCGGGCGGCCGGTCGGTGCATAACGAGACCACGGGCGACTGCCACAGCACGTCGACCGTGGCGCGGTTGGACGGCCCGCGTTGACATCTCCACCGCCTCGAAGTGGAGAGTTATCACCTACCGCTCCATTGATCAGCGTCCGGGTGCTGGGGGAAAGCCCCTTCGACCGCCTTCGCCAGGTCGTCGGCGACGTTGCCGGCGGCATCGAGCTGGCCAAGGAGGGCGAGCATCTGTTTGCCGAGCGCGTCCTCGACCAGCGGCGGCTGGTGGGCCCACTCGGCGCGGAAGACCTCGCAGATCCGGTCTGCCTCGGCCTCGATGCCGCGCTTGCGGCCGGCTCGCTTGAGGGCAGCCTGGATCTGCGTGCTGCTCAGCCGCGAGGCCCGAGAGGGCGTGGGGCGAGCCTGAGCAGTTCACGTGCCTCGGGTCGGCAGAGGCCGTTCTGGCAGGTGGCGAAGGCCTCCAGGGCGGACGGGTAGTACTCACGCAGCAGAGACCGGAGCGGGTTGGAGGACTGCTGCCGGTTCCAGGTAGCGTCCTGGTCAGCGCGAGCCAGGACGGCGATGGCGCGGGCCAGGTCGCTGTCCTGTCTCCGCGACAAGATCGAGCACCGCCTGCCAGTCCTGCACCGAGGCATCCGGGACACGCATATCCGGCAACGACTCCATCAAGTCCGGGTCGAGGAAGGAACTCACGTCATCCCACAGCAGATCAGCCACCCCGCCATGCTGCCCGGCTCCCTGACCCAACGCACCCCCGTTTCACTTGACCAAAGACACGGGGGCACCCCCCTCAGATAGACGCCCTGCACCGCTTCGCCGTTCGGTGATCATCCTGCGCGTGATGCCAGGCACCGCCGAAGGCGTTATTGAGACGGACGTCCCGTGTGCCTGGAGGCGGCGCTGCCACCCAGCGCCATGGCGTGCGCGCGGCTCTCGGCCAAGAGCATCTGACGACCACGCATGCAAGGTCACTCAGGATGGAAAGAGCTCAGTGAGACAACCAGCCTGGCCGCTTTGGCGACTGAGCGCCGCGTTGATGTCCCGCTCCAGAACCGTGTCGGGATGTGCTGAACGTCCATCGTTGCGGAGTACTAGGTGTTCTGTCTCGGGAGGTTGTGGATGGGTGAGCCAGGTCTGGGCTGAGGGATCTTGAACAGATGAGGGCCTTCCGGTTCGGTGTGGATTGCGACGTCGACACCTGACCGAAAGGCCCTCGTGCCCCACCGTAATGC
>NZ_JAVDVA010000066.1:0-4689 GCF_031456635.1 Streptomyces sp. 3330
ACGGAGGACAGCGGGTCGGAAGCGAAGACGGGCAGGGCGATGCGCTTCGGCAGGAGCGTTTCTCCGAGCCGATCACTGCGCAGTGCGCGCCCGATGAGCCAGTGCTTGGCAGCCGAGATCAAGTGCATGACATTCCTCGTGATGGTCTCAGCCGCGGGTGCGGCCGTCGTTCGCTTCTACGAGGAGCGTTGACACGCAGCGGTACCGAGGCGAAATCCATACGTCTCCTTAACGCCCCGTGCGGGCTGAGTGAAGCGACGACTGTCGCGCAGAGGAACTTAAGAGTCCCTGATGAGGGGGTCACTGACAGGGACCCCCAACCCGGCGGACGCGCTCGTAGAGTGAAGCGCATGGCAGGCAGAAACGACCCCAATGGCACCAACCGCGACATCCGCGATGATTTCCGCGCGGAGATCCGGGAATTTCTCGGCACGCGACGAGCCAAGGTCACCCCCGAGCAGGCCGGACTGCCCCTGTACGGCGGGGAACGCCGACGGGTCACCGGGCTGCGCCGGGAGGAGGTAGCCCTCCTCGCGGGCATCTCCAGCGAGTACTACACCCGGCTGGAGCGCGGCAACGCCACCGGCGTCTCCGAGAGCGTCATCGAGGGCATCGCCCAAGCACTGCAGCTCGACGAGGCCGAACGCATCCACCTGCTCGACCTCCTGCGCGGCGCCGGCACGACCCGCCCGCCACGCCGCCGCCCCGCCCAGCAGCGTGTCCGGCCCACGGTGCAGCGCGTCCTCGACTCAATGACCGGCACACCCGCGTTCATCCTCAGCGGACGCGGGGACATCCTGGCCGCCAACCACCTCGGACGCGCCCTGTTCCCGTCTACGCCGACCCGGTACGGCCGCCGAACAACGCCCGTTTTGTCTTTCTCAGCCCGCACGCGACCGAGTTCTTCCGCCACTGGGACGAAGTCGCAGGCGACACGGTCGCCATGCTGCGCGCCGAGGCCGGCCGCGACCTCTACGACCGGCGGCTGACGGACCTGATCGGGGAGCTGTCCACCCGCAGCGAGGAATTCCGTCGCGCTGAGCGGCCCACAACGTCCGCATGCACACCACCGGCGTGAAGCTCCTCCACCACCCGGTCGTCGGCGACCTCGACCTGCCCTTTGAAACCTTCCCGCTCCCCGACTGCCCCAGCCAGTTCCTCCTCACCTACACCGCCGAACCCCACTCACCCTCGCAGGACGCCCTGAACCTGCTGGCCAGCTGGGCCGCGACCCACGACGACATCGAGCGGTCCGCGCCAGCCAACGACTCCCAGCACGCCGACCCGGGCGAAACACCGGACTGAACGACGGGCCACGCGAGGCGACCTGCCCGCCCGCGAACACGACAACTGACCACCCGGACGGCACCACCCGAAACGCACCGGGGTGGGCGAGGGCGGCGCTCGGTTCGCATGGACGCGGCCGAGGCCCCTCGGGATCCGGCCAGACCCAGAGCCCGAGGTGTTCATGCCGGGGCCGCGGCTGTCTCTCCCCGCGAACTCGCCCTCGACCTTCTTCTCCGCGCGAGTGTTGATCTTCTGCACGAGCTAGATGAACAGCTCCACCAGCGAGTCGGTGATCTCCGTCTCCCGCACATGGCACAGCGTGTACCGCACCGGTTCGGCCGCCGCTCGCAGGTCCGAGGGGTAGTCCTTCGCCGCCCGCGCTCTCTGCGTCCGCTCCGGCGTACTCGGCAATCAGGTCGTCCAGCCGCGAGCGGGTCGCCGCCGACAGCCGGCCCACCGTGGCCGTACAGAATCGCTCCTCGAAGGTGCTGACCGCCGAGCCCACCAGCCGGGCGATACGGCCCGGCGTCGGCGGCTCCAGCCGGTCGTTGCGGCAGCGGGCCACCACCGCCTCCGCCAGCCGGTCCTGGTTCAGTTCCACCCCGCACAGCTCGACCGCCAGCCACTCGGCGAGCTGGGCCTGGTCCTCCTCTGTGCACTCACGGAAGCCGAACGCGGCCCGGATCTCCGTCCGGTGCCGCTTGATCGCCCGCCCCGACCAGTCATACGCGGCCCACTCCTCCGCGGGCACCTTCACCTGCTCGCCGAGCAGGTCCCTCGATGAGCCCAGAAGATCCAAAACTTGTGCCGGGTCCCACGGCGCCCTACGTGCCACGCATCGTCCGAGGAGCCGCTTGGTCCCGTACCGTGCCACGGTCGACGTTTCGCATGAGCTGGTGGAGTACGTCTTCTGGCTCGGGCACCACCGCAACGACCAGAAGCATCGTCTCGTTACGTACCCCTGATGAACTGCCATTTCACCCCACGACGGGTGGAGCACCTGGCTCGTCGGAGCAGCCGCCAGGACTTCTGCTGTGCGAAGGCCTTCACTGGGAGCTCTCGGCCGGGCGTGGTGGCGGTTGAAGTGCTGCTGACCGTCAGGACGAGGATCTGCCTGGTGAGGCGGGCCTGGACGATGCCGTGGGCGCGGGCCGCGGTCAGATCGTGGGGGCGGCCGCATCAGCACCATCGTCCAAGCTCTCCACACGCTGCTGACCTAAGTGTATTCAGGATGGAAACGGATCAGTCACCGAGAGTAAAGCGGTCCACCGACTCCGTCGGCGGACCGCCATGCAAGATCGAGGTTAGGTCGAAAGCGGTGCTGACCATACGCCGTGAATCCGCTGGAATTGTTCTCCCCTGTGTCGCTGCACCGCATTTGGCTCAGGCCGAGCACACCCTTTCGGTCGCTACGCGATGCAACGAGCGACAGGCACGGGCTCACCCACCCGGACGGCCGGGCGGCTCTGTCCCCCCGACGGACCGGTACATGGCGCCCGCATCCGCCGGGGAAGACGAGCCGACATCACCGAGGCCTGCCTTAAATGCTCCGACCGCTTGACCACCCACGGGCCCATTATGCGGCCCGCTGTCAGCCTACACTCAGAGAGGAAATGGAGTCGTTGATCGCCACTGTTTGGAGCTTTGAATTCCAGGCGTGAGAATTGACTTCGACGACGTCACCTTGAAGGTATTCGTCTGTGTAAAACTTTGCGTTGAAGTCTGAATTGTTAATGATGGATGACGTGTTGTCGTTCACGGCGAAATTATCGGAAAACTTAAGCCCCCGCAGAGTCGGAAAAACATCACTCACCGCGGTAAAAGCGTACATCTGCCCCCCGAAGCCCTCACTCTCGTAGAGGCATATCTTACGGTCAGGGCAGCGCTGCGCGTCAGGGAGTTTCGGAATGATCTCGTCATCGTCGCAGCTCGGCAGCTTGGGAACGATCTCGTCGTCAGAAACCTCGGCTACAATATCGCCGCTACCGCACTCCGGCATCTTCGGGGTAATATCGTCATTCGTCGACGTTTCGTTCGGCTGGTTCAGATCGGCTGCGGCCCGCTGATTGATCTTGTCGCTGCCGGATTCTTCGTTTCCTGAGCCGGCACAAGCTGTGAGCATGAGGACTGCATTCAAGGTCATCACCGCAAAAAGTGCGGAACGGGTCTGAGACATGAGAATCCCTCTACTGAGTTGATCACGATGAGCGTTTTGATCGATCGGAGGCCAATTCGCTGAATGGCTCCTCGGTAGGTTGTACGTCTCGCTGCCTGACTCAGTTCACCGAGGGGTGCTCACCTCGCAGGAGCAGTGCAGTGGGAGGCTCGGTAGAGCGGTGCGGCGGCCGGGAGACATGGGGTGCGCGGTCAGTGAGGCCCCCGGGCTTGTCGCGGAGGCGAAGAATTGAGAGCCGGCGCGTAAAAGTGGTTTGAAGAACGCAAGGGATCTCTTGTACCCAGAAATGAGCCAGCGCTGCTGGAGCTGATCCGGGATGAGTTCGAGATGACCGACGGGCCGCCAGTTACCTTGGCGCTGGACCTCAACGTGGGAGGAACCGCACTGCTGACAGCCCTGCTGGCCAGCGACGGTCAACGCCTGCTCTTCATCCCCGGTTGCACGACGCGCCACGCTTCCGTCCCCTACCGCGGCGACGGGAGGACCGACCCGAAGGACGATGGGTGATCGCGGGCCAAGCCCGTATCCGCCGCGACCTCTAGTTGGTGTAGGAGGAAGACGTGCGAGACAGGTCAGGTGTCACCAAACCATGCAGCAGTCCCGATGCTTCGAAGTCAACGCTGGCACTAAAATTCTATCAACACCTTCAGGGTGGAGGTATTTTCTAGCCACTCACCATCAGCCGCCGATGGTGACTGCGGGGCGAGATCTCCCTTCCTTCTGAGAGGTGTAAAAATGCTCAAAAAGGGGCGAACGTATTTTGCTGTGACGTTTCTTGCCTTTCTGTGGCTCGGAGCCAGCATAGGAAGTGCAAGTGCGGGCGCTGGAGACTGGGGAGTCTAGCGCTGTCGCCCCGCCGGTGAGGGACTTATTCGGCGGGGCGCATTTCTGGGTAATTTTTGGCGATACAAGTAAGCGTATCGACTTACTCCGTAGAAGCCGCTTCATCTGGTCATTGTGTGGTAACAGGATTGCGGCGGCGGTGGCCGGGAGGGCGAGGAGGCCTTGTCGGCGGCCACTCCGCAGAATGAGAAGCGTGTGTCGGTTGAAGGGTGCCCTCAACTTGCAGCGGAACTCGAGGCTTCAGGCATGTCCGGTACTTGATCGGCAGCCATGCTGAAACAGACTCAGTGAGCGTTTTCAGAGTGGCCACTGATCGGGTGACGGTGGTGCAGGCGCAACGCACGAGGCGCCTGTGCCGTTGAGGGAGGTGTTCGACGTCTCAA
>NZ_JAVDVA010000067.1:0-4029 GCF_031456635.1 Streptomyces sp. 3330
AGGGAGAGTGCGGAGCAGTACGCGCGGGAAACCGTCGGGACGGATCTCGCGCAGGGGCTGAGGGAGAGTGCGGAGCAGTACGCGCGGGAAACCGTCGGGACGGATCTCGCGCAGGGGCTGAGGGAGAGTGCGGAGCAGTACGCGCGGGAAACCGTTCAAGGTTCCGGGCCCGCCTCCTCTCAGGGCCGAAGTGTGCAGGTTCAGATTCCTCTGGCTATCGCGCAGGCGGCCCGAATGAGGCCAGTCGCCCGGGGTGGTTCGATAAGTGATGGGCAAGCGTCGTACTTGGGGCAGGTCGGTGCGGTTGGGTTGCGCAGGGGTGGCGCCATCCGAAGGGGGGGAGGAGGCAGAGCGCGCTGAATTACCGCACCAGCCTCGATGATCTACGGTTACGGGCCGGCTCCAGCGCCACGCCCCCGCGTCGGCGGGGAGGACCCTGTCCAGTCAGGGCCGAGGACCACGAACTCCGGAACACCCCCGCGCCAGCGAGGAGGACGGGGTTACCGAAGGGATGCGTCGCAGATGCGGACGGCACACGCCGTGTGGGCAGGAAGGTGACCCATGCGCGGTTGTCGCATTCGCGGCCAGTGTGTGGCCCCGGCTGGCCGGGGGAACTCCATCGCCCCCGGATTGAGGCTCCCGGTACGGAACATCCCCGCCTTTTCGGGGGTGACCGAGGCTCGCCGGGCTGGGAAGCCGGGCGAGCCGGAACACCCCGGCTTTGGCGGGGAGGACACGGATGGAACCAGGGCTTCGGCGTTGTCGAGGGATGTCCGATTCGTGAGCATGTGGCCTCAAGAGGGTGAGAGGCATCGGATGTCCAGCCCGAGACCCAGCTTTACGACAGCCTCAAGCTGTCGACCAGTTGCACCTGGGGATCCCACCCTGCCGGGCGTTCGCTCACCGATCCGCGCCAAGGGCAGCCAGCCTCGATCCATGCAGCTCGCGCGGTCATGGCCCCCGTGTTCGAGGCGTCCTCGTATCCGAACTCGATGAAGCAACAGCTGCAGATGGCGAACGACGGCGTCAGTCCGTCGGAACCCCAGGGATCGAATCCCTGATCGAGCCCGCACACAGGGCAATGGGCTCCTGGCCTCGGTGTCCTCGTCACGGGCCGATGCTACGTGCCGTCGGACCCCGTCGCTGGTGCTTGCCCGGGTGAGGCAGGCACGGTTTCCAAGATCATGGAGTTCGCGACGCCTCGTGACCTGCCTGGAAGACCGTGCCCGCCGACGCATCATCGACGATCCCGCCTGCCCTTGACCAGTTCCGCGAGCATCCGCAGCTCACCCCCGAGGAGGTGCCTGGCCTGCTGGAGCGCCTGGCAGAGGTGCCCGACCCGCGTGACCCACGGGGAGTGCGGCACGCCTTGGTCGCCGTCCTCGCGCTGACCGCTTGTGCGGTGCTGGCTGGTGCGACGTCGCTGCTGGCGGTCGGCGAGTGGATCGCCGACGCCCCGCCGCACGTGCTGGAACAAGTCGGCGTGCGCGTCGACCCCCTGGCCCCGCAATGATGCCTGCCTGCGGAAACGACTGTCCGGTGCCTGCTGACCCGGATCGACGGCGACGCGCTGGATCGGTCGGTGGCCCGTTGGCTCGCTGACCGCCTCCCCGAGCGGACCGGTGCCGCCGGGCTGTGTGCTCTGGCCGTGGACGGCAAGACCCTTCGCGGCGCAGCAAAGGCCAGCGGCCGCAGAATCCACCTGCTCGCTGCCATGGAGCACAGCAGCGGCCCGGTCCTGGCCCAACTGGACGTGCAGGAGAAGACCAACGAGATCACCTGCTTCCAGCCGCTGCTGGACACGGTCGCCGACCTCACCGGCACCGTCGTCACCAGCGACGCGATGCATGCCCAGCGCGAGCACGCTGACTACCTCCTGGGACGCGGCGCCCACTACATCGTGATCGTCAAGGGCAACCAGAAGAAGCTCCGCAGGCAGCTCAACTCCCTTCCCTAGTGGAGATCCCCTTGCAGGGACGCACCCGCGAGACCGGGCACGGACGGGGCGAGATCCGCCGCATCAGGGCGGCCACCATGCGAATCCTTCCGTTCCCACACGCGCGCCAAGCCATCCAGCTCAAACGCCGCCGGGTGAACCGCAAGACCGGCAGGACCACCATCAAGACGATCTACGCGGTCACCAGCCTGCCCGCCGGCAAAGCCACTCCCACACAGCTCGCCGCCCTGATCCGCGGCCACTGGTCCATCGAAGCGCTGCACCACATCCGTGACGTGACCTTCGTCGAGGAAGCCTCCCAGCTCCGCACCGGCAACGCTCCCCGGGCGATGGCCACCTGGCGCAACCTCACCATCGGGGCGCTCCGCATCGCAGGCGTCCGGGGTATTGCTGCTGCCCTGCGCTGCAACGCCCGCGACCCGCAGCGAGCACTCGCCCTCCTCTGGCTCGCATGATCACGAAGCGGACATCCCTCGACAATGCCGAAGCCCTGCCGGGGGGCTTCGTTGGTTCCGTATCCTCCATGCTCGATGTGCCGTACGAGCTGGTCGAGCATGTCTCCTGGCTCATCTACACCCGAAGGCGTGAACGCCGCTCGCCGTGGCGGAAGTTGAGCTGCTTCAAGCAGGCCCTGCTGACGCTGGCCCACCTGCGGAAGAACGAGACGTTCGCGCAGGTCGGCGCAGGATTCGGGGTGTCGGAGGTGACGGCCTGGCGCCACGTCAACGAGACGCTCGAGGTCCTGGCCGCCTGGGCGCCGGGACTGCACGAGGCCCTGGTGGGCCTGGGCGAGGGGGACTTCGTCATCGTCGACGGGACGCTCATCCCGTCCGACCGCAGCAAGGCGGATGAACCATACTACTCGCAAAAAACAAGCAGCACGGCATGAATGTGCAGGTCATCGCGGCCCCGGACGGCACCCCGCTGTGGTTTTCACGCGCGACACCGGGACGTACCCACGACCTCACCGCGGCCCGCGCCCACGGCATCGTCCAAGCCTGCCTGACCCGGCAGATCCTCGTCCTCGCCGACCGGGACCAGGGTGCCGGAGCTACCGTCCGCACCCCTACTACCACCACCACGAACAGCCCGAGCACTACAAGCAGTTCAACCGCGACCACGCCCGGCTGCGGGCTTCGGGCGAACGCGCCTTCGCACAGCTGAAGTCCTGGCGACTGATACGCCGCGCAAGGTGCTCCACCCGCCGCATCGGGACCATCGTCCAAGCCATCCATACACTGCTGACCTGGAGCTATTCAGGATGAAAGAGGTTCAGTGAGCTTTCTCCGGGCTGCCACTGAGTGAGTGACGGCGCTGCTTGAGGCGATGGACTGCAACGCACGAGGCTCCCATGCCGGTGGAGGAGGTGTTCGACGTCTCAACCCACCGGCACGGGAACCTGGTTGGTTGCGAACCCTGCCGCACTCGACCTGCCTCGCGCCCCGGTCGAGTGGGTCACGATGGTCATCGTCACCCTTGTGAGAGTGACCGGTGGTGCAAGCTTGGGCCGCGCCGGCGTGCGCCGAGCGTTGGCCGCAACCTGCAGCGCGCATCGCGGCCGGTTTCGCGATATCCGTCGGTACCGCTCACGCACAGGTACGGGCGTCGTCGGCCTGCTCGCTGGCCGTGCTCCGGTCATCGACGGCTGCCTCGCTGAAACCGGACTGGCCCTCAACCCCGGCACCCGAAGCTAAACCGACAGGGTCAGTAGGTCCGTACGTCGTGGCGCTATGGGTGACCCACATACACATCGGCATGCCGATCAGATACTTCCCTGACGGCCCGCGGGCTGGCGATGTTGGGGCCGACAAGGTCCACGGCGTCGACGGCCCGTTGCGCCTACTTTCGCCTGAGTGTGCAGACATATAGTGCACTATGGTCTATTTTTTGGGACTTTTTTCTAAAGGCTAGATTGCCTCGGCGGGGGTGACACCCTGCCTGAAGTCGAAGCGGGCGACGGCGCTCTCCCGCTGCTCCTAGGGTCCGTCTTCAAAGATCACCGGGTGGTGGATCATGGTGGGGTGATACGTCGCCATGAACTCACCGATGGGGAGTGGGAGTTACTCGCTCCG
>NZ_JAVDVA010000068.1:0-3659 GCF_031456635.1 Streptomyces sp. 3330
TGTCGGCGACCAAGAATTTCCCCACGAACCGAGGTTTCGTGTCGGCGTAATTCCCCACCCCTGCGGTCACGAGTCCCCATGGGGATGGTGACCGTGGCCGGTGCGGACTCCGCTCGACATTGCATGTTTCTCGCCGTTTTGGGTGGTTTGAGAAGTAGTTAGCCATTCCTTGCGAATCGGTCTGGTTCCCCATGGGCATGCCGGTGCCCGAGTCGAGGGTCCTGACCATCTCGGATCCGCAGGCGTCCCTCGATCTGCGAGCCGAGAGGTCGACGGACGCACCGGATGGCAAGGAGAACATTCACCGTGGTCGACATCGTCGAGATCTACGTCCACTGGTACGCGGGCCGGTCAAAGAGCCAGGTGGCCACTTCGCTGGGGGTGGACCGCAAGACGATCAGGAAGTACCTGGCGCCGGCGGAGGCGGCCGGGATGGCCCCGGGCGGGCCGCCCATGAGTGAGGCGGACTGGTCCAAGCTGATCAAGAGCTGGTTCCCGGAGCTGGCCAGCCGGCGGCTGAACCAGCTGACCTGGCCGGAGATCGAGGAGCACCGTGACTACATCAAGCAGCTGCTGGAGACCACCACGGTCACCACGATCCATCAACGCCTGCGTGACGAACAGAAGCTGAAGGCGTCGCTCACGTCGTTTCGGCGGTGGGTGCACGCGAACCTGCCGGACGAGGCGGCGCGATCGAAGGTCACGGTGCTGCGGGACGACGTCGAGCCGGGCTCGGAGGCCCAGATCGACTACGGCTTCCTGGGGCAGTGGATCAACCCGAGGACCGGCAAGCGGCACCGGATCTGGGCGTTCGTGATGGTACTGCCCTGCTCGCGGCACATGTTCGTGCGTCCCGTGACGCACATGGACCAGCATGCGTGGACCCTGGCCCACGTGGACGCGTTCCGGTTCTTCGGTGGTGTCCCGCGCCGTCTGGTGCCGGACAACCTGAAGACCGGGGTGGACAAACCGGATCTCTACGACCCGCAGATCAACAGGTCGTATGCCGAACTCGCCGCCCACTACGGGACGTTGGTGGATCCTGCCAGGGCCTCGCACCCGAAGGACAAGGCAAGGGTGGAGCGGCCTATGCCCTATGTCCGGGACTCGTTCTGGAGCGGGCGCCAGTTCACCTCCCTCGACCACATGCAGGCCGAGGCCCTCATCTGGGCGAGGGAGACCGCGGGCCGCCGGCACTGTCGGCCGCTTCAGGGGGCGGCTCCGCTGGCGGTGTTCGAGGCGGTGGAGGCCGAAGCCCTCCTCCCGCTGCCGCAGACGCCGTTCGTGCTGGCGAAGTGGTCGAGCGCGACGGTCGGCCCGGACATCCACATCAAGGTCGGCCGCACCCTCTACTCGGTGCCATGGAAGCTGATCGGCCGCAAGGTCGATGTCCGCTCCACCGCCACCATGGTCCAGGTCTTCCACGAGGGCGAGCTGGTCAAGACCCACGCGGCCCTTGAGCAGGGCAAACGCACCGACAGAGGCGACTACCCGCCGGAGAAGATCGCCTTCCAGATGAAGACGCCGATCTGGTGCCGCAGCCAGGCGTCCGAGGTCGGTGACGCCTGTCGGGAGGTGATCGACCAGTTGCTGGAGGTCAACGCGCTCTACCGGCTCCGCGCCGCCCAAGGGGTGCTCGGCCTGCGGAAGAAGTACGGTGACCGGCGCCTGGAGGCCGCCTGCGCGAAGGCCGTCTCAGTCGGCGACCCGTCCTACCGCACGATCAAGGGCATCCTGGTCGCCGGCACCGAGAGCGAGGCCGAACCGGAGACCGGCGACGCCGGAGCGGCGGCTTTCCTGCACGGGCCCGAGGGCCTGTTCGCCGCCGCCATCCCCATGCAGACGCCGGGCGAGCGTCGCGATGACCAGGAGCACGGCGACGCTCTGGGGGCCGCACGATGAGCGTGATGGACACCGCCCTGCGCGAGTCACTCAAAACTCTGCGGCTGTCGGGGATGCTGGAGACTCTCGACGCCCGCCTCGCCCAGGCCCATGGCGGCGAGCTCGGCCACCTCGACTTTCTCCAGGTCCTCTGCCAGGACGAGATCGCCCGCCGTGAGGCCGTCGCCTTCGAACGCCGCCTGCGCAAAGCGAAGTTCGAGCAGCAGGCCACCTTGGAGGGCTTCGACTTCAATGCCTCTCCGAAGCTGCCTGCGGCCCAGATCCGTGACCTGGCCGCCCTGCGCTGGCTCCACGCGGGCGAGTCCGTAATTCTGTTCGGGCCGGTCGGGGTCGGAAAGACACACGTCGCCCAGGCGCTGGGGCACCTCGCCATCCGCCAGGGCGCCAACGTCCGCTTCTCCAAGACCAGCCGGATCCTGGCCGAGCTCGCCGGTGGCCACGCGGACCGCACCTGGGACCGGCGCATGCGGGAGATCGTCCGCCCCGACGTGCTCATCCTGGACGACTTCGCCATGCGCCAGCTGACCGCTCCCCAGGCCGACGACCTCTACGAACTCGTCTCCGAGCGGCAGGGCCGGTCCGTGATCATCACCAGCAACCGGGCTCCCAGTGACTGGTATCCGCTCTTCCCCAACCCCGTCGTCGCCGAGTCCCTCCTCGACCGGCTCATCAACGCCAGTCACCAGGTCATCATGAACGGCCCCAGCTACCGGCCCAACAAGCGACCCAAGAGCCCGACCGACAAGCCGCCGACCACCTAGCGTCCGGGCCGGTCCACGTTCCACTCCCGCGGCAGTTCCTCGTCGCAGAAGACGCAGACGAAGTCCTCCTCGCGCACGACGTTGAGCTGTTGGCAGGAGGGGCAGCGCCGGAACACCACCTCGTGCGTGAAGCCGGACGGACGAACGATCCCGGCCTGGTCCAGGGCCTCGGCGACGGCCGCCCACGAGCTGACGTCCGGGCAGTAGCCGGTCGACTGATTGCTGACCTCGTCGACCGCCCACCGCCCGGACTCCTCGCGGAAGCTGATCTCGCCGGCGCCCAGGACCGCTTCCCCAGCAGCACACACCACGTGCTCACTGCGACGCGGCGCGAGCCGCAGGACCCCAGCATGATCCACGACGAAGGTGAAGGGCTCGGCCAACTCCTCCACCGTCCGAGCCGAGACCCACTCGTCGAAGTCCGCTGGCGAACCCGTGCTCCGGCCCTCGCCGCCCGGTCGGACGAGACTCCTCAACTCGGCCGGTCCGACATAGCGATAGCTCCACCGCTGCATGCTCACGCTTGCCCTCAGCAGGTGAGCTGGTCGCGCCGCACCGTGAACTCGTCCCGCCCATCCCTGGCCGCGACACCATGCGGCGTGGTGGAGACCGTGACGCGCTCGCCATCCTCCTGGAGCCAGGCTGATCCGACGATCACGCAGGCGACACCGACCTCCAGTGGATAGGCCGAATCGGGACCCAGCACGCCGTCGGCGTCAAAGATCGGAGCCTTGTCGACCAGCGACCACTGATGCCCTTCCGCGTCCGTGAATCGGACCTCCACCACGCCCGGGAACGGCTCGTCGTCCACCCACCGGACCGCTTCCGCGCGCAGCTCCACCACAAGCCTCCCCCTCGATCAAGGCCACACCCAGATGCCAGTGTCGGGCTCAACCTGCCGACACCGGACAGCCTCTAACAACCTAGCCCCACACAAAGGCCAGGACCTGGGGAATTACGTGACCGTCGCCCCGGGGAATTACGCCGTCGTCCACA
>NZ_JAVDVA010000069.1:0-2418 GCF_031456635.1 Streptomyces sp. 3330
GCTTCAAAGTCTCCCACCTATCCTACACAAGCCGAACCGAACACCAATATCAAACTGTAGTAAAGGTCCCGGGGTCTTTCCGTCCTGCTGCGCGAAACGAGCATCTTTACTCGTAGTGCAATTTCACCGGGCCTATGGTTGAGACAGTCGAGAAGTCGTTACGCCATTCGTGCAGGTCGGAACTTACCCGACAAGGAATTTCGCTACCTTAGGATGGTTATAGTTACCACCGCCGTTTACTGGCGCTTAAGTTCTCAGCTTCGCCACCCCGAAGAGTGACTAACCGGTCCCCTTAACGTTCCAGCACCGGGCAGGCGTCAGTCCGTATACATCGCCTTACGGCTTCGCACGGACCTGTGTTTTTAGTAAACAGTCGCTTCTCGCTGGTCTCTGCGGCCACACCCAGCTCGGGAAGCAAGTCCCCTCACCAGACGTGGCCCCCCTTCTCCCGAAGTTACGGGGGCATTTTGCCGAGTTCCTTAACCATAGTTCACCCGAACGCCTCGGTATTCTCTACCTGACCACCTGAGTCGGTTTAGGGTACGGGCCGCCATGAAACTCGCTAGAGGCTTTTCTCGACAGCATAGGATCATCCACTTCGCCACAATCGGCTCGGCATCAGGTCTCAGACTGTATGGCGTGCGGATTTGCCTACACACCGTCCTACACCCTTACCCCGGGACAACCACCGCCCGGGATGGACTACCTTCCTGCGTCACCCCATCACTCACCTACTGCAAGTCTGGTTCGTCGGCTCCACCACTTTCCTTTCCCCGAAGGGTCCGGAACGGCTTCACGGACTTAGCATCGCCTGGTTCGATGTTTGACGCTTCACAGCGGGTACCGGAATATCAACCGGTTATCCATCGACTACGCCTGTCGGCCTCGCCTTAGGTCCCGACTTACCCTGGGCAGATCAGCTTGACCCAGGAACCCTTAGTCAATCGGCGCACACGTTTCTCACGTGTGTATCGCTACTCATGCCTGCATTCTCACTCGTGAACCGTCCACAACTACCTTCCGGTGCTGCTTCACCCGGCACACGACGCTCCCCTACCCATCACAGCAGGCGTTGGCCCTATTGCTGCAATGACACGACTTCGGCGGTACGCTTGAGCCCCGCTACATTGTCGGCGCGGAATCACTAGACCAGTGAGCTATTACGCACTCTTTCAAGGGTGGCTGCTTCTAAGCCAACCTCCTGGTTGTCTGTGCGACTCCACATCCTTTCCCACTTAGCGTACGCTTAGGGGCCTTAGTCGATGCTCTGGGCTGTTTCCCTCTCGACCATGGAGCTTATCCCCCACAGTCTCACTGCCGCGCTCTCACTTACCGGCATTCGGAGTTTGGCTAAGGTCAGTAACCCGGTAGGGCCCATCGCCTATCCAGTGCTCTACCTCCGGCAAGAAACACACGACGCTGCACCTAAATGCATTTCGGGGAGAACCAGCTATCACGGAGTTTGATTGGCCTTTCACCCCTAACCACAGGTCATCCCCCAGGTTTTCAACCCTGGTGGGTTCGGTCCTCCACGAAGTCTTACCTCCGCTTCAACCTGCCCATGGCTAGATCACTCCGCTTCGGGTCTTGAGCGTGCTACTAAAGTCGCCCTGTTCGGACTCGCTTTCGCTACGGCTACCCCACTCGGGTTAACCTCGCAACACACCGCAAACTCGCAGGCTCATTCTTCAAAAGGCACGCAGTCACGAGACGAAGAGCAAGCTCTCCGTCCGACGCTCCCACGGCTTGTAGGCACACGGTTTCAGGTACTATTTCACTCCGCTCCCGCGGTACTTTTCACCATTCCCTCACGGTACTATCCGCTATCGGTCACCAGGGAATATTTAGGCTTAGCGGGTGGTCCCGCCAGATTCACACGGGATTTCTCGGGCCCCGTGCTACTTGGGTGTCTCTCAAACGAGCCGCTGATGTTTCGACTACGGGGGTCTTACCCTCTACGCCGGACCTTTCGCATGTCCTTCGCCTACATCAACGGTTTCTGACTCGTCTCACAGCCGGCAGACTGTGAAAGAGAGATCCCACAACCCCGTACACGCAACCCCTGCCGGGTCTCACACGTATACGGTTTGGCCTCATCCGGTTTCGCTCGCCACTACTCCCGGAATCACGGTTGTTTTCTCTTCCTGCGGGTACTGAGATGTTTCACTTCCCCGCGTTCCCTCCACACTGCCTATGTGTTCAGCAGCGGGTGACAGCCCATGACGACTGCCGGGTTTCCCCATTCGGAAACCCCCGGATCAAAGCCTGGTTGACGACTCCCCGGGGACTATCGTGGCCTCCCACGTCCTTCATCGGTTCCTGGTGCCAAGGCATCCACCGTGCGCCCTTAAAAACTTGGCCACAGATGCTCGCGTCCACTGTGCAGTTCTCAAACAACGACCAGCCACCCATCACCCC
>NZ_JAVDVA010000071.1:0-1971 GCF_031456635.1 Streptomyces sp. 3330
ACCGCGTCGCACCGCGCCCGGCGCGTTCCACTCCTGGCGCCTGCGGGCCCGCTTCTTCGCCACCTCGGACGACTGGAGCTGGTACGGGACGGACGTGACCATGACGCCCGGCGTGAACAGCAGCCGGCCCTTGAGCCGCAGTGCGCTCTGGTTGTGCAGCAGGTGCTCGTACCAGTGGCCGACCACGTACTCGGGGATGATCACCGACACCGCGTCGCGCGGCGACTCCTGGCGCAGGCTCTTGACGTACTCGATGACCGGCCGGGTGACCTCGCGGTAGGGCGAGTCCAGGACCTTCAGCGGTACGTCGATCCCGCGCCGTTCCCATTCGTCGCGCAGCGTCCTCGTCTCGGCCGGGTCGACGTTGACGGTGAGCGCCTCGAGAGTGTCGGAGCGCATCAGCTTGGCGTAGGCGAGGGCGCGCAGCGTCGGGCGGTGGATCTTGGAGATCAGCAGCACCGAGTGGACGCGCGAGGGACGGACGGTGTCGTCGCTGGGGCCCTCGGGAGCGGCGATCTCCGCGGAGACGCCGTCGTAGTGGCGGCGGATCGCGCTCATCGTGCCGTAGAAGATCACCATGCCGAGCAGCGCGACCCAGGCGCCGTGCGTGAACTTGGTGACCAGGACGACGATCAGGACCAGGCCGGTGAAGAAGGCGCCGAAGGTGTTGATCGCGCGGGAGCGGATCATGTGCCGGCGCTTGAGCTGGTCGGTCTCGGTCGCCAGGAGGCGGTTCCAGTGCCGGACCATGCCGATCTGGCTGAGCGTGAACGACACGAACACGCCCACGATGTACAGCTGGATCAGCCGTGTGGAGTCGGCGCCGTAGATGATCACCAGCAGCGTGGCCGCGCCGGCGAGCAGCACGATGCCGTTGGAGAAGGCGAGGCGGTCGCCGCGGGTGTGCAGCTGGCGGGGCAGGTAGCGGTCCTGGGCCAGGATCGAGCCGAGCACCGGGAAGCCGTTGTAGGCGGTGTTCGCCGCCAGGAACAGCACCAGGGCGGTGGCCGCGGCGAGGACGATGAAGAGGAAGCTGTCCTTGCCGAAGACGGCCTCGGCGACCTGCGTGATCACCGGGTTCTGGACGTAGTCGGCGCCGACCGCGACCCCGTTGTGCAGCAGGTCGACGGCCGGGTTCTCGGCCATCCGGACCTTGGTGAACAGGGCCAGCACGATGATGCCGCAGAACATGGTGACGGCCAGCAGGCCCATCGCCGCGAGGGTGCTCGCCGCGTTCTTCGACTTGGGCTTGCGGAAGGCGGGGACGCCGTTGGAGATCGCCTCGACGCCGGTGAGCGCGGCACAGCCGGAGGAGAAGGCGCGCAGCAGCAGGAAGACGAGAGCGAACCCGGCCAGGCCCTGGTGCTCGGCCTTGATCGTGTACTCGGCCGTCGGCGCCCGCATGGTGTCGTCGAGGACCAGCCCGCGGAAGGCGCCCCAGGCGATCATGATGAAGACGCCCGCGACGAACACGTAGGTCGGGATCGCGAAGAGCTTGCCGGACTCCTTGACGCCGCGCAGGTTCATCAGCGTCAGCAGCACGATCACGGCGACCGCGCAGGCCACCTTGTGCTCGACCACGAACGGGATCGCGGAGCCGAGGTTCTCGATGCCGGAGGCGATGGACACGGCGACGGTCAGGACGTAGTCGACGAGCAGCGCGCTCGCGACGGTCAGGCCGGCCTTGGGGCCGAGGTTGGTGGTGGCCACCTCGTAGTCGCCGCCGCCGCTGGGGTAGGCGTGGACGTTCTGCCGGTAGGAGGCGACCACCGTGAACATCAGCACGACGACCGCGAGGGCGATCCAGGGGCTGAAGTGGTAGGCCGACACGCCCGCGATGGACAGGACCAGCAGCACCTCCCCGGGCGCGTAGGCCACGGAGGACAGCGGGTCGGAAGCGAAGACGGGCAGGGCGATGCGCTTCGGCAGGAGCGTTTCTCCGAGCCGATCACTGCGCAGTGCGCGCCCGAT
>NZ_JAVDVA010000072.1:0-1821 GCF_031456635.1 Streptomyces sp. 3330
CCAGGGCGTTCCCGTGCTCGCCGACCGCGCCTACCTGGGCGCCGGCCCATGGGTGACCACACCCATCAGACGTCCACCCGGCCATGACCTCACACCCGCCCGGCGAACCGTCAACCGCGCGCTCTCCGCGGCGCGGGCTCCGGTGCAACGCGGTGTGGCGCGACTGAAGTCCTGGCGGATCTTCCGCAGGGCCCGGTACAGCCCGAATCGAATGTCGTCAATCGCCGCAGCCGTCCTCACCCTAGAGCGGCACCGCTGAAAGAGCTCACTCAATCAAGTTCAGTAGCGCCCGCGCACGAGCTCAGGGGTAGTTCGCTTGGGATCGGTGACCCAGAATCTGTGCAGATACGTAGTAAGGGGCATGACGATCCGACCGCCTGATCCTCCTAAGCGTTGTCCCGTAAATGATCTCTGACGGGCGGGATGACCTGCCGTTTCTCCGTCACCCGGCGAGAGTGATGTTGTGCAGGTGCGCGATGCCGAGCATGGCGTGGTGGACGCCGTCGCCCTTGAGGCGGCAGTCGCGGAGGATCTTCCAGGTCTTCATTCGGGCGAAGGCGTGCTCGACACGGGCGCGGACTCTGCGGTGGGAGGTGTTGTGATCCTCTTTCCAGTCCGGGAGTTGGGCCTGGCCAGGTTCGCGGCGGTGCGGGATGACCAGGCCGGTGCCGCGGTAGTCGCCATCCGCGATGACCGTTGTCCTGCCGACGGCGTCCTTCGCGCCGGACAGGTCCCACGCCTTGCAATCGTTGCGGTTGCCGGGCAACGGGCGGCCGACGGCGACGACGAGTCGAGTGTCGGCGTCGATGACGACCTGGTGGTTGGTCGAGTAGCGGTAGTTCTTCGACTGCTCGGCGACCTGGTGATCGCGGGTGGGGACAAGGGTGCCGTCCACGATCAGCACGGCGTCCCTGCGGAACCGCTTGCGTTGCTGGAGGGCGAGCGCAAGTCCGAGGTGGTCGATGATGCGGTCGGCGGCCGACTTAGACACCCCGAACAGCGGCGCCAGTTGGCGCAGCGTGAGGTTGGTCCGCCAGTAGGCAGCGACCAGCAGCGCACGGTCCTCCAGCGGCAGGCTCTACGGCCGGCCCTTGCGCACCGGGTCGGCGCCCTCGCGCCGCAACGCGGTGATCAGCTGCGCAAACTGACGCGCACTCAGCCCGGTGAACGGGGCTATCCATGAAGGCTCCGAAGCCGTGAGCACACCAGACACGACAAGATCATCTCATCCGTGACCAGCAGTTGCGGGTCAATTCTTAGACAGCCGAGCGGCGCCTTGCTGATGGCGAAAGCAAATAATCCTCAGACCTGAACGTAACGAGAAGAGTTGACGATGTCTCCTGATGCGATTTTCGATAGGCAAGACGTTATGGAGCGAATTTACGGAGCGGTGAAGGAATACCGGGGCACATCATTCACCATGGATCAATTGTTCACGGACGCGGACGAACTGGGTGATAGATTGCAGATGGAAATTCTTGGCGAAATGCGGCAGCGTGGTGTTTTTCTGCAGACCGGACCAGCCGTCGGAATAGTGGCTACTTGGCGCTGCGACATGGATCAACTTGAGCGCTATAGGCAAGATTTTTTTGCCGCGTCTAGTCTGCCTTCTTACTCTTCTTCGGAGCGAACCGCTCAGGGGTCGCTGTCGCCGTACGAGCTACGTGCCACAAATGCCGTCGACACGTACACCGAAGGGATTACGCATATTCATCCTGCTTCAGGCGATCTCGCGCAGGGGCTGAGGGAGAGTGCGGAGCAGTACGCGCGGGAAACCGTCGGGACGGATCTCGCGCAGGGGCTGAGGGAGAGTGCGGAGCA
>NZ_JAVDVA010000073.1:0-1367 GCF_031456635.1 Streptomyces sp. 3330
TCAGAGGACGTTAAGTCCGATCTTCCCCGGTTCGTGATCGCTCGATCGTGGTACTGATCGCCGTGCGGGCCGACCATTCGTCATGCGCATGCTGGAATGCGGGCATGGACCGAAGACCGTATCCGAGCGACTTGTCGGATGAGCATTGGGCATTGATCGAGCCGATGATCACTGCCTGGAAGCGGGACAGGGTGGCACGGTCGGCGACCGGCGATCCCGGGACCTGCGATCTGAGGGAGGTCGTGAACGCGATCTTCTACCAGAACCGGACGGGCTGTCAGTGGCGCTACCTGCCCCATGATCTGCCGGCCTGGTCGGCGGTGTTCTACTACTTCGGCCTGTGGCGCGAAGACGGCCTTGACCAGCGGATCCAGGAACTCCTGCGCTGCCAGGTGCGGGAGAGAGCCAGGCGATTAGAGGACCCGTCCTGTCCCTCGTGATCATCGACACCCAGTCCGTCCGTGCGGTCGCCGGTGTCCCGAAAACCACGACGGGACTGGACGCCAACAAGAAGGTGTCGGGCCGCAAACGGGGACTGGCCGTCGACGTTCTGGGGCTGATCATCGGCGTCGTCGTCCTGGCCGCATCCGCACACGACAACACCGCCGGCACCGCCCTGCTTGACCAGACCGCCGAGCGGTGCGGGATGCGCCTGGAGAAGGCCCTGGTGGACCAGGGCTTCAAGGACGAGGTTCTCATCCGCGGTGCCCTGCTGGACATCGACGTCGAGGTCGTCCGCCGCAACCCGGACGACCAGGGCAAAGGCTTCGTCCCGCAACCGAAGAGGTGGATCGTGGAGCAGGTCAACGGCACGTTGATGCTGCACCGCCGCCTGGCCCGCGAGTACGACCACCGCCCCGACACGTCCGCCTCGCGCGTCTACTGGGCCTCGATCGCGAACATGGCCCGCCGCCTCACCACACCGAGTCCGGCCTGGCGCGACACCCTCGGGCTGGCCGCGTGAACGTCATCGAGCTCTTGGCCGACCTCCAGGCCCAGCACGACGAGACCACAGCCCGGTCCGGTGAACTGCGCGACCAGATCCAGCACTTGACCGCATCCCTGGCCGAGACCGAAGCACGACTCGCGGACCTGGCCACCACCCGGAAGGTCATCGCCGAACTCGCACCGGCTGGAGCCCAACCCGCACCGCCCGAGACGAACACCGCCTACCAGGCCATCGTGAACACCTTCAACCAGCACCCCGACCAAGAGTTCCGAGCCCGTGAGCTGCACGAACTCCTCGGCATGCCCACCGACGAGGCATCCGTCAACATCACCCGCAGCCGTCTCGGACACCTCACCCGCCAAGGCTTCCTCATCCAGCCCGGACGAGGCCGCTACCAGAAACGGACTTAACGTCCTCT
>NZ_JAVDVA010000074.1:0-1208 GCF_031456635.1 Streptomyces sp. 3330
ATCTCGCGCTCGCCTGATGTCGACAGGACGATCAGCCGGCACTTCTCGCCGGGCTGGAGTCCGGCGACGGTTGCGTCGACACGGACCCATCCCGCGGCCGGTGTCAGGGTCGCCTTCATCGTCGCCCGCGTCGCCGGGTCCATCGCGGAACCTGTCCATGTCCCGTCGCCGGGGTCTTCGGCGGACCGGGATGCGAGGGTGTCGGGGGAGGTGTGTGTCTGGCCTGCGAGATATCCGCCGCTGAGCAGTACGCCGGCGAGAGCCGCGGCGACGAGGCCGGTCACGACAGTCCTACGGCGCTGGATGACCGTGTGTTCCTGACGTGCCTGCCGCAGGGTGCGCTGGAGCAGCAGATCGCCGTCCTCGGGCGGGCCGTCCAGGAAGAACTCAGGTGGCACCTCCCCGAGTTCGGCCTCGAGTGCCCTCAGATCGGCCAGCTCCACTTGGCATACCTCGCACGCCTCGATCTGTTCCTCAAGCCTGGCTCGCTCGTCGGCGTCGAGCAGGCCCAGCGCGTGGGCGCCGAGCAGTACGTCATGGGAGTGCTCCTGCGTGGTCACACTGCCACCTTCCGAAGCTGAACGTCGCTGCCGGGCTTGGCCACATACACCTTGCGCAGGGCTTTCAGAGCATGATGAGCCCGGGACTTGACGGTACCCTCCGGGATACCGAGCCGTACCGCGGCCTCGGCGGCACTGCGCCCGTGATAGTAGACCTCCATCAAAACGTTCCGCTGGTCGGGCTTGAGCTGGGCGAGAGCCTCCATCAAGACGATCGACTCGACGACGTTGTCCGAGTGGTCCTGCTGCACCGGGACCGTGGTCTCGCTCTCTGCCACCTCCGTCGGACGGGCGGCCCTGGCACGGTAGCGGTCCGCGACGAGGTTGCGGGTCACCGTGATCAGCCACCCCCGCAACGACCCCTGCGGGTTGGACACGACCTCCGGGTGACGCCAGGCACGGATCAGGGTCTCCTGGACCACGTCCTCCGCTATCAGCCGATCACCTGTCAGACGAGTCGCGTACGCCAGCAGTGCCCGGCCATGCTCCGCATACAGAGCCCTGATGACCGCTTCGTGACTTGTGGCTTTTGTGGCACGCGGCCGCAGGATCGCCATTCACTGTCTCCCCATGTGTCCCCGCTGGTTCGACAGACACATCGAGCAACACACCCCCCAGGTTCACCCACCCCCCGTGACATGCATCACT
>NZ_JAVDVA010000075.1:0-1110 GCF_031456635.1 Streptomyces sp. 3330
GACCGGCGAACCCGGACCAATCCTCATCACGCAATACCCCTGGCTGTCACAGGGAGAAGGATAGGTTCAGCGGCCCAGACCGCTGGACTGTCGCAGCCCTGTGGACAGGGAATGCTGACGGGCGATCATCATAAATGTGTTGGCCGAGGAATTTTCGATCTGGATCTTCAATCGTCCCAGTCTTGCAATATTCTCCGGCTCTGTCCAGGTGCTTGGCATGCGATGGGTTAGTTCAGTGAAGGAGTTTAGCTGATCGTTGCGAATGCCATGGGCGGATGCATGCGCCATCGCCAGTTCCCGGAGGTCATTCAGCACAGGCCGGAAGGCTGCAGAATTTTCGAGCTGCCCTACCCACGCCCTCAGCGCGGAAGCGTCCGGTGCGGCGACTGGGTGAGCCTGCGCGGCGGCGGCAACAGCGTACGGAGCCGTGGCGGGTGCAGGCAGCGAGGAGGCAGGCACTGGTGCGCTGGGATGTGGTCCGGACTGGCGCGCAGGCAGAGAGTAATGGTCCGCCACCTGCTGCGGAGCTTGAAGCATCGATACGGACGAAGGCCCCTCGCCAAAACCAGGCACCGAACCCCCACCGTCCGCTGCCCGCGCCTCACGCTCTGCAACCGCAGCGTTGAAGTCTGCCGCACTCAGATGAGCCATGCGTTTTCCGTTTTCGGTCAGGATGTCGAACTGAATTCTCTGCCTAGGCGTCAGTCCCTGAAAAGCTGCGGTATTCTTACCCTTCTGATTCCATATGAGGTCCGCATTTTTTACACCTATCTTAATGAGATAGTCGGATCCAGTAATTGGTTGCGTTTCACATTGCCTTAGCCATTCTGTCATCAATTGGAGTGTATGGGCGGTCAATTCTGCACGACTTGGCATTTAACGACCCTCTCGAGACGGAGGCGAGCTTCTGTGGGCACTACGCAAGCAGGACGGATCCAGTTCACTGAGCTTCTTCAGAACGGCCACCGATCGGGTGACGTCCGGAGTCGCGGTCCGGGTGGGCAGGTCAGTAGTCGCCCTGCTCACCCGCAACGTCAACACCCAGCAGTTCACCACTCGCCGGAGGAACGGCTGAAGAAGCTCACTGCGCCCGTCTTCTGACGTACGCAT
>NZ_JAVDVA010000076.1:0-1068 GCF_031456635.1 Streptomyces sp. 3330
CGCCCTAGCTGTATTGGTCACGAGCGTTGTTGACACGGGCCCGGGCTTGATCATGGTGAAGGCCCCCGTGTGTGGTGGAGGTGTCGAATCTTCACCGCACGGAGGCCTTCATGTCCCACCGTAATGCTCGGCTGACCGTTTTCGGGAGGCACCTGCTGGTCGAACGTGTCTGCTCGGGCCGCCCGGTCGCGCATGTCGCGGCCGAGATGGGGATCTCACGAGCAACGGCCCACAAGTGGCTGCGCCGCTGGCGGACCGAGGGCGAGGCAGGCCTGGCCGACCGCTCCAGCAGGCCCCTGCGGACACCGCACCGGACCCCGATGGACATCGAGGCACGTATCTGCAGGCTGCGCACCGACCGCAAGCTCGGACCGGCCCGGATCGGCCCGATCCTGGGCCTGCCCGCCTCGACCGTGCACCGCGTTCTGACCCGTCACCGGCTGAACCGGCTCTCCTGGCTCGACCGCCCGACCGGGACCGTGATCCGCCGCTACGAACGCGACCGCCCCGGCGAGCTGATCCACATCGACGTGAAGAAGCTCGGCCGGATTCCCGACGGCGGCGGCCACAAGGTACTGGGCCGCCAGGCCGGCCGGGCCACCCGCAGCAACATGGGCTTCGACTACGTCCATTCCGCAGTCGATGACCACTCACGCCTCGCCTACAGCGAGATCCACCCCGACGAGAAGGTCACGACCTGCGCAGGCTTCCTCACCCGCGCGGCCGCCTTCTTCCGCGCACACGGCATCACCCGCATCGAACGCGTCCTCACGGACAACGCCTGGGCCTACCGCAAGGGCCTGGCCTGGAAAGCCGCCCTGGCCGACCTCGGCGCCACCGGCAAACTCACCCGCGCCTACCGGCCCCAGACCAACGGCAAGGTCGAACGCTTCAACCGCACCCTCCTCGACGAATGGGCCTACCAACGGCCCTACACCTCCAACGACGAGCGCACAGCAGCCCTGGCAGACTTCCTCCACACCTACAACCACCACCGCAGCCACACCGCACTCGCAGGCCAGCCCCCCATCACCCGCGTCAACAACCCTGCGGGTCAATACACCTAGC
>NZ_JAVDVA010000077.1:0-1009 GCF_031456635.1 Streptomyces sp. 3330
TAGGCGCTGTTTCTCGGATCTCCCTCCTTGGGTGGGGTGTTGAGGGCAGGCTGGCTCCATGGGACGCGGAGACCTGACGAATGCGGAGTGGGATCGGCTGGAGTCGTTCTTACCTCGCGGTGGTGCACGTGGGGGCCGGTGGAGCGATCACCGACGGGTGATCAACGGTGTGCTCTACCGGGTCCGCACGGGGGTGCAGTGGCGGGATCTGCCGGAGCGGTTCGGGCCGTGGGAGACCGTCTACAAACGCCATCGCCGCTGGTCGGCGGACGGGACCTGGCAGATGCTCCTGTCGAAAGTGCAGACCGCCGAGGACGCCGCGGGCCACATCGACTGGGAGGTGTCCGTGGACTCCACGGCGGTGCGGGCTCACCAGCACGCCGCCGGCGCGAGGAAGGCACCGCCCGCCGCGAGCCCTCAAAGGGGGGCCCTTCCGCGGACGAACCAGGTCGATCCGGTTCTTCGGAAACTGGCCGTCCGGCTGGAGGAGGTGGTCCGATCGGCGAGTGCCTGGGACGCTCCCGCGGCGGCTTCACCACCAAGATCCACCTTGCAGCCGACGGACGATGCCGGCCCCTCGCCGTCCTCCTGACACCCGGACACTACGGTGACGGCCCCCAACTGCAGCCTGTCCTGGAGCGCGTGTCGGTGCCCCGCAGCGGCGTCGGCCGACCGCGCAGCCGACCCGACCATGTCCTGGCCGACAAGGCCTACACGTCCCGCGAAAACCGCCGCTACCTGCGAAGGCGCGGCATATCGCACACCATCCCCGAACGGCTCGACCAACGCAGACACCGACGCAACCGCGGTTCCCAGGGCGGCCGTCCCACCAGCTTCGACCGCGAACGCTACAAGAAGCGCAACACAGTTGAGCGTGCCATCAATCGCCTCAAAGGCTTCCGCGCCGTCGCCACGCGCTACGACAAACGGGCCTACACCTACCTCGGCACAGTCACCCTCGCAGCACTCATCATCTGGCTCCGCACATGATCCGAGAAACAGCGCCTAG